>DAIOWC010000073.1:0-24985 GCA_036758685.1 Streptosporangiaceae bacterium | reverse complement strand
GCTGGAAGCCAGGCCACGGGGAACCTACCGGAACGCTCGGAAATGATCAGCAGATGACCGGCTAATTGCGGGGGGCAACCGTTGGACGCAAGGCAGCCGGAGCGGTTCCGAAGCCTCCGCGCCCATCCGGTCCCGATCCACCGGTCTGTCCAGCCAGGCCTTCGCCGTCATCCGGTCGGCCGGGTCGCGCAGGCGAGAGACTTCACCGGGCCTAATGAGGGTCAGCGGGTCTTGCGGGGTTCCGGCAGACTCGGCTCCGGTAGCCGTCGGCGGGTGAGCAGCTGCGCACCCAGGGTGTTATTCGGATAGCCCTGCAGCTAGATCGCCCCCGCTGGCTGCCGGGCGGGTGGATCGCTGCTGGGATGTCGTGCCCGCTGCAGGTAGGGCGTGAGCACTGTTCATTAGGTCGCCGATGTCGGACCGGCGCCCTGCGAGTTCGCGAGGCCTGCCCGATGCCTATGTCCGACCTCGGCATCGGGCAGGCCTGCCCCCCACCCATCAGTACTTGTAGGCTTGTTTGGATAGCCGTACAAGTGCTGCCTGACCATATCCTGGCGATTCACCCCAGGGAAGGCGTAGATGACGCAACGTGACGTACGTCACTTCACCGCCCATGACCAGCGGGCAATCGACGGCGTAAGCGACGTCATCGACGTCTCTGTCATCAACCCTCGGAGCATGCTGCCGGCCTATCTCCAGCTGGCGATCTACCTTCGGGGCGCGATCATCGTCCGGCGTCTCCCACCAGGCTCGCCCCTGCCATCCGAGCCCGAGCTGTCGGAGCGGTACAAAGTGAGCCGGGACACGGTGCGGAAAGCGATGCAGCTGCTTCGCGACATCGGCATAGCCGACACACGGCGGGGTGTTGGGCATTTCGTGACGCGCACGCCTGAGATACGGCGGGTTGTCGTAGCGCCGGGCAGCCGGGTCATCGTGCGCATGCCCCAGCCGCACGAGGAAGGCGAGCTACTGGGCTTGACCGTGTTCGTCGTGACCGAACCTGGCAAGCCGCCCGTTACATACGACACAGCGCAGACGCTGCTGGTGTTTCCCGGCGAGGACGGCATCCGCTAGTCCGCGTCAGTGACCATGAGAATTCGGCTCACCCTCTTCGTCCGCCCGGCCTGAAGGGCGGCCAACTACCGCCCCCACCGGCCCGCCACGTCCTCAGGTTTCATGATCCTTAGCATCATTTTGTAGTCCGCAGTGCACTAAAGAGTCGACAATCGTCGAGTGCCCTGATGGGTTCCGGCTGCCATGCTGATCTGCATGCCAGACAGCAGGTTTGACCACATCGTGATCGGTTCCGGTGCTCTCGGATCCGCCGCGGCGTACTGGCTGAGCCGGAAGACCGAGAACGCCAGGGTGCTGGTGTGCGAGCAGTTCTACGCCGGCCACCCATGGGGCTCGTCCGATGACCACTCGCGGATCATCCGGCACTCGTATCACTCGCCTGTCTACACGGCGCTGACGCCGTCCGCCTATGACACCTGGGCAGAGGTCGAAGAACACAGCGGCACGCAGCTAGTGCTGCGCACCGGAGGCCTCGACCTGGCGTGCGAGGACACACCCGGTTATGCGCTGCTCGAGACATATCGCCGCTCGCTCGAGGCGGCCGGCATTCCGTATGACCGAGTGGAGGCCGACGCGATCCGGGCGCGCTGGCCGCAGTGGACGGTTACGCCAGACGTGAGGGGGATCTTCCAGGCTGACGGAGGCCTTGTAGACATCCGGCGTGCCACCGCGGCCCATGTCAGGCTGGCCGTTGAGCAGGGCGTGACGGTGCTGAGCGACTGCCAGGTACACGAAGTTCGGTCGCTGCGGAACGGCGTCGAGATCCTGACCAGTGCCGGGGTGTTCTCGGCGGGATCGCTGACCGTCTGCGCCGGATCCTGGGCGGGCCCGCTGCTCACGTCTCTCGGCTGCTCGTTCACGATCACGCTGACCCAGGAGCAGGTGCAGTACTTCGCGGCCCCCAACCTAGACCTGTTCCGCCCGGACCGGTTCCCGATCTGGGTCTGGCACGGTGACCAGGACTTCTACGGCTTCCCGGTGTACGGGGAGCCCGCGGTCAAGGCCGCGCGTGACATGACCGGCTGGGTCGTCACCCCCGAGACGCGCAGCTTTGAGCCGTCCCCGGCGGAAGTGGAGTACGTCCGCGCCTTCCTCCGGCGGCGGCTCCCGAAAGCTGTCGGTCCTGTCCACCTCGCCAAGACCTGCGTCTACGACCTGCCGCGAGACCGGGACCTGGTCATCGGGCCCGTACCTGGGCATCCGCGAGTGCACATCGCCATCGGGGCAGGGCACGCCGGCAAATTCGCCAGCCTGATCGGCAGAATCCTCGCCGACCTCGCGACCGATGGACGCACGAGCTACCCGATCAGCGCCTTCCGCGCGGACCGACCCGGGCTCGCGCCGACGGCCCCTCAGCGGTACCGCCTCGGTGGCAGCGCAGCAGCATCAGCCGTTGCGGCAGACGCCGCAACCCGTGCTCTGGAGGCAACGTGAACAGCACGGACAGAACGCCAGCCCCGCTGCAAGGACCGTCGCGGCGCGCCTTCCTGCACCGAACGGCCTCGGCCGGTCTCCTGCTGGGCGCCGGGGCGGGACTGGCAGCCTGCGGGCACCAGACCTCGGCTCTCAGCACGCTGGCCAAGCCCCGCCGGGGCGGCCGGCTGCGGATCGGTATCACTGGTGCCGGGAATCAGGAGTCACTGAATCCGTCATCGGCCGCCTACACGCTGATCAACCTGGCCATGGCCACCGCGGTCTTCGACACCCTGATCATCCTCAACCCTGACCTGAGCCTCGCGCCCGGGCTCGCGACGAGCTGGACCTCGAACCGGCCGGCCACGGAATGGACCTTCGATCTGCGGCCTGGTGTCACCTGGCACGACGGCAAGCCGTTCACGGCCAGCGATGTCATCTATTCGCTGCGGTGGATGGCCGCCCCCGGCAATGGCCTGGCCGGGCTTGTATCCAATGTCGATCTTGCCGGCATCCGGCAGTCCGGCACATCCAAGGTTGTCGTGCCACTGAAGACCCCGGACCTGCTGTTCCCGCAGACCATCTGCGATGGCTACATCATCCAGGACGGCGAGAAAAACTTCGTTCACCCCGTGGGCACCGGTCCGTTCGCCTTCCAGTCGCTCATCCAGGGCGAGCACAGCGTCTTCCTTCGCAACCCGCACTACTGGGATCATCCCAAGCCGTACGTAGACGAGCTGATCATCTACTCGCTCGCCAGCGACACGGCCCGGGTAGATGCCCTGATTTCCGGTCAGATCGATGTGTGCTCTCAGGTGCCGTTCACGCAGGCCAGGACCGGCCTGGGCAATGGCTTCTCCCTGCTGCGCAGCCCGGGGCAGAGCGCCTACGCGTTCTACATGGCCGTCGACAAGCCCCCGTTCGACGACGTCCGCGTCCGGCAGGCGCTGCGGCTGCTGACCGACCGGCAGCAGCTGATCGACGTCGCACTGGACGGCTTCGGAACGGTGGCGAACGACCTGTACGGCAGGGGACTGGAGTTCTACGACAACGGCCTGCCGCAGCATCAGCATGACGTTGCGGAAGCGCGGTCACTACTTCGGGCGGCCGGGCATGGCTCCGGCCTGACCCTGGACCTGCAGACCTCGGATATCGCCCCCGGAGTGACCGCGGCCGCGGCGCTGTTCCAGCAGCAGGCCGCGGCAGCCGGAGTCACGGTCAATGTGACGCAGGCAAACCCGAGCGCCTACTTCAACCCGGCGGAACTGTACCTGAAGATGCCGTTCGCGCAGACGTTCTGGTCCGGGTACAACACGCTGCAGCTCTTCTATCAGTACGCCCTGATGCCAGGCGCTGCCGGCAACGAAACGCACTGGGACAGTAACGACACCACGTCCTGGATCCAGGCAGCCAGCTCAGCGAGCAGCGCGGCAGCTGCCGGACGCCAGTGGGCAGCGGTGCAGCAGCAGCAGTGGAGCGAGGGCGGCTACATCTGGTGGGCCAACGTCGATAATCTCGACGCCGCCTCGGACCAGGTCGGCGGCATCCGCCCGGGCCCGCTGCTGAACCTCGGACTGCCCACCTCCCTGGCGAACGCGTACTTCATCGCATGACTGCGGCAATCCAGGCAACAGCCGAGCCGGAGACACCCGCCGCGCAGGACCAGAGCCGCCCGCGACGAGGCCGTCACCCGCTGCTTCGCTACGCCCTGAGGCGCGTCGCGGCTGCCGTTGTAATCCTGCTGGTCCTGTCGGTGCTCGTGTTCCTCGCATGCTCGGTCCTGCCCGGAAACGCGGCGAGCGCGATTCTGGGCAAGCAGGCCAGCGGTGTCGCGCTGGCTCATCTGGAGCGCGAGATGGGACTCAACCGGCCCATCGCCTATCAGTACTGGACCTGGCTGACGGGCCTGGTACACGGCAATTTGGGCAACTCCGCAGCGGGATATGCCGCCGGCGGCCAGATCAGCGTATGGAGCCAGATCAGCGGCAAGCTGGCCAACTCGGCAATCCTGGCGACCGCCGCGTTCGTGCCGATCGTGGCCGTGTCGCTCATGCTTGGCGTTGGCGCGGCGCTTCGCGCCGGCCGCTGGGTCGATCACCTCATCTCGGTGACGACCCTGGTGCCCGCGGCGCTTCCCGAGTTCGTGCTCGGCGCGCTCCTGGTCGGCCTGTTCTTCGGCTCGCTGCACCTGCTACCTCCCGTGTCCCTCATCCCGCCGGGAGGGAGTCCGCTGGACACTCCGTCGCTGCTTGTCCTGCCGGTCCTCACGCTGGTCGGGGTCTGCGTGGGCCCGGCGGCACGGATGATACGGGCCGGGATGCTCGACGCCCTCGAAGCTGACTGCGTCGCCGTCGCCCGGCTCAACGGCATCGCCGAGCGCCGGGTCGTCATCCGGTACGCGCTCCGGAACGCACTCGCGCCGAGTGTCCAGGTGGTAGCCATGATCGCCCAGTACCTCATCGGCGGGCTGCTGATCGTGGAGTACATGTTCGGCTATCCAGGCATCGGCCAGCAGCTGGTGAATGCGATCAGCATCCACGACAACCTCGAGGTCCAGTCGGTTTCGATGCTGCTCGCGGCCATCTACGTCGGCATCAACATCGTGGCCGACCTCGTCGTCATGACACTCGTGCCCAAGCTCCGGACAGGTGGCGCATGATTACCGGCGTAGCGGAAGACCTTGACATCAAGCAGCGCGCGAAGCGCCGGCTTGCGCTGCCTCCCACCCTTGCGGGCAAGATCGGCCTGATCATGCTCGCGGCCGTGGTGCTGCTCGCGCTGGCAGGCCCTGAGCTCGCTCCTTACAGCCCGCGGCTCACTGTAGGCGCACCCTATGCGCCGTCAGGCGGCCATTTCCTCCTCGGTACCGACGTCCTCGGCCGGGACGTCTTGTCGCGGGTCCTTTTCGGCGGACGCACCGTCCTGATCTACGCCGGCCTGGCCACCATCCTGGCCTACCTGGCGGGCCTCGCTTTCGGCCTGTTCGCCGGCTACCTGCGGGGCTGGCCAGACCAGGCACTCATGCGGTCGGTCGACGTCCTGCTCTCGTTCCCGGCGCTGGTGTTCATCCTCCTCGTCTCCACCGCTGCAGGCCAGGGCATCATCCCGGTCATGGTCGCCACCGCGATCATCCAGGCACCGGCGATAGCACGGATCGTGCGGACGGCCACGCTCGAGCAGTCCGTTCGCGGATTCGTCGAAGCGGCAGTCGCACGCGGGGAAAGCGCCATATCGGTCCTGCGCCGGGAGATTCTGCCGAACATCGCCAGGCCGCTGTCCGCCGATGTCGGGCTGCGGTTCACCTGGTCGGTGCTGCTGATAGCCAGCGTGAACTTCCTCGGCCTCGGCCTGCAGCCGCCGGCCGCCGACTGGGGCCTGATGGTGTCGGAGAACTGGGGCGGTATCGGCGCGAACCCCGCGGCCGTCCTGGTTCCGGCGGCGCTGCTCGGCCTCCTCTGCGTCGCGATCAACCTGCTCAGTGACTCACTCGCCGGAGGCAGGCAATGGCAATGACCGCCAGCCCTGACCGGGTGCTGGACGCCGAAGCGCTGCGTGTTGAGCTGGCATCCGGCTTCCCCGTCATCGACGAGGTGAGCCTGCAACTTAGCCGCGGGGAGATCCTCGGCCTCGTCGGAGAATCCGGCAGCGGCAAGACGACCACAGCGCTCGCCCTGCTCGGTTACAGCCGTCCGGGCTCGGTGATCACCGGCGGACAGGTCACGATCGCCGGCCAGTCCGTTCTCGACCTGCCGGACGCTGCCCGCCGACGCCTGCGCGGGCGTCTTGTGTCGTATGTCCCGCAGCACGCCGGGCAGGCACTCAACCCGTCGCTGCGCATCTCGGCGGCGATCTCCGATGTCATGCGGCAGCACGAGACCAGATCCCGCGCTGACGTGATGGCAGTGCTGGCCGCCGTGGACCTGCCTGCCAGCCAGGCGTTCGCCCGCCGCCTGCCGCATCAGCTCTCCGGAGGGCAGCAGCAGCGGGTCACGATCGCCATGGCGCTGTCCTGCGAGCCGCCGCTCATCGTGATGGACGAGCCCACCACCGGGCTCGACGTCATCACTCAGGCAAGCGTGCTGGAAGAGATCCGCCGCCTCCGGGAGCAGATTGGCGCCGCGCTGGTCTACGTCTCGCACGACCTGGCCGTCATCTCCGAGCTGGCCGACCGCATCGCGGTCATGTACGCCGGCCGGATCGTCGAGGAAGGACCAGCGGCGACACTCCTCGCGCGGCCGCGACACCCCTACACCAGAGGGCTGGTGCAGTCGATCCCCGACCACCGGCGGCCGACACGCCAGGTCGCGATGCCCGGCATTGCGGCCGGCGTGGAAGACCGCCCGGCCGGCTGCGCGTTCGCGCCCCGCTGCATCCAGCAGACCCCCGTCTGCAGCGAGGCGATGCCAGCGCTCATTACCCTCACGGCCGGACATCAGGTCCGCTGCGTGCACGCCGACGAGACTCCGCCGGTCACGCTCGGCGAAGAACGCGACCTCCGCGCGGCGGCCCGGCCGAGTCCCGTGCTCGAGGTGACAGGCCTGCGGGCCACGCACCGCAGCGGCAGCGAAACGGTCGTGGCAGCCGATGACGTCTCATTCGAACTTGGCGGCGGCGAGTGCCTCGCCCTGGTCGGCGAGTCCGGCAGCGGCAAGACCACGATCGCCCGCTGCCTGGCGGGGTTGCACCGTCCCGACCGCGGAGTCATCAGCCTGCATGGCGACCCGCTGCCTGACCGGGCCCGCAAGCGGAGCCTGGCCCAGCGCCGGGCCATCCAGTATGTGTTCCAGAACCCCTATGAGTCGCTCAACCCCCGCCGTCAGGTCAGCGATGAGCTCGCCCGTCCCGCCCAGGTGCTTCGCGGCCTCTCGGCATCGGCCGCGCGCGCCGAGGTCGGCGCGCTTCTTGACCGGGTCCGGCTGCCCGCTCGGGCCGCTGGCCGGTACCCCAGTCAGCTCTCGGGCGGGGAACGGCAGCGGGTAGCCATCGCCCGGGCGCTAGCGGCCGAGCCCGAGATCCTGATCTGTGACGAGATCACCTCGTCCCTGGATGTGTCGGTGCAGGCAGCCATCCTTGGCCTGCTCGCCGACCTTCGCGCCGAGCTGGGATTGTCCGTGCTGCTGATCACTCATGATCTCGGTGTCGTGTCCGTGACCGCCGACCGGGTCCTCGTGCTCCAGCAGGGCACGATGCGCGAAACCGGGTCCATTACCCAGATCCTGCACACACCCGCCCATCCCTACACCCGGCAACTCATTGCCGCGGCGCCGGTGCTCCCCGTTCCCGTCACGGAGAGCGGCGACGGCCAGGGAAAGCGGCGGGCCATCAGCAAGGAGGCCGCTCTGTGATGATTCCTGCCGGACCTGACGGCAAGCCATCAGCGCTGCCCGCTGCGGCTTGCGGCTACCCCGCCGTGACACCGATGGCGGCGCGCCATGGTGGCTGAGCCTGTCATCCGCGCCGAGCGGGCGGCATCATCATCCCAGGGGTTCGGCCTTCACTGCGACATTTCCGGCGAGGGCGCGGTCCTGCTCGGACTCCACGGCGGGCCCGGTGGCGACGGCAGCAGCTACATGCAGCCGCTACACCGTCTCGGCGGCGGCAGGCGCACCGTCGTGACCTTCGACCAGCTCGGCACCGGCCGCTCGGAAGTACCGCCCGAGGCCTACTGCTGGAGCATGGAGGCGGCGGTCGCCGATGTCGACGCCGTCCGCCGCCACGCCGGCGTCGGCCAGGTCGACCTGCTCGGGCACTCCTGGGGCGGCATGCTCGCCCTCCAATACACCCTCGACCACCCCGAGTGCGTCCGGCGGCTGGTGCTGTCCGGTACCGCCCCGAGCGTCGGCGCCGTGGTCACCGGCTTCATCAGCCAGCTGCTCAGCCTGCTTCCGCCCCGCGAGGCAGCGGCCGCGCTGACCGCGGACGCGCTCGGCGAGCACGACGATCCAGCCTTCCGCGCCGCTGTCAGCCGCTGGCTCGCCGCCTATGCCACCAACGACGACGAGCACGCCACCGCGGAACTTGTCCGCGAGGCACTTGAGCCCGGACCAGCCGGAGACGGCCTCTGGGGCGACCGGCTGTGGTTTTCGGTAGGCGCGCTGCGCGGCTGGGACGTCGAGGACCGGCTTGGCGAGATCGCGGCGCCGACACTAGTGATCCACGGGGGCCGCGACATGTCCTCGCGCGAGGTCAACCAGGCCATAGCAGAGAGGATCCCGGACTGCGAGTGGCTCACTCTGAACCGCAACGGCCACGGAATGTTCGATGAGCCGAACGTCGGCACCTACCTCGCCATCGTCGAGTCCTTCCTCGGCGGCTGGCCTTCCGCTGAAGAGGATCGCAGGGATGACGAACAGCACTGAGATCCGGATGCCCGCCAGCCAGATCATGTATGACCACATCGCACTGGGCACCGGCATGCCGCGGGACTTCTACCTCTCCGAGGAGCTCTACAGGCAGGAGATCGAAGTGATCTTCAACCGCAGCTGGCTCTATGCCGGTCACGAGTCCCAGCTCTCCCGGCCCGGCGACTACGTCACCGTGGAAAGCGGGCCGGAGAGCGTCATCGTCGCGCACACGGCGGAGGGCGGCCTGGCCGCGTTCCACAACGTCTGCCGCCACCGGGGTGCCCGCCTGGTGGACCCCGGCTGCGGCAGAGCCCGGCGCCTGGTATGTCCCTACCACCAGTGGGCCTACCGGATGGACGGCACGCTGCAGGGCGCGCCAAAAATGCCAGCCGGATTCGATCCCGTCCAGTACCCGCTGCCGCGAGTCAGCCTTGCCAGCTGGAACGGGCTGGTCTTCATCAACCTCGCCGGGCAGCCCGGTCCCGACCTGCCCGGCCTCCTCGGCGGCGGTGACCCGCTCTTCGCGCCGTTCGACCTCGGCGCCGCGAAGATTGCGCACACGGCCACCTACAGCGTCGCGGCCAACTGGAAGCTGGTCTGGGAAAACGCGCAGGAGTGCTACCACTGCGCTGCCAATCACCCCGAGTTCACCCGGGCATTCGACGTCTCCGCATCGAGCACAGCGGACTGGCAGGAGTGCGAAGTCCATCCAAGCGATGACCGCCGGGTCCAGCACACACGATTCCCGCTGAAACCAGGGGCTGTCTCGCTGACCGTGGACGGAACGCCTGCGTGCGGCAAGCCGATGGGCGAGTTCGCGCGCGGGCGACAGCCATACACCGCCGCGATCCATCTCAAGCCCACGTTCGCGCTGATCTGCTCCCCGGACTACGCCGTTGTCTTCTCCGACCAGCCTCTGGCCATCGACCGCACGCAGGTGACGATGACCTGGCTGGTCCGCAGTGACGCCGAGGCCGGCCAGGACTATGACCTGGCCAATCTGATCCGGGTCTGGGACCAGACCAATCTGCAGGACTGGGCCCTGTGCGAGCGCACCCAGCTCGGCGTCCGGTCGCTCTCCTTCATTCCAGGGCCGCTGTCGGGCGATGAGCCGTCGGTGGCTGGCTTCCACCAGGCTTACGCCGACATGCTGGCGTGCGCCGGCCTCTGACCGATCCGATAGTCGCAGGGAGAAACTGATGCTGGACCGC
This sequence comes from Streptosporangiaceae bacterium, assembly GCA_036758685.1. Lineage (GTDB taxonomy): Bacteria > Actinomycetota > Actinomycetes > Streptosporangiales > Streptosporangiaceae > JAJYUU01. The sequence goes on along the minus strand of DAIOWC010000073.1, from coordinate 14,943 downwards.
ACCGAAGCCGATGTCGTGATCGCGGGCGGCGGGATACTCGGGATCTGCGCGGCGTATCACCTGCTCGACAGCGGGGCCCGCCGCGTTGTGGTGGTCGAGGCAGACACACCGGGGGCCGCGACTTCTGGTGCCGGTGCCGGGTTTGTCGGACTGTGGGCCGCCGGCTACGCGGACTTCTTCGCCGATGCCGGCCTCGAACTGGAGCAGTACGGCATCGATTTCTACCGGCGCCTCGCGGCCGAGGATCCCAGCATCGAGTGCCGATCCAATGGCAACCTCTTCCTCGGCACAACCGAGGAGGGCTGCCGTCTCTGGATCGACACCATCCTCCAGCACCCGCTGGCGCCCGCCGCAGTCCGGGCACTGACGGCCCCGGAGGTCACCGAGATCACCGGCGGGGTTATCGCGGCGGACACGGTCCTGCGGGGGGCCCTGCACCCCGGCGGCATCCAGGTCAGTGCCGGGCGGGCGACCCGCGCGCTGGCCCGGCGTGTCGCGGCCCGCGGCGCTGAGGTCCGCGCGCGGACCAGGCTTACCGGGCTGATCACCGCCGGAGGCCGGGTTGAGGGCGTGCAGACGGAAGGAGGCGACATCTACGCGCGGACCGTTGTGCTCGCTTGCGGAGCCTGGTGCAACGAGGTGCTCGCGGAGACCGGCTACCGCGCGCCGCTGCTGCGGATGATCGCGACCCGGGTGATCTCGCGGCCGTCCGGTGTGAGCGGGTCAATGCCCACAGTGATGGTGCCGGACCTGTTCGGCCTCTGGCTGCGCGAGCACCGGGGCGGACTGACCTGGGGCAACGGCGACGGATACAGCCCGCTCTTTGAGCTCGGCGGCTCTCTTGGCGCTGACGGCCAGCCCCGGCGCGAGGAGCTAGTCGAGCGCCTTGACGTCGCCCTGACGCCGAAGCTGCGCAAGCTCGTCCCCGCCCACGACACCTCCATCGGCTGGTGGCTGCAGGGAGTCCCGTGCATGACGCCGGACCGTCGCTTTCTCGCCGGGCCTGTGCCCGGCGTGAACGGGCTCTATCTCCTCGCCGGCGACAACGAGGCGGGCGTGACCCACGGCCCGGGCCTGGGGCGGCTGCTCGCTGAGGTGATCCTCACCGGCGGCAGCCAGTGGCTTGACCCGGCGCCTTACCGGCCCGACCGATTCCAGCCCGCTCAGTTCCCCACTGATGAGTCCGTCCTCGCCGCGATGCCATCTCGCCGGTAGGCGTCCCGGTCCCGCCGCGGGGCCCGGGAACTGGCTACCCCACTGGCCTGCCGAAGGAGCACTGATGTATTTCCCGCCAGAAGAATACGAGACCCGGTGGTCAAGGCTCTACGAAGAGATGCGCCGCCGGGGCTATCACACTGCCGTGATCTGGCAGCGCACGGGAGGAGGTTATGACCGGGCCGGCAATGTCTGGTACCTCGCTAACTATGCGTCCCATAACATAGGGCAGGAGCCTGCGGCCTCAGGTGTTGGGTGCGCTTTCGCTGCTCTGATCGCTCATAACGGGCGGGAACCTGAGCTTCATATCCTCCAGCCGGATTATTCGACGATGGAGGAGGTGGAGAGCCGTTATGTCGCTGTCGACCGCATCGCATGCCACGAGGACAATCTCGCCGTCGGCGTGGCGGCCAGGCTGAGGGAACTCGGTATTCAGGGACCCGTAGCCTATGACGGCGATGACTTCCTGCCCGCGCAGATGTACCGGGCACTACTCGCCCAGACGCCAGGCATCGAATGGGTTCCGGAGGATGACCTGGTGTTCGCGCTGCAAAATGACAAGAGCCCCCGCGAACTCGACGTTTACCGCGAGGCAGGGGAGATCTCGTCACAGGCGCTAACCGCGTTCACGCAGGCACTGATCCGCGGTGAGCGCCAGTCCGATGCCGCCGCCAGGGCAGCCGAGATCATCGTGCGCCACGGCGGGGGGTTCCAGCGTCTCGGATGCCATGCCGGCCCGCATGGCGACGATGCGCTGTGGGACTACCCTCTCTATGGCTACTCACGTGCGGCGCCGAAGACTGGAGAGCTCGTGCGGGCCTGGGTCATCGGCCCGATTCTGGAGGGCTACTGGCTCGACCCGGGCCGTAGCTCCGTCTGCGGCCTGCAGCCGTCGGCCGGCCAAAGACGGCTGCTCGAGGATGCGGCGCAGCTCACCACGGAAATAGCCGCCGCCATCAGGCCCGGCAGGACACCACGTGAACTCGGGGCGCTCGGCGACCGCCTGGTCCGCGACAGGGGCTATCAGGCCGATCCAGGGTGCTACGGCCATGGCCTGGCAACGTTCTGGCTGGGCCCGGTGATCCCGGCAGGCTCCGCGCTGCCTGCCGACGAAAACGACTCATTCTTCGGCCTCGACGTTCCCTTCCACGAAGGTCAGATAATTACCAGCGAGGTATTCCTGAGGGACCCTGGCGCCGGCCTAGCGGCCTTCGAGGACATTTTCATCGTCGGCGCGGACAAGAACGAACTGCTCACCACAACCCCGCTGATCTTCTGGTAGCTGTCGCGATGCCAGCCGACGGCCGTGAGGCCCCACCGCACGAACTGACTCGCTTCTCCGAGGAGTTCAATCAGCGCCTGCGCGGCCCGGTCCCTGGTCAGGTAGCCGGCGCGGCCGACCTGACCGTTTCGCCCGACGGCACGGCGGTCGCCTTTACCGCGGCGATCGCCGGGAGCGGTCACGCCGGCCCGTCGCGGCGGGTTGCGGTGCTGCGCCTGGCGACTGCGGAGCTGATCGTGCACGATGCCGCCGGCTGCGAGACCTACCGGCCCAGCTGGTCCCGCGCCGGTGACCGGCTGGCGTGGATAGCCGAAGACGACCAGGGGACAAGGGCAGAGGTCGGCGCTCCTGGTCGGGCGCTTCGCGCGGAAACCGCCTTCAGGCTTCCGGGCACCGCCGAATACCTGCAGTGGTCCCGCGACGACGGCTCGCTGCTGCTCGGGATCGCCGAGGCCGGAGCTGACCGGTCAGACGTGCACGGATCCGGGCGACTTCCCCGTGCCACGCCTCAGCAGAGCTGGGAACCGGAGGTGATTACCGGCAAGGAGGTCACCGGGAACAGGCGGGCCTGGATTCTCGATCTGGGGAGCCGCCGGATATCGCAGGTCTCCCCAGACAGCCTCACTGTGTGGCAGGCGGCATGGACCGGGCCACGCGCGCTGATTTGCGTCGTCTCCGACGGGCCGAGCGAATCGGACTGGTACCAGAGTCAGCTTGTACTCATCGACACGGCCTCCGGCGCGGTGACGCCGTTGTACAAATCCGGCGGTCAGCTCGGCCAGCCAGCCGCGGCGCCGGCAGGCTGGCCGCTATCGGTGCTGGCCGGGGCGATGAGCGATCGCGGGCTCTACGCGGGCCAGCTCATCGTGCTCCCGGGGCCGGGAGCTGCGCCTCAGGTCCTGGATACCGCCGGCGCCGACGTGACCGACCACCACTGGCTCGACAGCCACCAGGTGATCTTCGCCGGCCTGCGAGGGCTGGATACCGTTATCGGCATACATGCCCTGGGCACCAATACGACCCGCGTCATCTGGCAGAGCCCGCTGACCTGCGGCGACCTGCTACCGCAGTTCGATTCAGCCGCCGAAACCGTCGCAGCCGTGGTCCACAGCTATGACCGCCCCCCTGCGATCGCCCGGATCAGCGGCGGCACCACCGAGGTAATCCTCGACTTCGCGCATTCCGGCACCGAGGCCCTATCCCGCGACGCCGGATCGCTGGAAGCTATCAGCTGGCAATCAGCCGACTCACGGACCATCAACGGGCTGCTGGCCGTGCCCGACCGCCCCGCGCCGTACCCGCTGGTCGTCCACGTCCACGGCGGGCCCGTATGGGCCTGGCGCAGTGCCTGGTCCATGCACTACCCCTTCACTCCGCTGCTCGTCAGCCGCGGATACGCGGTCTTGCACGTAAACCACTGCTGCAGCCTGGGCAAGGGCCAGGAGTTTATCCGGCTCGGCCTGCACGACATGGGCGGCGCCGACGCGGCGGACCTGCTCACCGGCATCGACTACCTCGTCGGCACCGGGCGGGCCGATCCCGCGCGGCTGGGCATTCTCGGCAACAGCTACGGCGGGTTCATGGCCGCGTGGCTGGCCGCTACCACGGACCGGTTCGCCGCCGCGGTCGCGCGGTCGCCGGTCACCGACTGGATCAGCCAGCACTACACCTCGAACCTGCCCGGCTTCGACCGCGCGTGCTTCAGCGGTGATCCGCTCGACCCGGCCTCGCGCCACCGCGGCCGGAGCCCGCTGTATCTCGCCGGCCAGGTACGCACGCCGCTGCTCCTCGTGGCGGGCGCGCTGGACCTCGCCACCCCGCCCCAGCAGGCCGCCATGTTCCACCGCGCGCTCGCCGAGCACGGGCGCGACAGCACGCTGGTGATCTACCCCGAGGAAGGCCACGGGACTCGGCAGCACGCAGCGACCGTCGACCTTTGCGCTCGCATCCTGGAGTTTCTCGAGCGCCACATGCCCCCGGACCCATGAGCTCAGCCCCTGCCGGCACCGCCGCTGGCCCGATGCCCGCGGGTCCGCACGATCACCGATGGGCCGACGAATGCAGACTGGGAACGTGAGCGAACTGCAGTCACTCACCGACCGGCTTGGTGAACGGCTATCACTGTCCGTCGCGATCGACGACCCGCAAATGCGGCTGCTCTCGTACAGCCCGCACTACGGAGCCGTCGACGAGCAGCGGCTTGCCTCGATCCTGCACCGGAAGGCCAACCCGGAAGCGATCGAATGGGCATTCCGTCACGGGGCCCAGAAAGCCATGGAATGGTTCCGCCTCCCTGCCAACACCGATCTCGGGATGCTGAGCCGTCTCTGCGTTCCCATCCGGTCCCACGACCTGCATCTCGGCTATCTATGGCTCATCGACCGCAACGAGTCACTGACGCGCGAGCAGATCGCCCTGGCTGAACAGGCAGCCGACGAGGCGGCGCTCATCCTCTACCACGAGGGCCTCATCCGCGACCTCCAGCAAGCCCGCGAGCGCGAACTGCTGCGCGACCTTCTTGACCCGGATGCCGAGGTTCGCGCAAACGCTGTCACCGGCCTGGCCGAAGAGAACCTGATCGAGACCGACCGTCCCCTCCGCGTCCTCACCTTGGACACCACCGGCCCCCCAGACCGGGCCAGCCGCGGCACGGCTGCCGAGCTCGCGCTCGCCCTCGCTCGGCGCCTTATGCCGAGCAGGCGCAGTCTCCACCTCATCCGCCCCGACCACGCCATCCTCGTCATCGTCGTGGACGGCAACCGCCGTCCGGCCGAGCTCGCGGCGCGCATCAAAGCCGAGTACCTCAAGGCATTTCCGAAAAACCACATCAGCGGCCCACGAATCGGCATCGGAACCGAGGTTGCCAGGCTCGCTGACGCCTACCTCTCCTACCGCGAGGCACAGCACGCCGTGAGAATAGGCCGTGCGCTCGGGATGGACGGCATCACGGAGTGGTCCGACCTCGGCATCTACCGCTTCATCGCCGAGCTGCCGCTCGACAAGATCAGGATGGAAACCGTCCACCCAGCTCTCGCCAGGATCCGGGACCGCGACGCCTCAGGTGAGCTGCTGGACACCCTTGAGACCTATCTCGACCTCGCCGGGGATATCAAGGCGGCATCCGAGCAGCTTGCTCTTCACCGGACGACGCTCTACAACCGGCTCGCAAAGATCGAAAAACTCGGCGGGGTCGACCTGAGCCACGGCACGGAACGGCTCGCGCTGCACCTCGGCTTGAAGATAGCGCACCTTTCAGGCGATTCCTTGCAAAGCTAATTCTGAGCGACCGCCACATGGGCCGCCTAGCGTGCTGAGCCCGCCGGTTCGGGCTTCGTCCAGCGATCGTGGCCAACGAGGCAGCCTCACCCGGAGGCGGTGCCTTCGGCGCCCGGCTGGCCGGGTTCGGCCTGAGCAGTGTGATGCCCTGTGATTCTCCCGCTTCGCCACGAACCTCTCGACTCGGACTCCTGCTCCTCTGGCCACAGGCTCACGGCACGTCCGGCGGCCGCGCGGATCGCGGCACCGTCCAGCTCGGCCCGGGACTCGGCGATGCCGTGATGCCGCCAGGAAGCGACCAAGGCAACCAGTCCAGGGGGCGGCAGCGGGTGAACCCAGAAGTCCCAGTCGGAGCCGCGGCTCCCGCCGCCTCCGCCGCCCTGCTGCAAGAGCAGCCGCCCGTCGTCGTCGTGGTCAGTCGGCCGCCAGTGCCCGCCGGTGGTCGCCGCGCGGCGGCCATCGGGATACAAGATGCCGAGCCGCAACTGGCTGCCGTCGCCCTCGGGGCCAGGCCGAGGCCGTTGGAAGACATCGGAATGCCCCGGCCAGCTGGTCTCATCCTCGCGGCGCAGCCGGACATGGACGGTGAACTCAAACCCATTCGGGTAAGCGCGGACACTGCCTACCGCAACAGCCACCTCGTCAGTGCGGATCAGCACCGCCTCGCCTGGGGCCGAACCAGGGATCACCGCCTCCGGACGCATCCAGGCCGGCCGGCGCCGCCGGACAGGATCAGGTGGTGGTGGCGGCTGCGGGATCGAATCAAAAAAGCTCATGCCAACAGACTGACACCGGCTCAGTTCAGCGCGAGCCCGCTGTTCCAGCAAATCGAGAGGGACGGCGCCATATGGCGCCGTCCCGCTGTCTGCTCCTGACGTGTCGTCCTGCTAGAGCAGCACGAGTTCCCGTGCGTCGTCGGTCTGGGTCGAGTCCTGGGAAGGGATCGTGACTGGCTGCGATGCCATGAACTCGCGTACCTCCTGGCGCTGCCAGATGACACCCACAACTGTGATAGCCATCGTCCAGACAACGGCTATACCGACCGTGACAGCGACAGCGATGAGGCTCTGGCTACTGAACAACATTGGCGGTCTCCTTCTGCGTTTCCTGTCCACCAGAATCTGCACACCATGTCGACTGAGTCAACCGGTAAGACTGATCGGCGCCGGTGGCGGCGAATCCAAACACCTTGCGGGTCTAAGACTGCATCGGGCAGCCGACGCGGCTGTGGCGGTGCCGATCGACCGGCCTGGGTCGCATTGACAACCACGCCCTGGGCAGCGTCCTTGCCATCGCCCGTGAGGGCACCCGGGTCATCGCCTCGGCCTCCGGCAGCAAGTCCGCCTCCCGCAGGCTCGCTTCTGCGGGCCGACCACGAAGATGATGTTGGCGGCCCCGAGGCGTGGATTCTTGGAAGGCCCTATGGGCCGGCGGGATTGAGGCGGCAGCGCCGTGCAGCGGGACTGGCCCGGACTCAGCTGGAGCCTGCGGTGTTCCGGCGAGACTCGTCTTCGCTGTACGCGCACGTTCTTTTAGGCCGTTGCTCATTGGTTCAACGCGTGTCGGCGCTGCCGCATCGCTACCGAAGTCAACATGCGTTTTCGCTCATGCGAACCGGCACTGTGGCAGCGAATCGGCTATTTATTCGAAATAGCGCTGCTAGCTGCGCCCCCAGCAGGATTCGAACCTGCGCACACGGCTCCGGAGGCCGTGTGCGCAGGAGTAGTCGCACCTAGGCTGACCTGCGCAAACGGCCGCCCGGGCTCGCTTCGCCGAGCAGTTCTATCGCAGTTCTCTCGCGGACTCCGGAGCGCCTGAGCTCATCTGAGTGGTAGCCGCTGCTGGGGGCGCCAGCCGCCGACCGTCTCCGCGCCGGCCGGTCCGTGATCTTGTCCAGCTGAATCCGATAGCGTCTGGCTGGCGAATAGGTGCCCGGCGATCCGTAGGTGGTGGCATTGGCGGTACCCCTGTGGGCGCCGCCAGGCGACAATGGGCAGTCGGCGCTACCTCGTGACTCTCGCGCTCTCACCGTGGCGGGTCACGGCGTCAGACTAGCTATGGTGCGCTGCCCCCTGGCCGCTGCAGCCCCATCGAAGATCATCAGGACTCTCGCCGACGACGCTTCGAGGAGATCCCCAGTGTGCGTGGGCCGCCGGGTGGCGGCGATGAGGGTGACGGTGGGTGCCCGGCGGAGCTGCTCGACGGAATCGGCATAAGCCAGGGCGACGACGTGATCGGCGATCTCGGCGGATTCGTCAATGATGATGATCAGGGCCGTCGGCGCCGAGACAGTTCCCAGGTGCGCTTGCCGCGGCTAGCGAGATGACCGGCGCGCGCCTGGACGATTGCAGGTCGGCGAGCAGGGAACATGCTTGCCCGGGTGTGGTGGCGAGCCGATCGACGCAGGCGGTCCAGGGCTGCAGTTCCATATCCACTGTCGAACCGCGGTACCGTCAGCGCCCTGTCCCCGATCTCGCGCCAGAACCTCAGCAGACCACCGCGGCACGCAGAGCCGGACCTCACGGCAGTGCGCTCGCCGCCCTCAGGATCAGTTGCGACGATCATGATCAGGTTATGGCGCTCGAGCTAGCCATAACTCCGTGCCAGAAGTCACCGTCGCGGCTACTCATTCCTTCCAGTCCGCACCGGGCCTACCGTTGGGCTAACCAGCACATAGGTCCCCATCTGACCCGTGTAGCCGACGATGGCCACGGCCAGGCCGGCGCGGAAGGAGCAGTCATGAAGCTCACGTTCGGCACAGGCGTTCTCGGCGGCCTGGTGGCAGGAATCGCGTTACTGACCGCAACCAGCGCCCTAGCCGGCACGGGGCCGGGCGCGGTGTTCAACCTGGGCAGGACCAATACAGTCAATCGCACGACCGGGCTGACCGGCTCGGACCGGAAAGCCATGCTGTATGTGACCAATTCCGGCTCAGGCCCCGCGGTCAGTCTGCACGTCGCCGACAGCAAGGCCCCGCTCGCCGTCAACTCAAGGACCCAGGTCGCCAACCTCAACGCCAGCCTGCTCGGCGGCCTGCCGGCCAGCGACTTCATGCAGGGCGCCGGCCAGACCCGCGCCTACGGATTCACCCTGGCCGACAGCGAGTCCAGGGAACTGCTAGTCATTCCCGGCTTCGGGAAACTCGTCGCCGATTGCGATACACCGGAGGATGTCGCAGAAGTCCTGTACTTCAACGGCCCCCAGGCCATCGATGCGTTCAACAACATACTCGGCCTCGACAGCACGGCGCAGGTCGGGAACTTCTCCGTGCCGGCAGGCCACAGCGAGGAGATCGCCGAAGCCGCCGGTGAATTGACGGGCGAGTGGTCGCAGCTGATTCTCCGGTACCAGACCGGCTCCGGGTCCAAGACCGCCGAACATGTCGCCACGGTAACTATCGGCGTCGACTACACCATAAGCACGTTCACGTGTGACTTCGATGCCACCATGACAGCCGCACCCGGCTACACAAGCCCGTGACACGCTCAAAGAAGGGCCCGCGGAGGCAGCCCGGTGAACCAGGCGGCGGTGAACTGGGCTGTCAGCCAGATCGCCAGCACCGCTTGACTTCAATCGCTGTCTGGTCCCGAAGGCGACGCCGCCGAAGCCAGGAGTGACTGATGACTCATGAGCCGGCGTCTGAGTCCGGGCATGCCCGCAGGCGATGTCGGGGTCGGCGACCCGGTAGTGGCTGATGATCCGCACGGCGACCCGCAGCAGGTGGCAGATGTAGGGCTCGCGCTGCCGGCGGTCTGTGGCGTGCAGGCGCGACGCGAGCTCCAGAGCCTGCTCGACCTGTTCGCGGCTTCCGCGCGGAAGACTGGCGATTTCCGCGGCAGGCCTCTCCCGACCTGCCTGCCGAACTGGAAGGGCACGTCACGGCGCTCCAGGCGAGCCCGGCGGCTGCGCCGATGTTCGGTGAGGGCTGGCAGGTACGCATGGTGGACCGGCTAGGAGGCGTCGAGTCGTGCGGCGCCCCCTGCGAATGCCAGGGAGCGCCGCCGACGCGACATGGAGGCCTATGACCGATGCGCTCCTGATTCGCGCACGGCGCCTTACCCGGCTTCGGAACTCTATTTAGGAGGCCCGGCGCAAAGGTCGTCGGCGGCAGGCTCAGCTCCTGGGATGGGTGCCGAATCGCTATCGCGAAGAGCGCCAATCAGCCGGATTCAGCGAGACTTAGCGGGACCGTGGCCCAGTACCGAGTCTCAGCATTACCGCAGGTCAGTAATTATTTGCGCAGGCCATCGATACGCGCCCCCAGCAGGATTCGAACCTGCGCACACGGCTCCGGAGGCCGTTGCTCTATCCCCTGAGCTATGGGGGCTGGCGCTGCCCGGCCAGCAGGCTTCACAAGCTGGGCCGCAGCAAGAGTACCAGTCATAAGTATCGCCGGACACGACGGCGATCTGCGCACGCGCCTGCGCGCGAGCAGATAGCCTCACGCCCGTGACGCAGGGACTCGGACGCGTGCTGGTTGTCGATGATGACGAGGTCATCCGGCAGCTGATCGCGGTCAACCTCACCCTGGAGGGGTTCGAGGTCGTCACCGCCGTCGACGGCCGCGAATGCCTCGAGAAGGTGGCCGAGGTGGCTCCCGACGTCATCACCCTGGACGTGATGATGCCCAGGCTGGACGGCTGGGTCACCGCGACCCAGCTGCGGAAGAACCCCGCGACGTCCGGGATCAAGGTCGTTCTCATCACCGCCAGGGCCCAGGAGGACGATCGCGACCGGGGCCGCCAGATCGGCGTCGACGCCTACCTGACCAAGCCGTTCGACCCCGCGGAGATGATCCGCGTGGTTCGCGAGCTCGCCGGAGCACCCAGCAGCACCTTCGACTGATCCGCGGGCTTGCCAAGGTCCGTAACCTGGTCAGGGTGATCACTGGCGACCTCGACGCTGAGCTGGGCCGGTCGCTGCGCGAACTGGCGGAGGCGGGCAAGCTCCCCGAGGAAGCCGTCCTCGTGCCCGGCGGCACCTGGCGCCCGGCGCCCGCCGGCGGTCCGGGCAGCTACGCCACGTCGCTGCCGTTCGAGATCGCCCGGCTGGCCGGCCGCACGCCCGAGGACGTCGCCGCGCTTCTGGCCAGCTCTCTCTCCGCCGAGCCCTGGATCGATTCGGCGCAGCCATCCGGCGAGGGCTACCTGACCGTGATCGTCACCGCCCATGCGCTGGCCTGCGTCGCGCCGCAGATCGTGGCGGCAGGCACCGCCTGCGCGCGCAGCGAGATCCTGCGGGGCACCTCGGCGGTGATCCGCGCCTGGCCCGATCCGGCAGCCGCCGCGGGCTGGGATCAGGCGTGGGAACGGCAAGCGGAGGCGATGACCGGCAGGCTGGCCGAAGCCGCCGGCGCAGCTGCCGTCTTCCCTTCGGACGGGGAACGAGCCGTTCCGGGCGCCCGTGTCCGCCGGTCAGCGAACTCGCCAGTCCTGGCGGCCGTGGCGTACTTCGGGGTGAGCGCGGTCCGCTACCGGCTGGCGCGGACGCTGCCGGGTCGCACTGCCCAGCTGGCCCAGGAAGCGAGCGCGAGCCATCGGGGGGCTGATCACTATTCGGCGGTGCAGCTGGCCCACGCCGAGGCGGCCTCGGCCCTGCGCTGGGCGGCGGAGCTGGAGCTAGACCTGGTCGAGCCAGGGGAGAAGCTGGCCAGCGCGCTGGACAGCGAGGCCGAGCGCGAACTACTCGGGCTGCTGTCCTGGCTGCCAGTCCGCGTCGCCGCGGCAGCCAGGCGACACCGGCCCGACGAAGTCCCTCGTTACCTCGAAGCCGTGGCTGCCGCCTGGGAAACGTGCCGCCAGGCGGCGCCCGCGCTGCCCTTCGGCGGGGCTACCGCGCCGACCGATCTGTCGGTCTCCAGCGCGCGGCTGCTGCTCGCCGACGCGCTGCGGCTGGCACTGGAGGCCGGCCTGGCGCTGGCCGGAATCACGGCGCGAGACCGGATCTGAGCGGGGGGCGGCGCCGTTGGCCGGCGTGTCCCGATCTCGAATACTTGTGAGAATCAGCAGGTTAAAGTAGGTTCGCGGGTCATCGAGTTCAAACGCGGTTTCCTGGGGGATGGCGATTTACCACGTGTGCGGGTGCCTGGGGTGGCCCGTGTGTTTGGGGCGGTTGAATCGCCTGTGAAACGGGTACCGCATGCCTTGTAAGCCCCCTGTTTGTCGACAGCCAAGGCCCCCTGGTAGGTTCCCAGCTCTCGCTTGGACTCCCCGTTGCATTCGGTCGCGCGAGCGTACCTATGGGCGGCAGGTCGGGTTCTGGCTGCCGGCGCGTTCCGCTTCTGACGGACACAGCCGAAGGAATGCCGTGGGCCGGGTTAGTGTTAAGCTAGTTGCTGCACCAGATGCCCCGCACTGGGGAGAGGTGCTCGTTCGCATTGCTTCCGGTCCGTTTCCGAGCGCCCGGGGGCGTGCGGCCTCAACATTCACCTGCCTATCGCGGGAACATCCAGTCTGCCCGGCCCACACCAGGGAACCAGGCGAGGCTGAACCGCGATCCAGGTGGCCTGCCAGCAGCGGTGGTGGCAGGCGAAGGGGGCGAGTAGCTAGCCGGCTGAGAGCTGGCTGGCATACAGCTAGATATCCGGCATGGGTAGCCACCCAGACCGAGAGAGCGGCATATACCGCAGTGACAATGCGACAGCGGGCATCTACCGGCCGCACCGGCGGCCGTTGCCCGCACCCCTGGAAGGACCCCTTGTGAGCGAAACCTTGGACCTCTTCTCTGCTGAGCTGCCCGAGTCGGGCGGTCAGCCCGCCGGCGCGGCGTCGTCGGCTGGGGCTTCCCACGAGCCTGATGGCGCGGTACGCTCCTGGCCGGATGCCGATGACTCGGTCCGCGCCCAGGCCGTGACCAGTCCCGGCAGTGAGGCCGAGTCGGCTGCGCGGGGTGGCACGCGCAGGCAGACAGGCGGCCTGTCCGCGATGCTGCTGCCCGAGCTTCAGCGGATCGCCCAGTCCGAGGGCATTACGGGCACCGCGAAGATGCGCAAGGGCCAGCTCATCGCGGCGATCGAGGAGAGGCGGCAAGGCGGGGAGCCGCGGACCGCCCTTCAGACACAGACTTCCGACAACTCAGTCCAGCGGAAAGCGCCTGCGGGAGCCGGCGCTGACCGCACCTTCGAGCAGGACGCCATGGAATCACAGACATCGACACAGCCAGGACTGGGCGGCGCGGCCGCGGGCGGCATCGGCGAAGGACCAGTCGGTTCTGAGGGCGGCATTGGCGGTGCGCACGCCGCCAGCGAGGTGGTGACCGCCGGGAACGGCGCTCCCGCGGGCGGTGGAGTCACCGCCGGCCCGGCTGGCGACGAGGCCCAGCAGGCAGGCGATGGCCAGCGCGGTGACCGGCGCCGGCGCAATCCGCGCCGTGACGATGGCGGCGACCAGGCGCGTGGCGCCAGCGACGACGACGGGCGCGAGCAGAACCGCGAGGGCGGCCGCGACCAGGGCGGTCGTGACGGCGGCTCGGGCGGGCGCGAGCAGGGTGGCCGCGAGCAGGGCGGGCGCGATCAGGGTGGCCGCGATCAGGGCAACCGTGACCAGGGTGGCCGCGATCAGGGCAACCGTGACCAGGGCAACCGTGACCAGGGCAACCGTGACCAGGGCAACCGCGGCGACGATGATCGCGACGGCTCGGGCAGCCGGCGCAACCGCGACCGGTTCCGCAACCGCAACACCGGCAACCGGCGGCGCGAGCGCGGCGGCGGCAACGAAGCCGAGCCAGTGATCAGCGAGGACGACGTCCTCATCCCGATCGCGGGCATCCTCGACGTGCTGGACAACTACGGTTTCGTCCGCACCACCGGGTACCTGCCCGGCTCCAACGACGTCTACGTGTCGCTGTCGCAGGTGCGCCGCTACGGCCTGCGCAAGGGCGACGTGATCGAGGGCGCGATCCGCCAGCCGCGTGAGGGTGAGCGCAGGGAGAAGTTCAACGCCCTGGTCCGGCTGGACAAGATCAACGGGCTGGACCCGGAGGCGGCCAAGAACCGGCCGGAGTTCTCCAAGCTCGTCCCGCTGTACCCGCAGGACCGCCTCCGCCTGGAGTCGGAGCCGACGATCATGACGACCAGGATCATCGACCTGATCTGCCCGATCGGCAAGGGCCAGCGCGGCCTGATCGTCTCACCGCCCAAGGCGGGCAAGACGATGATCCTCCAGGCGATCGCCAACGCGATCACCAAGAACAACCCCGAGTGCCACCTCATGGTCGTCCTTGTCGACGAGCGGCCCGAGGAAGTCACCGACATGCAGCGCACGGTCAAGGGCGAGGTCATCCACTCGACCTTCGACCGTCCGGCCGAGGACCACACCACGGTCGCCGAGCTCGCGATCGAGCGGGCCAAGCGGCTGGTGGAGATGGGCCACGACGTCGTCGTGCTGCTCGACTCGATCACCCGCCTCGGCCGGGCCTACAACCTGGCCGCGCCGGCTAGCGGCCGGATCATGTCCGGTGGTGTCGACTCCACCGCGCTGTACCCGCCGAAGCGGTTCTTCGGCGCGGCGCGCAACATCGAGCACGGCGGCTCGCTGACGATCCTGGCCACGGCGCTGATCGAGACCGGCTCGCGTGCCGACGAGGTCATCTTCGAGGAGTTCAAGGGCACCGGCAACATGGAGCTGCGGCTGCGCCGCGAGCTGTCCGACAAGCGGATCTTCCCGGCGGTGGACGTGGACGCGTCCAGCACCCGGAAGGAAGAGCTGCTGATGACGCCGGAGGAGCTCAAGATCGTCTGGCAGCTGCGCCGGGTGCTGCACTCGCTGGAGCCCCAGCAGGCGCTGGAAGTGCTGATGGACCGGATGAAGGGCACCAAGAGCAACGCCGAGTTCCTGCTCCTGGTGCAGAAGACCTCACCAGGGGCCTAACGCGGGAATCTCCAGATGGCTGCGCACGTTGCAGCGTCTGGCACACTGGTAAGCCAACCAGAGCGGTACCGGTTCACGCCCACGGTGTTTGCGGCACGGTGTTTGCGACACAGGGCGACCCGGCGACCGCGGGAACCAGGAGTTAGTCATGAAGTCCGGAATTCACCCGGAGTATGTGGTCACGACCGTGACCTGCAGCTGCGGCGAGACCTTTACCACGCGCAGCACCGCGAAAAACGGTGTCATTCACGCCGATGTCTGCTCGAACTGCCACCCGTTCTACACGGGCAAGCAGAAGATCCT
>DAIOWC010000072.1:0-25083 GCA_036758685.1 Streptosporangiaceae bacterium | reverse complement strand
CCCGCCTGCCACCGAATCCACCACGCAGCCAGCGGGCGCCTCGACATCAACCTCGGCACCGTGTTCCCGTTCTGAGACGTGGTCTCGCGCCGGCCGACACTCCCGGTCTCCGCCGGACCGCACGAAGCATTTCCGACGGGCCTTGGACGCAGGCCGGTTCCGGTCGAGCGCTGTTGATGACCGGCACGATAGTGGGCTTCGTGCGCGCCCGGCCCAGGAGCTCAGAGCAGCTTGCGCAGGTGGAGCAAGTCGAGCACGCTGCCCTGAACCTTGAGCTTGCCCGACAGCCATGCGCGCATGAAGCTGCCCGGATCAGCGGCAACCCCGACGACGACGTCGCTGTTCGCGGTGAACCGGACCTGTGCCGACGGGGCGCCGTTCTCAGCCTGACGGACGGGCTCGGCGCCGTTGGGCCCGATCCGGGTCAGGAACGTAACGCCTAGGTCCGGGACGCGCAGGCTCATCGTGCGGTCGAGAACCTTGGAGGCCCGGTCCTGAGCGTCGAGATCCGCGATCCGGCTAGTCAGGCTCTCCAGCGCCACGCGGCACTCCTCGGCTGTCGCCATGATCTCATTCTGTCCGTCCGCCCGGCTCGCTACGCGCGCCGGGTGCGCATTGAAGCGGTCCGCCGTGCCACGGGCTGACGGCACCTGGCGGTAGCGTTCAGTGCGAGGGGCGAACTGGAAAGTGGTGGCGCGGATGGAGCACGGGACCGAGCCGGGCCCGGCCGAGTGGCCGGGAGCCGACGCAGGCAGCGCAGCCGATCCTGCGCCCGTCGAGGCCGACCCGCCGGAGGCGGCAGGCTCGCAGGCGGCCGGGCCGGAGGCGGCCAGATCCGAGGCCGTGCCGAGCAGCGCTCCGGGCACCGGGGAGCCGCGGGTCGATGCTGCGCTGAAGCTACTTGACCGGCTGCCAGGGCTGCCTGTTAGCCAGCATCCCGAGTTGTTCGAGCAGGTCCACGCGCAGCTCACCGAGGTGCTGGGCGAGCTTGACTCCGGCCCGGACGGCCCGGCTGGCCCGTCCAGGAACTAAGGCCGGCCTCAGACCCGATGAGCAGGAGGCTGCGGCTTGATGCAGAGCTGGTCCGCCGAGGCCTGGCCAGGTCTCGCGAGCAGGCGGCTGAGCTGATCGCGGCCGGGCGGGTGATGGTCGACGGCCAGGCGGCGGCAAAGCCGGCGTCGCAGGTCGGAGTAGGCGCGGCGATCATCATCGAGACCGTGAGCGACGAGCCGGAGTACGCCTCCCGCGGCGGCCGTAAGCTCGCCGGGGCTCTCGCGGCCTTTCCCGATCTGGCTGTGACTGGCCGACGCTGCCTGGATGCCGGCGCGTCGACCGGCGGGTTCACCGATGTGCTGCTGCGATCGGGCGCCGCGCATGTTGTGGCGGTCGACGTCGGTTACGGCCAGCTCGCCTGGTCCCTGCAGACGGATCCGCGTGTAACCGTGCTGGACCGGGTCAACGTGCGGCACCTGAAGCCCGAGCAGGTGGCCCCGCCGCCGGACCTGGTCGTCGCTGATCTCTCCTTTATCTCTCTCACGCTGGTGCTGCCGGCCCTGATCGGCTGCGCCGCACCGGAGGCGGACTTCGTGCTTATGGTCAAACCGCAATTCGAGGTGGGCAAGAACAGGGTGGGCGACGGCGTGGTCAGAGACCCGGAGCTGCGCGTCGAGGCCGTCCGCGCCGTGGCTGCTGCCGCGGGCGACGCCGGCCTGGGCGTGCGCGGCGTGACGGCCAGCCCGCTTCCCGGCCCGTCCGGCAACGTCGAGTTCTTCCTGTGGCTGCGCCGCGGCGCGCCGCCGCTTGACCAGGCGGCTCTGCGTCAGGCCGTAGCGGAGGGCCCGCAATGACCGGGACCGCCAGCCGGACGATTCTCCTGGTCGTGCACACCGGCCGGTCGGCCGCGCTGCGGGTATCCAGACTGGTGGCCAGCCGGCTCGCCTCGGCCGGCATCGCCGTCCGGGTGCTGGAGCCGGAGGCGGCCGAGCTCAGCTGCGATCCCTCCGCGGTCGTCCCGGTATCCGCCGCGGCCGCGGAAGGTGCGGAGATCGTGCTCGTCGTCGGCGGCGACGGGACACTGCTGCGAGCCGCCGAGCTCGCCCGCCCGGCAGGCGTGCCACTGCTCGGCGTCAATCTCGGTCACGTCGGCTTCCTGGCCGAGGCCGAGCCCGAGGATCTTCCGGCCGCAGTAGACCTGCTGCTGGCCGGCAAGTACGAGGTCGAGGAGCGCATGACGATCGACGTCACCGCGCGGCTGAACGGGCACCAGCTGGCCGCCACCTGGGCTCTGAATGAGGCCACGGTCGAGAAGGCGGCCAGGGAGCGGGTGGTCGACCTCGTCACGGAGGTGGACGGCCGGCCACTGTCCCGATGGGGCTGCGACGGCGTCGTGTTCGCGACGCCGACCGGGTCGACCGCGTACGCGTTCTCGGCCGGCGGCCCGGTCGTGTGGCCGGAGGTCGAGGCCTTGCTGCTCGTCCCGATCAGCGCCCACGCGCTCTTCGCCGGGCCGATGGTGGTGTCGCCGAGATCCGTGCTCGCGGCAGAGGTTATCGGCAAGTCGGGCGGTCAATCTGAGACGGCCGGGGCGGTTCTGTGGTGCGATGGGCGACGTAAGGTCGAACTTCCGCCCGGCTCGCGAGTCGAGGTCCAGCGCGGCTGGCGTCCTGTCCTGCTGGCCCGGCTGCCGGTACGGGCCGGCCCAGAGGTCAGGATCGGCGCGCCGTTCACGGACCGGCTGGTGGCTAAGTTCGGACTGCCGGTGGCAGGCTGGCGCGGGCAGGGCGGATACGACCGGGCTGACCATGCAGACGGCGGAACGTGAGGGCAAGGAGCCGGGCGGCCATGCTTGAGGAAGTGCGGATCACTGGTCTCGGGGTCATCGACGAGGCTGTGCTCGAGCTATCCGGTGGCTTCAACGTCGTGACGGGCGAGACCGGTGCCGGCAAGACGATGGTCGTATCGGGGCTCGGCCTGCTGTTCGGCGGGAAGGCCGATCCGTCCCGGGTCCGGCCGGGCGCCGAGCGGGCGCTGGTGGAAGGGCGGCTGCAGGTCGAGCCGGACGGCCCGGTCGCCCGGCAGGTCAATGAGTCCGGCGGCGACCTGGACGACGACGGGTCAACGCTCATCCTGAGCCGGTCAGTCAGCGCCGAGGGCCGGTCGCGCGCCACGTGCGGCGGTCGCTCGGTGCCGGTGTCGCTGCTCACCTATCTGGCCGACGACCTCGTGGCCGTGCATGGTCAGGCCGATCAGCAGCAGCTGCTCAAGCCCGGCCGGCAGCGCCAGGCCCTCGACCGGTTCGCCGGCGCCGAGTTCGCCGAGCTGCTCGCCTCCTACCAGCGCGTCTACCAGCGGCATCAGCAGATCCGCACCGAGCTTGCGGAGCTGACCACGCTGGCCAGCCAGCGCACGCGGGAGGCCGAAGACCTCCGGCGGGGACTGGAGGAGGTGGAGCGGGTCGAGCCGGTCGACGGCGAGGACATCGAGCTGATGGCGGAGGAGGAGCGGCTCGCCAACGCTGATGCGCTTCACTCGGCGGCGACGACGGCGCATGAGGCGCTCCTGGGTGACCCGTCGAGCGGTACCTACGACAGCTCGGATGCGATCACGCTGCTCGCGGCGGCCCGCACCGCGCTTGAGTCGGCCGCGCAGCACGACCCGCAGCTGGCCGCGCTCGCGGGTCGCGTCGGGGAAGCCGCCTATCTGCTTTCCGACGTCGCGACCGAGCTGGCCTCGTACGCCCAGTCCATTGAGGCTGACCCGGGGCGCCTCGCCATGGTCCAGGAGCGTCGCGCCGAGCTGACCCGGCTGATCCGCGCCTACGGCGGCCCGCCCGCTGACGGCGGCGGTGGCGACCTGGGCGGCGTCCTGGCCTGGGCGAAGACAGCGAGCGCCCGGCTGGCCGAGCTGGACGGCGACGAGGACCGGATCAGCGGCCTGGCCGAGCAGGAAGCCGAGCTCGCGGCGAACGTGTCCGAGATCGCGGGCCGGCTGACCGCGGCCAGGACCCAGACCGCCGGCAGGTTCGGCGACGAGGTGTCCGCGGAGCTGACCGCGCTGGCGATGCCTCACGCCCGGGTCACGGTCGCGGTGACCCCGGCTCAGGGCTTCGGCCCGCACGGGGCCGATGAGGTGGAGATCAGGCTGGCCGCGCATCCGGGCGCGACCCCGCTGCCGTTGCACAAGGGTGCCTCCGGCGGCGAGCTGTCGCGCATCATGCTTGCCATCGAGGTCGTCTTCGCCGGCGCGGACCCGGTGCCGACGTTCGTCTTCGACGAGGTCGATGCCGGAGTCGGAGGTAAGGCCGCGGTCGAGATCGGGCGGCGCCTGGCCCGGCTGGCCCGGCTGGCCCAGGTGATCGTGGTCACGCACCTGCCGCAGGTAGCGGCCTTCGCCGATACCCACCTGGTGGTCGAGAAGGCCAGCGACGGCACGGTGGTTCGCAGCGGGATTACCAGGCTGGACGACGAGGGGCGGGTCCGCGAGCTGTCCCGGATGCTCGCGGGCCTTGAGGACTCGGAGTTCGGCCGGGCGCACGCTGGGGAGCTGCTGGCGGCTGCCGCCGCCGAGCGGTCCGGCGCGGCTTCATAATTGCGTGACAAACTTCACGTGATCACGGTCTGAAGCGCAGGCCTGGTCACCAGCGGTGCCGGAGTGACAGCGGACCGGCGCTACCGCAAGCTGGCGGCGTCAGCTGTGATGCCGCAGATCTGGCAAAATGGCAGTTCAATGAAAGCGCCGGGACGAGCGTTCAGCACGACGCGCCGCGCCAGGTCACGGGACCTGGCCGGGGTGACGGCCTCCGCTCGCCTGGATCACCGTACCAAGAACCTGATCAAGCGGCTGAAGCCAGGTGATATCGCGATCATCGACCACGTCGACCTGGACCGGGTCAGTGCGGACGCGCTGATCAGGTGCCAGGTGTCGGCGGTCGTGAATGCGGCGCAGAGCATCAGCGGGCACTATCCCAATCTCGGGCCCGAGTTGCTGGTCGAGGCCGGCATCCCGCTCGTGGACGACGTCGGTCCCGACGTGTTCGAGCAGGTCAAAGAGGGCCAGCAGGTCCGGCTCGACGGAGCGACCCTGTTCCTGGGCGAGTCGATCGTGGCCAAGGGCACCGTGCAGACGCAGCAGTCCGTGGCCGACGACATGGCCGTTGCCAGGGAGGGCCTGTCCGAGCAGCTCAAGGCCTTCGTCACGAACACGTTCGAGTACATCAGCCGGGACTCCGAGCTGCTGGTCGAGGGAATCAGGGCGCCGGCCCTGCGCACGAGCCTGGCGGGCAAGCACGCCCTTGTGGTCGCGCGGGGCTACCACTACCACGAGGACCTGCAGGCCCTGCGGCCCTATATCCGCGAGTTCAAGCCGGTGATCATCGGGGTGGACGGCGGCGCGAACGCCCTCATCGAGGCCGGCTACTGGCCGGACATGATCGTCGGTGACATGGACTCGGTGTCGGATAAGGCACTCAAGTCCGGCGCCGAGATCGTCGTCCACGCCTATCGCAACGGCTTCGCGCCGGGCCTGCCCAGGGTGCAGGACCTCGGCCTGGCCTCGGTCACCTGCCCCGCCGACGGCACCAGCGAGGATCTCGCCGTGCTGCTTGCCGACGAGGCCGGAGCGGGCCTGATCGTGACCGTCGGCATGCGGTTCGGGCTGGCCGAGTTCCTGGACAAGGGCCGTTCAGGGATGGCCAGCGCGGTGCTGACCAGGATCAGGGTCGGTGACAAGATCGTCGACGCCAAGGGCGTGAGCAGGCTCTATCAGAGCCGGATCGCCGGCCGGTCCCTGATCCTCCTGGCCGTCGCTGCCCTCGTGCCCGTCATCGCGCTTGCCTGGACGCCAGTGGGCAGGCTCTACCTGGGATACCTCAGCGTGGCGGTGCGCAACGTGTGGTACTGGCTGACTGGATTGCTCTAGTGATCGACTTCAGGTATCACCTGGTCTCCATCATCGCGGTCTTCCTGGCGCTGGCGGTCGGCCTGCTCGTGGGATCCACCTACCTGAGCGGGGTCAACGAGACCATCCTCAGCAACGCTCAGAAGGCGCTCACGAAGGCCAACGACTCGCTGACGACCAAGAACGCGTCGCAGAAGCAGCAGTTGAGCGCGGACCAGGCATTCGCCCAGGCCGCCGCGCGCCGGCTGCTTAACGGGCTGCTGACTGGGCAGAAGGTCGTGCTCGTGGAGGCACCCAACACTGACGGCCAGATGACGACCGGCCTCATTGCCGCCCTGCAGGAGGCTGGCGCCACCGTGACCGGGACCGTCGTGCTCCAGCCAACGTTCTTCGATGACGGCGGGCAGACCGAGAGCAGCCTGACCCAGCTGGCGCAGCAGCTCGCGCCGCAGGCGGGCGTGACCCTGCCGGCGAGCCCGGCCTATCCGTCGGTCGCGGGCCAGGAAGCAGCCTCCGCCGTGATCGCCGCCAGTATCGCCAACAAGAACGGCATCAACCTGACCGGCTCCGGTGTCCAGTCCGTGCTTTCCGGCTTTGCCCAGAACGGCTATCTGGCGGTTCAGAACCTGCCGTCGACCGGCACCGCCGCGCTCGACCCCGCCACGATGGCCGTCGTGCTGACCCCGGGCGGGACAGCTCCGCAGCCAACCAGCCAGGCGCTAGTGGCGCTCGCAGCGCAGCTGAAGCTCAACAGCCTGGCCACGGTCATGGCGGGCAGCCTCAGCGGGATTCAGCCCGGCAGCCCGATCAGCCTGGAAGGCAGCTCGGGCCCGGTGTCGACGGTGGACAACGCAGACACCGAGAGCGGCCAGATCATGGTCGTGCAGACGATGAAGAACGTGCTTGACGGTCAGGCGCCCACGTCGTACGGCGTCGAGCCGGGTACGGCCCCGAGCCCGGCACCGACCCCGAGTACCACGCAGACCAGCGGTACGACCGGGTCGCGAAGGAAGCACAAGTGACCGGCGGGGCCCGAGCAGCGGCCGCGGCCGCCGTCTCGGCGCGGCTGGCGTACCGGCTGCTCGCCGCCCGGCCGCCCGGCGGCAGTGCTACCTGGACACGCACCAACCACCGCGGCGAGCCGGTCACGCTCCTGGAGGGCCCGGCGGTAGCGCTCGGCGGTGTCGTCGGCGGCGCCCTGGCGGCCGGGCTGGGCCGTCGGGAGCGGCTCGCGATGATCATCGCCGGAGTCGGCGCCGCTGCGTTCGGCGGCTACGACGACCTGGCCGCGAGCGGCCCGAGCAAGGGCTTCCGCGGCCATCTCGGCGCCCTGGCGCGAGGCGAGCTCACGACCGGCGCGGTCAAGCTCGCCGGGATCGGCGCGACCGGCCTGGCGGCGGCGCTCGCGGCCGGCCCGGCCGGCCCAGCGGGGGGATCCGCGGGATCGTCCCCCCGACTCGGCACAGTCGCGGATGCTGTCATCAACGCCGGCCTGATCGCGGGCGGCGCGAACCTGGCCAACCTGTTCGACCTGCGGCCCGGCCGCGCCATCAAGGTGTCGATCGGCGCGGGCGCCCTGCTGGCCGCGGCTCCCGGCCGAAGCAGGCAGGCCGCGGTCGCGCCGGTCGCCGCCGCCGTCGCACTGCTGCCCGAGGACCTGGGCGAACGGGCGATGCTCGGCGACGCAGGCGCGAACGCGCTCGGGGCGATGCTGGGCCTCGCCGCGACCGGGCTGCCGCGGGCGGCCAGGATCGCCGCTCTCGCCGGGATCGCCGGGCTGACCGCGGCCAGCGAGGTCGTCAGTTTCACCCGGGTCATCGAGCGCACCGGCCCGCTGCGCTGGCTCGACATGCTCGGCCGCAGGCCGGCTCCCGCGCCGCCCGCGGCGGCTTCCGCCACCACGCCTGCCGATACGGCCGATGGCAGCACGCCCTTGTCCGCCCGTCCCGAGGCCGCACGTACCCGGCAATCCGGCGCCGGCCACGCCGTCGGGCCGAGGTGACCGGCCGAGCCGTCCCGGTCACCAGGGACGGCCAGGAACCAGGTGCCCGCCGGCCGGGACCGGCGGCCGGAATCGGCCGGGCCGCCGCGATGATCGGCGCGCTGACGGTGGCGGCGCGGCTGCTCGGGCTGGTCAGGACGCTCGTGTTCGCCAAGACCGTGGGCGCGACGTGCCTCGGCACCGCGTACACGACGGCCAACCTGGTGCCGAACATCATCTACGACATCGTTCTCGGCGGCGCGCTGACCAGCATCATGGTGCCGGTGCTGGCCCGGCCCGCGCACCAGGCCGAGCACGACCCGCAGGCCGCCGCCGAGGTTAGCCAGACCTCCTCGGCGCTGCTCACCTGGACCGTCGTGATCCTGGTGCCGATCAGCGTGGCCATCGCCGCGGCCTCGGGGCCGATTGCGAGCCTGCTCAACCCGCACAACGTTCGGGGCGGCTGCCTCGGCCAGCAGCACGCGCTGGTCGGCATCACCGGTCACATGGTCGCCGTGTTCGCGCCGCAGATCCTGCTCTACGGGCTCGCGGTCGTGATGTACGGCATCCTGCAAGCGCACCGCCGGTTCGCCGCGCCCGCACTCGCCCCGGTCATCTCCAGCCTGGTCGTGATCAGCGCCTATCTGATCTTCGTTCCGTTCGGCGGCAGCGACGTCAGCCACCTCGGCCGGCTGCCGTTGTCGGCGGAGCTGATTCTCTCGGTCGGAACGACGCTCGGCGTGGCTGCGCTGGTGGCGACCGCGCTTGTCCCCGCGTGGCGGCTGAGGATCAGGCTGCGGCCGACGCTCAAGTTCCCGGCCGGCATCGGCTCGCGGATCGGCGCCCTGGCGGCGTACGGCACCGCCGCGCTGATCACGCAGGATGCCGCGACCCTAGCCGTGCTCCTGCTGGCGAACGGGCACGGCTCCAAGGGGGCGCTGGTCCTGTACGGCTACGGCTGGCAGGTCTTCGAGGCGGCCTACGCGGTGCTGGCGATCTCTATCGCAGTGAGCGCGTTCCCCACGCTGACCGTGCGGGAGGGGCGCGAGTTCGACGAGACCGCCGCCGCGTCCACGCGCGCGGTGCTGCTGCTGTCGTTCCTCGGCACCGCCGTGCTGGTCGCTATCTCCGTGCCGGCCGCCCATTTCCTGGCCAGCTATCCGTCGCAGGTGCCGCAGCTGGCGGGCGGCTTCGCGCTGTTCGCGCTTGGCCTGGCGGGCTACGGGCTGGTCGCCTGCCTGTCCCGGGTGCTGCTCGCGCAGGGCCAGACCAGCGTCGCCGCGTTCTGCGTCGTCGGCGGGTGGCTGCTGGTGATCCTCGCGGATGTCGTGCTGGTGACGCTGGCGCCGGCATCCTGGGTCGTCCCGGTGCTCGCGCTCGGGAATGCCATCGGCCTGTCGGTGTCCGGGCTTGCCCTCGCCGCCGCCGTCTGGCGCGCGCGCGGCCGCCCGGCGCTGACCGGGACTCTGAGGACCGGGCTGTCCGGCCTGGCCGCCGCCGCAGCCGGCGCCGGGGCCGGGGCGGGCCTGGTGGCGCTGCTGCCCGCGGCGGGATCGGTGCAGGAAGGCCTGATCGCGGTGCTCGCCGCCGCCTGCGCGCTGGGCGCGTTCGGCCTCGTCGCTTACCTGCTCGACAGCGGCGACCTGCGCGACGCGATGGCCAGGGCCAGGCGCGCCATACCGCGATGAGTGCCGGGCCGCCATCTCGGCCGTCAGGCCGGCGGGGGGACTCGGGGGGTCGTCCCCCCGGGCCAGCACTGCGACTGGCGCTTCTGCTGGGCTCGGCGACCGGGGGGACCGCGCGACACGTCGCCGCGCTGGCTCGTGGCTGCCGCGACGCGGGCCTGGCCGTGGCCGTGTTCGGGCCCGAGGAGAGCCGCGGCATGTTCGCCGCCGCCGGCATCAGCTTCACGCCGGTCTCGATCGGCGACCGGCCGCATCCCGCGAGCGACGCCGCCGCGATCGCCGGACTGCGCCGGCTACTGCGCACGACGGCGGCCGACGTGCTGCATGCGCACGGGGTGCGCGCCGGGGCGTTCGCCGTGCTGGCGACGCGCGGGCCGGGCGCCGCGCGGCGGCCCGCGCTCGTCGTCACCGTGCACAACGCCGCCCCGGCCGGCCGCGTCGCCGGAGCCATCTACGGCATCCTCGAGCGGATGTGCGCGCGGCGCAGTGACCTTGTGCTGTGCGCGTCGGAGGATCTCGCGGCCCGGATGCGCGCGCTGGGCGCGGCCAGCGCGCGCACGTTCGATGTGCCCGCGGCGCCCGCGCCCCCGCCGACGGCGACCGAAGTCGCCAAGGCCGCCGGCGACATTGACGCCGCCGGCCGGCCCGTGGTCCTCGCCGTCGGCCGGCTCGCCCCGCAGAAGGGCTTCGACGTGCTGATCGCAGCGGCCGGCCGCTGGCGCGATCACCCGCTGGCGCCGCGAACCGTGATCGCCGGAAGCGGCCCGCTGGCCGGGCCGCTTGCCGACCAGGCGCGCCGGCTCGGCGCCGACGTACTGCTCCTCGGGGAGCGTCACGACGTGCCGGCGCTGCTGGCGCTCGCTGACGTATTCGTCCTGCCCAGCCGCTGGGAGGCGCGAGCGCTGATCCTGCAGGAGGCCATGCGTGCGGGCCGCGCGATCGTCGCCACTGAATCCGGCGGCACGCCCGGCCTGACCGGAGCCGGCGCCGCGGTCCTGGTCGCGGCGGAGGACGACCGGGCCCTGGCTGACGCCGTGCTCGCCCTGCTCTCCGACGCGCCGATGGCGGCCAGGCTCGGTCTCGCCGCGAGGGCCAGAGCGGCGTCGTTCCCGACGGAGGCGGACGCGGTCAGTCAGGCCGTGAGCCTTTACCGCGGCCTTGCCGCCCGAGGATCCGCAGCCTGACGCCGGAGCGCCGCATTCTTAGCTAGAATCACCGGAATCTGGCTGAACCAGCCTGAGCTGGTGTGCTGAACTATCCCGATTAGGCCGTGTTGGCCTGAACTGCTGCATGGCTTGGAGTGCAAGTGTCCGGTGACACCGCGCCGCAGTCTGGACCGGGGCTGGAGGCTCCGGTCAGGCCTGACGGGGCCGCCAAGAGCCACCTCGGCCACCGGAAGACGCCGGTCGAGCCGTCACTGGTCCGAGTGGTCGGCACCACGGCACGGCTGTGGGTGCGGCGCCGGATCCTGCGCGTAGCCGACGGCTCGAGCGTCGGGCCGCTGCGGTGGACGGCGCTGAGCGTCGCGGTCCTGGTCGTCGTGGGCGGGATCGCGGCTGGCGCCGCGGCCGGCCTGCGCACGCGCGGCGCGACGAGCCCGCCGCCGCGGCACGTGACGGCGGCGAAGCCGGATCCGGCCCGAGCTGAGCTCACCGCCAACGAGCAGGCGGCCGCATCGTGGATTGCCGCTCAGGTCAGCCCGGCCGCCGCGGTCGAATGCGACACGGAGATGTGCGGGGACCTGGCCGGCGCGGGCTTCACTACGGCGCAGCAACTCGCGCTGTCGGCCGGCGCGACCCTGCCGCCGGGCGCGCTGATCGTCGTGTCGACGCCGCTGCTGCGCGGCGCGCTCGGCAGCCAGATCGGCGCGCGCACCCCGGCGGTGGCTGCCAGCTTCGGCAGCGGCGCGCAGCTGGTTCAGGTCCGCGTCGGCGGCACCCGCAGCGCGGCCGCGTACCAGTCCGCGCTGCGGCACGAGGTATCGGCCAGCGGCCGGGCCGGGCGCTCGCTGACCGGCAGCCCCCGGCTGCACCTGTACGGCAACTCGCAGGCCGAGATCATCAGCGGCCGCGTTGACCCGCGCCTGCTCGTGCTGCTCCGCCGGCTCATCACCCAGTACCCGGTGTACGTGACCGCCTTCGGGGATGCCGGTCCCGGCGCCAGCTGGCCGGCGACGCTGCGCGCGGTCAGCATCGAGGGCTCGTTCGGCACGGGCAAGAAGAGGGTCACCGAGACGGCCGGGCTGGAGCGGCTGGCGCGACGGCAGAAGGCGCCGTACCGGGCCGGTGTGCGCGTGCTTCAGGCGGCCGCGGGGCGCGTCATCGTGATCCTGACGTTCCCGGTGGCGAGCTAGCCAAGCCGCAGCCGCTCGCGGATCGCGCCGCCGGCAGGCAGGTCGCCGTCCGCCGCGAGCGCGGTCAGCCACTCGCCGAACAGCGGGCCGAACTTGAACCCGTGCCCGGACGTGCCGCATCCGATGATGACGTTCCCGATCCGGTCGATGATCGGGTCCTCGGTCGGGGTGTTGTCGTACACGCAGCGCTCGGTCGCGGCCGGCTCGGCCCGGTAGCCGGGCAGGTACTGCGCGGCGATCTCCGCCAGCTGCGCGACCAGTGCCGGGTCGGGTGACTGGTCGTCCGCGTTCGCGTCGGCGACCGGTCCGCTGTGGTGGAGGCCGATCTTGTAGCGGTCCGACCCTGGTACCGGCAGGCCGTACGGTGACGGCTCGCCGTGCCTGATGAAGATCGGCGCCGGGTCTGGTTCCCCGGCCGGCTCAAGGTAGACGACCTGTTCCAGCGTCGGCGTCGTCGGCACCGCCAGGTTGCCCGCGAGCAGGCCGGCGGTTCCCGGCCCGGCGGTCAGGATCGCCGTCCGCGCGATCACCGCCCCGGCCGTCGTCTGCAGCGTGACCTGCCTGCCGTCGTCGGCAACGCCGGTCACCCGCACGCCTGTGCGCAGGAGCGCGCCCTGCGGGCCGGCCCGGCTGGCAGGATCCGCCGGGTCGAGCAGGCCGGCCGCGGCACCGAGCGCGGCGAGCGCGACGTCGGCCGCCAGCACGCCTGACTCCGTCTCCAGCAGCGCCGGACCGCCCGTCCGGATCTGCGGGAAGCGCTCGGCCGCCTCGCCGGCGCTCAGTGCCTCGCACGGCGCGCCCGCCTGCGTCATCGCCTCGTGGACGGCGGACAGCTCGGGGCCGAACGTCAGGTGCGGCGCCGGCAGCAGGATCGGCCGGCTGGTCTGCTCCTCGAGCTCGTGCCAGAGGCCGGCCGCCTGCCTGGCCGCCTGCACGTAGCCGGGCTCCGGATAGCCCAGCCGGAAGATCCGGCAGCTGCCCTTCGACCCGGAGCCCGGATGACCGATCGCCGCCTGCTCGAGGACGACGAAGTCGAGGCCGCGCGCGGCCGCCGACCGGGCCGCCGCAAGACCGAGCAGGCCGGCGCCTACGATCGCTACGTCGTGTACCGGTGTCATTCGGGCAGACTACCGGCGTAGACGAAGGGCGGGCCGCACGTGGATGCGATGGCAGTTGGCGGCCACTGCGATCCGCGGTTCCGGGCCGTAGCCGACGAGTTCAGCGCCAATTTCACGGAACGCGGCGAGGCCGGGGCCGGTGTCGCCGTGATCGTTGATGGCGCCCTGGTGGCCAGCCTGCACGGCGGGCGGCGCGACCCGGAGCGGCCGGAGCCGTGGGCGCCGGACACGCTGGTCAACGTGTTCTCGGTCGGCAAGGGCGTGCTGGCCGTGTGTCTCGCGCGGCTCGCGGGCCAGGGCCTGCTGGCCGCTGACGCGCCGGTGACCAGGTACTGGCCGGAGTTCGGCGCGGCGGGCAAGGCCGGCATCACGGTCCGCCAGCTGCTGAGCCACCAGGCCGGCCTGCCGGCCGTGCACGCGCCGCTGCCGGCCGGCTCGATGCTGGACTGGCAGTTCATGACCGATGTCCTCGCGGCTGAGGAACCCTGGTGGGAGCCGGGAAGCGGGCACGGCTACCACGTGAACACGTTCGGCTTCCTCGGCGGCGAGCTGCTCCGGCGCATCACGGGCATGAGCGTCGGCCAGTACCTGCGCCGCGAGGTCGCCGGGCCACTGTCGGCCGATGTCCACATCGGGCTGGCCGCCGCGGATCACGGCCGCGTGGCCGAGTTCAGCTGGCCGGTCCCCGTGCCCGAGGCGACCGCGAACGCTGCTGGCGACCGGGGGAGCGGGAGCGCCGTTCCCGCCAATCCGATGGCTGTGAACGCCTACTTCAACCCGCGCGATTTCTCCGGTATCGGCGTGGTCAACACAGCCGCGTGGCGGTCGGCGGAGGTCCCGTCGGCGAACGCGCACGCGACCGCGGCCGGGATCGCCGGGCTGTACGCGGCGCTCACGGCGGGCGAGGTCGTCGACCGCGGCGCGCTCGCGGCCGCCACCGAGGAACAGGTCTACGGCGACGACCTCGTGCTGCAGCGCCCGTCACGGTTCGGGCTCGGGTTCCAGCTCACGCATCCCGAGCGCGAGTTCGGCCCGACGCCGGGATGCTTCGGGCACTTCGGCGCCGGGGGATCCGTCGGCTTCTGCGACCCCGGCGCCGGCCTGGCCTTCGGCTACGTGACAAACCAGATGGGCCCGCGCTGGCGCAACCCGCGCAACCGCGCGCTGATCGACGCCTGCTACTCGTGCATTTAGCGGGGGTTCCAGGGGGTCGCCCCCCGGGCCAGCACAGCATTACCAGCCGCGGGCGCGCCACTCCGGCACGTGCGGCCGCTCGGCGCCGAGGGTCGTGTCCTTGCCGTGGCCGGGGTAGACCCACGTCCCGTCGGGTAGCTCGGCGAAGACCCGGTCCTCGAGATCGGTGATCAGGCTGTTGAACCGGCTGGCGTCGTGCTCGGTGTTGCCCGGACCGCCGGGGAACAGCGAGTCGCCCGTGAACAGGTGCGGCTGATCGGCGAGCTCACCGTCGCCGTCGTAGACGAGGGCGATGCTGCCGGGCGTGTGGCCGCGCAGGTGGATGACCGACAGCCGGGCGTTGCCGACGGCAATCGTGTCGCCGTGCTGCACCGGCTGGGTAACCGGGATCGGCAGGCCGGGCGCGTCCTCGGGATGCGCGGCGGTTGCGGCCCCGGTGGCCTGCTGCACCTGCGCCAGCGCGGCGTGGTGATCCCAGTGCTGGTGGGTCGTGATGATGGTGGCCAGCGGCACGTCCGCGACGAGCCCGAGCAGGGTGTCGGCGTCGTTCGCGGCGTCGATCAGCGCGAGCTCGCCGGTCTCGGTGCAGCGCAGCAGATAGGCGTTGTTGTCCATCGGCCCGACGGACACCTTGGTGATCGTGAGGCCGGGCAGTTCCCTGGTGTCCGCCGGGCCCCCGGCGCTGACGTTTCCGGTGTAGGTCATGCTCTGATACCTACCATGCCGGCAGGGCCGGCAGCTCGCCGGCCGGCCGGACGGACAGGTCGCCGCCCGCGCTGCGCCCGATCATCCAGGCCAGTACGGCCCGGGCCGGTCCGCTGATCTCCTGGGCTGGCTCGGCCGCGGCCGGGCCGATGCGGTACTCGGCCGCCGGGTCCGTGCCGTGCAGCAGCGCCGCCGGGCAGCCGGGCCCGGCGAACCGCTCGGCTGCCCGGTGCAGGCTCTGCGTGACGAAGTCCTCCGGCCAGTCGGCCGGGCCGTACCCCGCGTCCAGGTCGACGTGGTGGATCTCCACTTCCGACAGCCGGCGCCAGAGCGTGTACCAGGCCGGATGGCCAGGGCCGCTCATCCCGGCGACCTCCGCGCTCCAGTGGCTCTCCGGCACCGTTTCGATCTCGGCCGCGAACTCAGCGGCCGACTGCTCGAGGTCGGCGCGCAACTGCGCGGCCGGGCGGTCGGCTCCGGAGGTGATTTCCTCCTCGCGCGCCGTCAGGCTCGGGTACTGCGGCGTCATGACGCCGGTGCGGGCCCAGATGAGGAGGTTCCGCAGGCTGTCGGCGTTCCGCGCGAGATGCGTCAGGACGTGGCCGCGGCTCCAGCCGGGCAGCAGCGAGGCCACGCGGGCCTGCTCATCGGTGATGCCCGCGGCGGTCTGCAGGAGCCGCTGCGTCGCCGCATCGATCCGGGTGGCCAGGGCGGCCGCGGCGCCGGCCGGATCGTCTTGCGCGATGGTTGCCGGGTCGGCGGTGGCGGGGTTAGCTGTCACGGTTCGCGAGCTTAGCTGACGTGGTCGCCGCGGCCGGAAACACGCGGCTGACCTGTGGGTCTGATGGCTAGCTAAGTCCTGATATCTAAGGCATGCTTGCGCAATGAAGAAGAGTGCCGCCGTGCTGGCTGCCACCCTCGTGACGCTGACCGGCTTCGCCTTTCCGCTCACCGGCGCATCGGCCCAGGTGTCGCCCGCCCGGCCGGGCATCGATCCCTCCGAGTGGTGCAGCAACCAGGCGCCGCCGTGCGTGGTGGCCGCCTCGCGCAACGGGGTTGCCATCACCCAGAGCGATCCGACCTACGCGGTCTCCGCTGCCGGGTCGAAGCAGTCCGACGGTGAGTTCCTGACCCAGTGGAGCATCGTCGACGCGCAGATTCATGGCACCTACGGGACGCTGGCTCCGGGGGACGCGGGCGTCCCGTTCAGCATCACCATCGACGTGGGCCGGCATTCGCCGCGGGTCCTCGACGAGTACGCCGCCGGCGTGAGCGTGAGCAAGACGTTCAACGGGCGGGCCGGTATCTGGGATGTCACCGTCTCCGGCACCGCGGTGGAGCAGGGGGTCAACGCTGACTGCAACGCGACCGCGTGGACGTGCCCCTTCAACGAGACCAACACGGTCGTGCTCTTCTCGGGTGAGATCGGCGACTGGCAGCAGTGGCCGGACTCGGCTCAGTGGAACGACTTCAACGGCCTCGATCAGTGGACGAATGTCGAGCTGACCGAGATACCACCGCAGATCTCCGGGAACCCCCTGTCGATCACCGAGCAGCTGGGCAACTCCCACGAGCTGAACGGCGTCGTTTTCGATGGATCCTGGTCGGCCGTCCTGCCCAACGCGGTCCTCGTGGACATGGGCATCAACGATCCCTC
Source organism: Streptosporangiaceae bacterium (assembly GCA_036758685.1). Lineage (GTDB taxonomy): Bacteria > Actinomycetota > Actinomycetes > Streptosporangiales > Streptosporangiaceae > JAJYUU01. Next base: position 8,495 of record DAIOWC010000072.1, on the reverse strand, counting down.
GACCCTCACGCCCGCCGGCATCTCGGCCGGCGCGGGGACCGGAACCGTCACGGTGACCCCGGGAGCCACGTCGACCGAGATCGCGATCAGCGGGATCACGTTCTCGCACCGGACCGTGCGCATCAGGCGCGGCTCGATCACCCCGAACGCCCCGACCGGCCTGAAGACCCGGCGGGCGTCGAAGACGGTGGCCTATGTCAGCTTCCGCGCCGCCCGCCCTCGTGGTTCTTTTGTCCGGTCCTACGAGGCCCGCTGCTCGGCCCGGCACCATCCCACTCGCTATGGCACCGGCTCCCGCTCCGCGGTCAAGGTGACCAAGCTCGCGGCGAGCGTCAGCTATATGTGCCAGGTCCGCGCGAAGTCTGCGGTCGGCTACGGACGCTGGTCCAGCGCCCGTAAGCTGGCCCCGCGCGCCTAGCCCAAGAGGAGTGCCGCAAGCGAGGCCGGTCAAGCCGGGAGGATCCGGTCCAGGAGCCAGGCGGCGGCGCCGCCAAGGAGCGCGAGGTCCAGGTAGTGGCAGGCCAGCGCGCCTGCATAGCTGGGCCCGCCCCAGGCATTGACGGTGAAGTTCGGGTCGAGGCCGCCGGTCACCTGGACGCCGGCCCGCCAGACGCAGTACCCGAGTAGTGCTGCCGCCGGAAGCGCCAGCAGGAAGCGGCCGGGCTGCGCGGAGTCGCCGCCGAGGCCGAGGACGCGGGCGATCCGGCGGGCCGCGCTCGTTCCGAGCGGTACGAGCAGCGAGCGGCGACCCGGGCGCGGGCCATTGCCACGCTGGCGCCGCCACCAGGCGAAGCTCAGGATCGCGATGGCGGCCAGGGCCAGCGCCAGCTGCGGGCCCCAGGCGGCCGTCCCGGCCACGTGCCTCTGCCGGACCGGCGACCGCTGGAGGAACTGGAGCAGGCCGTAAACGGCGCCGCTGACGAACGCACTGCCAGCGAGGGCAGTGAGCGGGCCGGACAGGTGGGAAGGGCCCGCCGTGGTGCTGGCGGCCACGTGGTCGTGACCCGGGTCGATCGTGAAGTCTGGTGGTGTTTGCATGACTCCATCGCACCTCCGCGGACCGGTCGTCCGGCAGGCCTGTCGGATGGATCCTGGCCCTACGAAAGGCCCTATCTGCCGCGCCGCCATGCAACTTTTGTCTGCTCCAGGTGGCCGCTCCGCCGCGGGGGAAGGTCTGCGGCCCGCCGTTGGTTATGTCAACCTGAGAACCCGATCCTGGCGCCGCCCGTCCCCGGGATAGTCCCGTAGGCGAGGGAGCAATCTCGCCCGGCGAGAAAGCGGCCCAGTTTTGTCACAGCCCCCGGTTACCATGACGAGGCGGGGCTGTGGGCGTATTAGCCAGCCACGCATTACCGGGAGGACTGGGCACAAAAGTGGCAGATCGACTTGTCGTCCGCGGTGCGCGCGAGCACAACCTCAAGGATGTCTCGCTCGACCTGCCTCGGGACGCCATGATCGTCTTTACCGGGCTTTCCGGGTCAGGTAAGTCAAGTCTCGCGTTTGACACGATTTTCGCCGAGGGCCAGCGCCGGTACGTCGAGTCGCTGTCGGCGTACGCCCGGCAGTTCCTCGGTCAGATGGATAAGCCGGACGTGGACTTCATCGACGGGCTCTCGCCTGCGGTGTCAATCGACCAGAAGGCCGCCGGGCGGAACCCTCGCTCGACCGTCGGGACGATCACCGAGGTCTACGACTACATGCGGCTGCTGTTCGCCCGCGTGGGAAAGCCGCACTGCCCTAAGTGCGGAGAGCCGATCGCGCGGCAGACGGCCCAGCAGATCGTGGATCGCGTGCTGGAGCTGGACGAGGGCACCCGGTTCCAGGTGCTGGCACCGGTCGTGCGCGGCCGCAAGGGCGAGTACACCGAGATGCTGCGGGACCTGCAGGTCAAGGGCTACTCACGGGCCCGTGTCGACGGCACGATCATCCGGCTCGACACCGCGGTGTCCGGCGAGCTGCCGACCCTGAAGAAGTACGAGAAGCACAACATCGAGGTGGTCGTCGACCGGCTCGACGTCAAGGAATCCGCGCGGCGGCGGCTGACCGACTCGGTGGAGACCGCGCTGTCGCTGGCGGGCGGCGTCGTCGTGCTCGACTTCGTGGACCTGCCGGAGGACGATCCGCTGCGCGAGCGGATGTTCTCCGAGCACCTGGCCTGCATGCACGACGACTTGTCCTTCGATGAGCTTGAGCCGCGGTCGTTCTCGTTCAACTCGCCCTGGGGTGCCTGCCCGGAGTGCACGGGCCTCGGCACGAAGATGGAGGTCGACCCCGAGCTCATCGTCTCCGACCCGAGCCGGACGCTGGCCGATGGCGCGATCGCGGTCTGGATCGGCGGGCACGTCAATGACTACTTCCTGCGGCTGATCGAGGCGCTCGGCGATGCGCTGGGCTTCACGGTCAAGACGCCGTGGTCACGCCTGTCGGCGGCCGCCAAGCACGCGCTGCTGTACGGCTACGACGAGCAGGTCCACGTCCGGTACAAGAACCGGTACGGGCGGGAGCGTTCGTACTACACCAACTTCGAGGGGGCCATCCCCTACATCGAGCGCCGGCACTCCGATGCCGAGAGCGACTACAGCCGGGAGCGGTTCGCGGAGTTTATGCGCGAGGTGCCGTGCCCGGCCTGCGGCGGAGCGCGACTCAAGCCGGTGTCGCTGGCGGTCACCGTCGACGACCGGTCGATCGCGGACTACTGCCGTCAGCCGATCGGCGAGCTGGCCAAGCTGCTGCTCTCCCTGGACCTCTCGGACCGGGACATGCAGATCGCCAGCCGGATCCTCAAGGAGGTCAACGCCCGGCTCGGCTTCCTGCTGGACGTCGGCCTCGACTACCTGACGCTGGACCGGGCCTCGGCGACGCTGGCCGGCGGTGAGGCCCAGCGGATCAGGCTCGCGACCCAGATCGGCTCCGGCCTGGTCGGCGTGCTCTACGTGCTCGACGAGCCGTCCATCGGCCTGCACCAGCGCGACAATCACCGGCTGCTGGAGACCCTGCTGCGGCTGCGCGACCTGGGGAACACGCTGATCGTGGTCGAGCACGACGAGGACACGATCCGCGCGGCCGACTGGATCGTGGACATCGGCCCGCGGGCGGGCGAGCACGGCGGCCACATCGTGGTGTCAGGCCCGCTCGAGGAGCTGCTGTCCAGCGAGGACTCGCTCACCGGCGCGTACCTGACCGGACGGCAGGCCATCGACGTGCCGGCGACCAGGCGCAAGCGCTCCCGTACCCGCGAGGTCGTGGTCAAGGGCGCGGCCGAGCATAACCTCAAGGGCATCGACGTCGCGTTCCCGCTGGGCTGCTTCATCGCCGTGACCGGCGTGTCCGGGTCCGGCAAGTCGACGCTGGTCAACGACATCCTTTACAGCGCGCTCGCGAGGGAGCTACACGGCACCAGGATCGTGCCCGGCAAGCACACCAGGGTGACCGGGATGCAGCATCTCGACAAGGTCGTGCACGTCGATCAGGGTCCGATCGGCAGGACCCCGCGGTCCAACCCGGCGACCTACACGGGCGTGTTCGACAACATCAGGAAGCTGTTCGCGCAGACCACCGAGGCGAAGGTGCGCGGCTACCAGCCCGGCCGGTTCTCGTTCAACGTCAAGGGCGGCCGGTGCGAGGCGTGCTCGGGCGACGGCACCATCAAGATCGAGATGCAGTTCCTGCCGGACGTGTACGTCCCGTGCGAGGTCTGCCACGGCGCGCGGTACAACACCGACACCCTGCAGGTGCACTACAAGGGCAAGACGATCGCCGACGTCCTGGAGATGCCGATCGAGGAGGCAGCCGAGTTCTTCGAGCCGATCCAGCAGATCCACCGGCACCTCAAGACGCTGGTCGACGTGGGCCTCGGGTACGTCCGGCTCGGGCAGCCGGCTCCCACCCTGTCGGGTGGCGAGGCGCAGCGGGTCAAGCTCGCTTCGGAGCTGCAGCGAAGGTCGACCGGGCGGACGATCTACGTGCTGGACGAGCCGACGACCGGACTGCACTTCGACGACATCCGCAAGCTGCTCGGCGTGCTCGGCCGGCTCGTGGACAACGGCAACACGGTCATCGTCATCGAGCACAACCTCGACGTCATCAAGACGGCCGACTACGTGATCGACCTCGGGCCCGACGGCGGATCGCGTGGCGGCATGGTCGTTGCGACGGGGACACCAGAGGAAGTGGCGCGCGTCGAGGAGAGCTACACGGGCCAGTACCTGAAGAAGCTGCTGAACGTCTGACTGGAGTCTTTTTGCCCTAGTCCCGCCGGAGTCGTCGTCCGCGGTCGGCCCGCGCGAGTCCTAGTCCGGCCGAACTCTCCGAGCCCGGACTGCAGCGACATAACCCAGCCGGCCCCAAATCTCGCGGCCACCACGATGACGCCCACGGCGCTGATTCGCCGCGGCAGCCTGCTCGTGGTGGCCGACTCGAATCGCTCTGCGCAGATCGGCCCGTGCGGGATCTCGCCGTGGTCGATGTGGCGGATGCGCTGGCAGGCCGTCAGGCGGTGCTCGGCTACGTGCGCAGCGGGGCGTTCCCGCGGGAGATGGCGGTCGTGCCGGGAGACCGGGTCCTGCTCGTCAGCAACTACAGCTCCGACCAGCTCGAGACGGTCGATCTGGCCAGCCTGCCCTGACCGCGCGCGCAGAACGCCCTCAGCGGCGGGTCAGCCGGTCGGTGTCGACGCGGCCGCGGCCGAACGCGTCGACTCGCTTCCACCGGCCCGGCAGGTCAAGCAGCTCCAGGTTGCCGAGCCGCCGCGGGAGCGCCGGGTCGACAGCCAGATGGTCACCTTCCGGCTCAAGGCCGAGGCCGACCCGGAGCAGCAGCAGCGGAGCGCCCGTGGACCAGGCCTGCGGGCTGCACGCCGTCGGATAGCGGACCGGGTACCGCGTCTTGCTCCGCGGGTAGCCGCCGAGCGCCTCGGGCAGTCGCCCGCCGAACACCTCGGCCGCCTCCAGGATGCCGGCGACGATGCCCGCGGCCTCCTCCTTGAACCCGTACCGCCGCAGGCCCCAGGCGATGAACGAGCTGTCGAACGGCCACACCGTGCCGACGTGGTAGCCGATCGGGTTGTACCGGGCCTCGCCCGCTGCCAGCGTGCGCACGCCCCACCCGGAGAACATCTGCTCGCTCATCAGGTGCCGTGCGATCGCCCTGGCCTTGGACTTGTCGACGATGCCGCTCCACAGCAGGTGACCGTTGTTGGAGGTAAGCGAGTCGACCTGGCGCCCGTCGGTGTCCAGGGCTACGGCGAAGTACTCGCCGTCGCTCACCCAGAAGTCCCGGTTGAACCTGCGCTTCAGATCGGCCGCCTCTTTCTCCAGGCGGTCGGCGAGCGCCGGGTCCTTCCAGACCAGCCGGGCCAGCCGGGCGCCCCGGACCTTCGCGTCGTAGGCGTAGCCCTGCAGCTCGCAGGTCGCCCTGGGAAAGCCCGGCAGGTCGCCGTTGCGGTAGGAGATCGAGTCCCACGAGTCCTTCCAGCACTGGTTCTCCAGCCCGGTCTGCTCGTTGCGCCGCTGGTAGGAGACGTAGCCGTTGCCCTGCAGGTCGGCGTACTCGTCAATCCAGCTCAAGGCGGCGCGCGCGGCGTGCTCGAGGTCGCGCACGAGCTTGGTGTCCCCGGTCCAGCGCTCATACTCGTCCAGCAGGACGACGTACAGCGGAGTCGCGTCGGCGCACCCGTAGTAGGGGGAGTGCGGGCGCTCTTCGAACGCCGTCAGCTCGCCGTACCGCATCTCGTGCAGGATCCGGCCGGGGTCCTCGTCGCGGAAGTCATCGATCCGCGTGCCCTGGCGCTCGGCGAGCGCCAGCAGGGTGGTCGCGGCCAGTTCGGAGGTGAAGGGCAGCGCCTGCAGGCTGGTGAAGATGCTGTCCCGGCCGAAGATCGTCATGAACCAGGGCAGCCCGGCGGCGGGCAGCGACCGGCCGGGCAGGGTGAGCGTGGCGAACCGCAGCGCGGCCAGGTCAGTCAGGCAGCGGCGGTAGATGCGCTCGAGCGGCTCCCAGTCGGCCCGCAGCGTCGGCGCCTGCTTGAGCCACTTCTCAAGGCCGCGGGCCAGGTCACGCCGCACCCGGCGCGGCCCGGCCTGCGGCTTGGCGACCTGGGGGCCGTGCCCGGCGGCCACCACGACGTTCAGCTCGGTGGACCACTCGCCGTGCGGCGGCACGGTGATGGTGAACGACAGCCCGTGCTCATCCAGGACGGCGGGGGCGGTCGAGGAAATCCAGGTCTGGCGGACGTAGGTCTCACGCTGGTACTCAAGGACCAGGCTGCCGTCGGCGACCCGGGGGTGGTAGCTCCCCTTCTTCGCCAGCGCATCCTTGACCTCGAACAGGTCGGCGAAGTCGCTGGCGGCCTCGATGCGGAGGACCAGGTCGACCGGCTCGCTCTGATGGTTGAGGACCCGGAGTTGCTCGTGAAAGCCGTCCGCGACCTCGCGCAGGCGGATGACCGACATCTTGGCGTCGACGTAGACGGTCCCGGTGCCGGGGACCAGGAAGAACCGCGCCTGGAAGTACTGCAGGTCATCGGTGGACAGGACGTTCAGCCGCTGGCCGTCGACGGTCAGCACCCAGTGGGACAAGTGGCGGACATCGAACGAGAACAGGCCCGTCGGGTCGGTGAGCGAGGCTTCGATGTCGCCCACGGCATCGCTGACCACGAACGTGTTGCCTTCGAGAATCTGCACCAGGTCGTCACTCACTGTGGCCCTCCCGGCCGATGCTGAGCCATGACTACCGCTCCGGGGATCGGCGCGACCCGGCCGGTCGATCCCGGCGGTCCCGGCAGGCAGCGCTGGAACATCATGAGGGCGGCCATGCTGCCCTCGGAGTCGAGCACGCCCCGGAGGATCGCGGCCTGCGCGTTCAGCCGGCCGGTCACCATCTCCTCGAAGCGGTCTCGCCGGATGCTCACGATGACGTCGGCCTGCACGCGGTCGCGGGTGACGACGACATCGCCATCGGCCACGGCCAGATGCCAGTGTTCCTCGGTGCCGTCGTCATGCACGTCGAACCGGAGCGTGGCCGCCGCGCCCTCGAAGGCGGTCAGATGACCCGGCGCGGCGAGCATGGCAAAGAACTCGCTGATCGCGTCGTCTGCGGGCCGGAACTCCCCGTTGCCTGATTCCCCCATCGATCCCCCTGCGGCAGCCTACCCAGAATGCCGCCGCGACTCTCCGAAGGACGCGCGGCTCACGCTGCCCACGGGTTAGATGGCTCCGTGGCCAAGCAAACCGTGGAGATCAGTACCGGCCAGGGGCCGGCCGAGGTGACGCTCGACGCGCCCAGCAGGCCCGCGTTCCTGATGGTCATCACGCACGGCGCGGGCGGCGGTGTGGACACCAGGGACGTCCTGGCGGCCAGCAAGGCCGCGGCCGCGCTTGGTGGCGCCGTCGCGCGGGTGCTGCAGCCTTACCGGGTTCGCGGCGCGAGCGCGCCGGGGTCGGCCGACCGCCAGGACGCTGCCTGGCTGGAGATCGTGGCTGAGTTGCGGCGCTCCTACCCGGGGATTCCGCTCGTGCAGGGCGGGCGCAGCAACGGGGCTCGGGTGGCCTGCCGGACCGCCGTGGCGGTCGGCGCCCGCGGAGTGGTGGCGCTGGCGTTCCCGCTGCATCCGCCGGGGCGTCCCGACAAGAGCCGCGTCGATGAGCTGCGCGGGGCGGGCACGGACGTGCTCGTCATCAACGGTGAGCGCGACCCATTCGGAATTCCGGACAGCGCCGATGCGGCCAGGGTCATCGTGCTTCCCGGCGAGACGCACGCGCTATCGCGGGACCCGGCGGCGGTGGGCAGGGCCGTCGGGGGTTGGCTGGGTGAACTGCTAGCTGCCGATCTGCGGGGGTGAGCAGGCGCGGGCCGCGTGATTAAGCGGCGGAGGTGCGCGAGCCGATCGGCCGCAGCGACGTCAGGTCGCTGTCTACAGCAGGAATTACTAGGTCAGTGGGGCGGTGCGGTGCTATGACGTCGCCGCCGGGCAGTAGTTCTCCGGTGTCTTCGAATATGACGATGCCGTTGCAGAGCAGGCTCCAGCCTTGCTCGGGGTGGCTGATGATCGTCCTGGCCGCCTCGCGGTCCGGGCCGTTCGGCTCCGGGCACTGTGGCGTGTGCGGGCACATCCGCGTATCTCCTGTAGGTCCCTCGTCTGTGTTCTTGATCACACCCTACTTTGCCAGTGGCCATGCCCTTTACGGCATGGCCCGTTGTGACGGTTTTCAGCACCGCTCTTTGTAGGTTTCATGTAGTCCGCTTTACGTAGCTCGGCTACGCGCCCACAATTCTGGGAACGAGCGGTGGCCCCTGGGGGATCACCCTCCGCCCGTGACGACACCCTCCGGGCGGACTAGACCGGCCCGGCGAAGTGCGTTCCCGCCTTAATGACCTGCGGGGCTGGGCAGGTGCGCGATCTTCGCGCCGAGCGCGGCGGCCTCCGGCCGGGCGGGGAAGCCGGTCAGCCGGTGCGTCTCGCGCAGCGTCAGCAGCCGGTCCGCCTCGTCGGTCCAGGC
>DAIOWC010000071.1:13812-25184 GCA_036758685.1 Streptosporangiaceae bacterium | reverse complement strand
TCCAGCAGCTCAAGGAGGACGAAGCGATCGCGGCCGCCGACACGCTGCTGCTCACGGTCCCCAACCAGCTCGGCGTCGACTACAACGCGCACGTCATCGACGCCATCCTCACCCATATAGCACCGGCACTCGGCTGGCGATAAGCCACGCAAGTCAGCGCACGGAGACGTTAGCGTCTGGACTCATGCCCAACCTTGCCCTCGTCACCGGAGCCTCATCCGGGATCGGCAGAGCCTACGCCGTGGAGCTCGCCGCCCGCGGCTTTGACCTCATCGTGGTCGGCCGCCGCCAGGACAGGCTCGATCAGCTCAAGGCCTCTCTCACTGACGTCGCCGTTGAGCCCCTCGCCGCCGACCTCGCATCCGATGCGGGCATCGACGCCGTCGCCGCCGTGTGCGGCACCCGGCCGCTGACGATGCTCGTCAACAATGCCGGCGTCGCCCACTACATGCCGTTCGCGGACCTCCCCGCCGCTCAGGCGGCTGAGCTCATCCGCGTCAAGGAGCTCGCCCCCACGATGCTCACCCTGGCCGCTGTGCCCGGGATGCTCGAACGCGGCGCGGGCACGATCATCAACGTCGCCGGGATGATCGCCTTCAGCGGCCCGGCCGGCCCGGAGCAGATGCCCAGGCGGGCCGTCTACACCGGAGCGCTCGCCCACTCAGTTGCCTGGACCCAGCAGCTCCACGCCGAGCTGGCGTCGGAGGGCATCAAGGTTCAGGTCGTCTGCCCAGGTGTGGTCGCCACCGAGTTTCACTCCCGCCAGGGCATGGACCTCAGCGCCATCCCCCGCATGTCCCCCGAGGATGTCGTTGCCGCGAGCCTTCGCGGACTTGAGCTTGGTGAGGTCGTGTGCGCGCCCGGGGTAGAACGACCCGACCTGCTGCAGGCCGTCTTCGACGCCGACCTCGCCGCCTTCGGCGCCCAGAGCCCCAGACTGGCGCAGCGCTACCAGACTCCGTCGGCCTCAGACGTGGAAGGGTAAGTCAGGCTTGAAGCGACGCCTCGGAACGGGATGGTGTGCATGCGCATAGGTGCGGGACTCGACAGCCGCCTCGGACTGCCGTTCGCGGGACTCCGCCAGGCCGGGCACGAGGCGGCCATTCTCGGGTTCGAGAGCCTGTGGACCCCCGCGCTCGGCGTGCCCGACCCCTTTCACGTCTGCGCCGCCTGGGCGCAGGACGCCCCGCTGGTGACCGGCATCTCGGTGGTGCCAGCGCCGAGGCTGTGGCGGCCGCTCGCGCTGGCGATGCAGGCGGCGACCGTGGGCCAGATCTCGGATGGCCGGTTCATCCTGGGCATCGGGACGGGCGGTTACGGGCCGGCCTTCTGGGCATCCGTCGGCCTGCCGGACCGTCCCCTGGCGGTCATGCGCGACTACCTCACGGTGCTGCGGGGACTGCTCGGGGGCGATGCTGTCACCCATGAGGGCCCGGCGCTGAGCGTCCGCAACGCTTCTCTCGGCTCCCGCGACCTGCCAGATGTCCCGCTGTACCTCGGAGCGCTTGGGCCGCAGATGCTGCGGCTGGCAGGCGAGCTTGCCGACGGCGCGCTGCTGAACTGGGCGACGCCGGACCGTATCGCGCAGAGCCGCGCGATCGTGGCCGAGGGCGCGGCCAGGGCCGGGCGCGATCCCCGGCACGTCGCGCTGACCATGTACGTGCGGGTCTGCGTGGACGACGACGTCGCCGCCGCCCGCCAGGCGCTTGGCCGCCAGGTCCTCGGCTATGCCATGACGATGCCAGGAACGCCACCCGCCGCGGGCTACCGTGGCCTGTTCGCGTCGATGGGTTTCGGGGACATCCTGACCGAACTCGAGGAGCGCCGGGGCCGGGGCGAGGACCTCGATGCGCTCGTGGCCGCTGCCCCCGACGAGCTCCTGACCTCGGTCGGCTACTACGGCCCCGCCGCCGGGGCACCGGAGGCTTTTGCCCGCTTGTCGGCGGGCCTGGACGAGACGATCGTCCGGGTCATCACCACCCGGCCGGGCGCGGACAAGGTGGCGGCCACGCTGCAGGCGCTCACGCCCGACCGGATCCGGGCGGCCGCCGAGGACCTCGGGTGAGCAGCCCGTCGGCGGTGCCGGTCATCGACGTCGGCACGCTTGTCAGCGGCGGCTCCGAGTCCGCGCGGGACGCCGTAGCCGACCAGATCCAGGCGGCGTGCCACGATCGCGGCTTCTTCTACGTGACCGGCCACGGCGTTCCCGGCGAGCTGCTCGGCGACCTCGCGGACGCCAGCGCGGAGTTCTTCGCCCTGCCGGCGGCGGACAAGCTCGAGATCGCGATGGAACGCGGCGGCCGGGCCTGGCGCGGGTACTTCCCCGTCGGGGGCGAGCTCACCTCGGGCCGGCCCGACCTGAAGGAGGGCCTGTACTTCGGCACCGAGCTGCCCGCCGGCGACCCGCGGGTCCAGGCGGGGATGCCCCTGCACGGCGCCAACCTGTTCCCGCGCCAGGTCCCGCGGCTGCGCCCGCTGGTGCTGGCCTATACCGACGCGCTCACCGCGCTCGGCCAGGCCGTGCTGTCCGGCATCGCGCTCAGCCTCGGTCTCGACGCCGGGTACTTCGCGTCCGGCTACACCGCCGACCCCACCATCTTGTTCCGGATCTTCCACTACCCGCCGTCGGCGCCAGGAACGCAGGACTGGGGAGTCGGCGCGCACACCGACTACGGGCTGCTGACCCTGCTCGCCCAGGACGACAGCGGCGGCCTGCAGATCGCCGCGCCGGAGGGCTGGATCGACGCCCCGCCCATCCCGGGGACCCTGGTGTGCAACATCGGCGACATGCTCGACCGGCTGACCGGCGGCTGGTACCGCTCCACCCCGCACCGTGTCCGCAACCTCAGCGGGCACGGCAGGCTGTCGTTCCCGTTCTTCCTTGATCCGGGTTTCGCGGACGAGGTACCGCCGCTGCCCGGCCGTGCCGCAACCGGCGAGGAGGGCAGGCCCAGATGGGACGGCCAGGATCTGCGCGCGTTCACCGGCACCTACGGCGACTACCTCCTCGGCAAGGTGTCCAAGGTGTTCCCGCAGCTACGCCAGGACGCGCTCGGCTGACGTCTGGCTAACCCGCCGTGACCACCTGGCCGTGCGCCTGCAGGCACGCAGTCAGCCCCGGTAGGCGATCGTGACGTAGTCAAAGCCCGAGGCATCTCCGACGCTGTACCCGGTGACGAAGACCGTCCCGAGACGGCTGACGGCTACCGAGAAGGCCTTGCTTCCGAGGCCGGCGCCCCGATACTGCTGAAGCCACAGCTGTGCCCCGGTAGCGGCGCTGTAGGCCACCGTGCGATAGGCGGCGTCGTTGGCAGTCTCCCCGGTGACGTACACCCTGCTCCCGCTCGGGCTGACCGCCACGGAATCGGCCCGGTCACCAAAGCCGCCGGCGAGCGGACCGGCCAGGCGCGTGACCCAGAGCCGGGCGCCAGTGGTGGCCTTGTAAGCGATTGTGGCGTAGTCATAGGTGCCTTCGGGGCCCTGGCTGTAGCCGGTGACGAACACCGCCTTCCCGGTCGGGCTGACTGCCACCGAATAGGCCTGGTCGTCGCCGGCGGCGCGGCCGCTGTAGCGCCCGGCCCAGAGCTGGGCACCGGTGGCGGCGTTGTAGGCAACGGTGGCGTAGTCATAGTTCGACGCCTTGCCCGTATAGATGGACCCGGTGACGAACACCGCCTTCCCGTTCGGGCTGACGGCTACCGAGTTCGCCCCGCGTTCCCCGTTGGTCGCGCCGTTGTACCGCTTCGCCCACCGCTGGGCGCCAGTCGCGGCGTTGTAGGCAACCGTGGCGTAGTCGTAGCCGTCGCGGGTCCCGAGGCTGTACCCGGTCACGAACACCGTCTTCCCGGTCGGGCTGACGGCTACCGAATGGGCAAAGTCGCCCGAGCCGACCGGGCCGGCGTAGTGCGTGTCCCACCGCCGGTGGCCGCTGGCCGCGTTGTAGGCGATCGTGATGTAGCCGTAGCCGCCCGTGGCGTCCGCGCCGGATCCGGCTACGAACACCGTGCGTCCGTCTGGACTGACCGTCACCGAGGGCGCGTCCAGGGCGTCGATTCCGCTGTAGCGGGCCACCCACCGCCGCGCGCCGGTGGCCGCGTTGTAGGCGACCGTGGCGTAGTTATAGCTCCCGGCGGTCCCCTGGCCGTACCCGGTGACGAACACCGTCTCGCCGTTCCGGCTGACCGCTATCGAGTAAGCCCGGTCCTCGCCATTATCGGGGTCGTTGTACCGGCTGAGCCACCGCCGGGCGCCGGTGGCGGCGTTGTAGGCGATCGTGACGTAGTCCGAGAGATCGGTATGGCCCGCCTGCAGGGCCCAGCCGGTCACGAACGCCGTCTTCCCGTCCGGGCTGACCGCCACCGCCGTGGCGCCGCCGTTCCCGGCATTGTGGTAGCGGGCGGCCCACAGCTGGGCTCCGGAACTCGTGGCCGCCGCCGCTGCGGGCGAGGCGCCCGCTCCGGCTGCTCCCGCTGCCACTGCGCCGATCCCGGCGCCGACAACGACAAGCGCTCGAGCGATTGCGATAAGACTCACTTGATTTCCCTCCCGATCGTGCCTGCACCCAGCGTGAGGCCGGCCGGAGCCTCACGGCAGGGACAGGATGGCCCCGGCGAGCGTGCTGCGCGTGGGCCGAACGGCCCAATTCAGGCCGGGAACGCGGCCGAGCCGAGGCCGGTGCGGCTCTCAGCCGGACGGAGCGGCAGATTCGATGCCGGCCTGGATGGCGTAGCGGACCAGGTCGGCGCGGCGGCGCGCACCGGTCTTGTCCCGGATCCGCTCCAGATGCGATCTCACCGTGTTGACGGACAGGAACAGCCGCTCGGCGATCTGGCCGTCGGTCGCTCCCCCGGCCAGCAGCGCGACGATCTCTCGCTCTCGCTCCGACAGCACGCCGTCCGAACTGCTGGCCGTCGCCTGACCGGCCGCAGCAGGGGCCGTCAGGGAGTAGGACTGCGTAGCTGCTGTTGCCAGCGCGACGGCGTCCGCGGCGCTGAGCGTACGGCCGCGCCGGTAGGCGACCTCGAACGCGTCATCGCCCAGCGCGGATCGCAGCTGAGCGTGGTCGCGGTCGCGCAGGCGCGCCTCGATCCCCGCAAGCGCGCGTCCGGCCTGTTCGAATTGCTCGTCGGCGACGCCGTGCAGGGTGGCGGCGATGACGGGGTCGCCGTCGGCGCCGGCCGCCAGAGCGAGGCCAAGCAGCGGGCCGCGGACATGCGGCTTCAGGCCGGTGATCCGCGCTGTTTCCAGGCTGTCAAGGAAGAGGCGGCGGGCGCCCAGGGGATCGTCGTCGATGAGGCTGACGAAGCCCAGATTCTCCTGGAAGCCAGCGGAGAGGTGCCGGTAGCCACGGTTGTCAGCGAGCATGCTCGCCTCCTGAAGGTGCGCCCGGGCTGCCCGAATCTCCGCAGCCGCGAGTTCACGGACGCCGAGGTTGGCCAGTGTGATGGCGAGCCGGTAGTCGTCTCCGGCCGCCCGTGACAAGGCGAGGGCTTCCTCCTGATCGGCGAGCGCGGCGTCGAGATCGCCCGCTTCGCCGTTGAACACCGCCCGGCGGCCGAGAATCTCAGCGACCAGCCGGGAATCTCCGGCGGTCCGGGCCAGCACGACGGCTTCCCCGATCTGCGCCAGCGCGCCAGGCAGGTCGCCGTGCAGGAACCTGAACCAGCACAGCTGGGACAGGGCGTCGGCGGTCAGGGCGTGATCGGCAAGGCCACGGGCGATCCTGATCGCCTCGTCGGCCATCGACGGGACCTGCGAGTCGTCGCCGAAGTTATTGAGCAGGTGGCAGCTCACGGTGAGGGCCCGGACGCGGGTCCGGGTGGGCGCGGCGGAGTCGGGTCGCCCGAGCAGCACGTTCAGCGCTTCGAGCACCTCGCCGCCGTGGCCGCGCATGTTGCTAAACCAGCGCAGCCGGGCCGCTAGTCGCAGGCCGGGCTCAGCACCGTTCGAATCAGCACTGCCAGGATTGGCGATACTGAACGCCAGCGCGGCGCGGACGTTGTCGAACTCGACCTCGAGCCGGTCAAGCCAGACGGCCTCGTCCGGGCCGCGCAGGTGCGTATCGGCAGTTTCGACCAGAGCCAGGTAATGATCGCGGTGGCGGGCAGCGGTTTCGTCCCGCGCGGAGCCTGGCCGCGAGGCGAGGCGCTCGGCGGCGTACTGGCGGACCGTCTCCAGCATCCGGTAGCGGGTCGAGTCGCCGATCTCTTCGGCTTGGACCAGACTCTTGTCGACCAGGGCGGCCAGGTGGTCAAGCACCTGCCATTCTCCGGTGTCGCCTGCAGAGATGACCGCCTCGGCGGCCTCCAGGGTCCAGCCCCCGGCGAAGACCGAAAGCCGGTCCGCGACCATCTGTTCCTCAGGGTTGAGCAGGTCATAGGACCAGTCGATCAGGGCGCGGAGGGTCTGATGGCGGGGCAGGGCGGTACGGCTCCCGCCGGTCAGAAGCCGGAACCGCTGATCCAGGCGGGAGCTGATCTCCGGCACCGAGAGCGAACCAAGCCGGCCGGCGGCGAGCTCGAGGGCCAGCGGAATCCCGTCCAGCCGGATGCAGACCGCCGCCACCGCTGCAGCGTTGGCGTCATTGAGGCCGAAGCCCTTGCGGCGCATGGCGGCGCGCTCCACGAACAATTGCACCGACTCGAACGCAGCCAGCTGATCGGGGGCGGCGAGATCGGCGGGCGGGACGGCCAGCGATGGGACCCGGAAGACGTGCTCCCCGCTGATACCCAGCGGTTCCCTGCTGGTGACCAGCAGAAGCGCCCGCGGACAGGACCGCACCATCGCGTCGGCCAGCTTGGCCGTCGCGCCAAGCACGTGCTCCGCATTGTCGAGGACCACCAGCAGGTACCGGTCGCCGACCGCGTCGAGCAGGGTGTCGAGCATTGGCCGTCCCGGCTCCTCGCGGACCTGGAGCACGGCGGCCACGGTGCGGGCCACCAGCTCAGGGTCGACCACGGGCGCTAGCTCGACTAGCCACACCCCGTCGCCGGAGCCATCCAGCGCCTCGGCCGCGACCTGCAAAGCCAGCCGGGACTTCCCGATCCCGCCCGGACCCGCGATCGTGACCAGCCGCGACCCGCCCGACACCAGCGAGCGCAGCTCGGCCAGCTCGGCCGTCCGGCCGACGAAACTGGTCGCCTGCGAGGGCAGGTTGTGGCGAAGCGCCGGGTCTTCGAGCGAGCGCAACGGGCCGAATCCGCCGGTCAGGCCCGCGCCGGTCACCTGAAAGACCCGCTCGGCGCGGCCCAGGTCCATCAGATGGTGCTCGCCCAGGTCCTCGAGGCCGATTCCCGCGGGCAGACGGCCGGCCATCAGCTCCTGTGTCGCCCCGGACACGAGGACCTGCCCGCCATGCCCGGCGGCAAGCAGCCGGGCGACGCGGTTCACTACCGGGCCGAAATATTCGCCGCCGCGCTCGACGCAGGCTCCTGAATGCAGCGCCACGCGCACCCGGATAGAGAAATCAGACGGCCACGACTCGACGCTTACCGCCCGCTGCAGAGCCACCGCTGACGCCAGCGCCGCGGAAGGGTCGGCGAACACCGCCCGGAATGCTTCGTCCACCGTTTTGAAGATCTGACCGCCGGCAGCCTCGATCTGCTCGCGGACAATGCGACTGTGGCGGGCCGACGCTTCCGCCATGGTCTCGTGGCCTGATTCCCACAACCGGACGCAGTCCTCAACGTCGGTGAACAGTAAGGTCACCACGCCCGAGGGAAGCCGCATCTGCTCATTGTGCCCTGATTGGGCCGTACGGCCCACGCTCCGCCCGTTCGATCGGGCCGCCTGGCCCCTGCCGTCAGTCTCCGGCCCGGCTCACGCTGGGCATAACGTCCCGCCGCCAGGCGGGAGCAGGCGAGAGGCGACAGCAATGAAAGGCAGATTTACTACCGCGCCGACCATCACCAAGGCGGCCATCGCCACGGTGGTGTTCACCATCGTGTTTCTCCTGACGAAGTCCAGTCTCCCGCCGTGCAGCGATGCCATCGCGGCACTCAATTCGGGCGAGTGCATAGTTCGCCAGAGCTATCTGCATACCGCCTGCGGCTGGCTGGCGCTCGCCAGTCTCATAACCGGCCTCGTGCTGGTCATCCTCAGGCAGCGCAAGCCTTCTTCACAAGGAGAAAGCCACAATGACTAACCGCGTCTTTGCCGCTCTGGCCATTCCGGTCGCCCTGGGCTGCCTCACGGGAATAGCAGCGTGCAGCGGTGGCGCAGCATCCGCCTCCAGCATCGTGACGGGGGACGGTTACAGTGTCCTGCCGGCTTCTGTCGCCGGCACTCTGCCGCCGAGCGTCCGATCCATTATCTCGAGTTTTGCGGCGGGCAAGAAGGGCATACGGGAAGAAGTCGTGCTCATCTTCAAGTCATCGGTGGAAAATACCGAGATCGCGGAAATCAGTCAGGCACTTCTCGGCGCATCGCCCGGCGTCAGCACCAGCACAAGCGGCGACGTGCTGCGGGTTCGCGGTACCGCGTCAGCACTGTCCGGCGTCTAAGCCGGCGGACGAAGCAATGGCGAGTTTCGTCGAATCGGCGCTAGCGCTGACGCGCGGCAGCCAACGGGACCACGGCGCCGCGCGCCAGCCGCCGTTCCTCAAGACCGGCCGCTTCAGGACCCGCTGGTGATGAAGTGCGTGGCCAGGCTGGTGCCGGCGAGTTTCTCGCCCAGCAAGCGGGAGACGAGCAGCAGTGTGCTGCGCGGCCGCTGGTTCACCACGATGTGCTCGGTTTGCCCGGCGGCGTTACGCGTGATCACGCCCATGGCGCCGAAGGGCTCACCGTGGACCTGAGTGGTGTAGTCCTCGATGAAGTAGTTGTCGCCGTAGTCGCCGTAGAAGTTGATGTCCTGGTATTCGTAGAGCGATTTGACGGCGAGCACGATCGACCGGACGTCGTCCGGGCCTTGCACGGCGCCGTCCATCGCCGACGCCTCCAGCGTGACGTCGTCGGCAAGGTTGTCTAGCCACGCCGGATAGTAATCTGTGCGCCTGCGGGCGGGATCGCCACTCCCCAGATAGGTCGCTGTCATACCGTGCCTCCCTCGGCAGCGGGCGGATGCTGTGCGCGGTGGTCTGTCGTCAGTCCGCCCACTCGCGTCCCGGCAGCCGCGTCTTGATCTCCTGGAGAAGCCACTCGTTGCCATCTGGATCGCCGAACGCGGCGTAGGTCTGATAGGAACGGCCTTGCGGGTCGGGGCCCTGGACACGCCCACCCGCGAGGTGGAACACCTCGCTGACCTGCACGCCGCGACGGAGGATCGCCCCCCGCGCAGCGTCGATGTCGTTGACGGCCAGGATCAGGCGGCGCACGGAGCCTGGCTCACCGGTGGTGACGCCCGTTCCGAAGGCGACCGAGCAGGCCGAATGCTGCGGCGTGAACTGCACGACGCGGAAGGCATCACCAGCGACGATGTCAGCATCCAGCCGCCAGCCCAGGCTCTGATAGAAGCCCTTCGCCCGGTCGACGTCGCTGACGGGCAACGTCACGACCTCCAGACTCATGTCCACCGTCGCGGCTTCGGGCATCTGTGTGGCGGTGTTGCTGCTGACGTCGGCGCTGGCCATGTTGCCCTCCTCGATCACTCGCCGTTACCTCCAGCGTACGATGAGTAGATTGTGGCCAAGAGGCCGGGACAAAGCTGCCGAGGCTCCCCAGGCGGCCACCACCTTCCACTGACAGAAGGTGTCAGCGGACTGGTCATAGCGTGCCGAACATGACTTCCATCGAGAAGATGACCGGGGCGGCGCGGTGAAGGTCGGGCTGCTCGTCTTCACGGCTAACGAGCACAGGACGAACACCCCTCGCCGCTACGAGGCGATCCGCGCCACCGCCAGGCAGGCGGAGGCGGATGGTTTCGACAGCATCTGGCTTGCCGACCATCTCCTGTACCGCGACCCCGGCGAGCCGACCCATGGGATCTGGGAATGCTGGACGATGCTGTCGGCGCTGGCCGAAGCCACGCATCGGGTAGAGATCGGAACGCTGGTGCTGTGCAACGCGTTCCGCCACCCGGCGATCCTGGCCAAGATGGCGGCGACCGCCGACGAGGTGAGCCAGGGGCGCCTGATCCTGGGCATCGGCGCCGGCTGGAACGAGCCGGAGTATCAGGCATTCGGGCTCCCCTTCGACCATCGGGTGGACCGGCTCGACGAGGCGCTGCGGATCCTCGTGCCATTGCTCCGCGACGGACACGCCGACTTCACCGGGCGGTACTACCAGGTGCGGGACTGCGACATTGAGCCGCGCGGCCCGCGGCCGGCCGGACCGCCGCTGCTGGTGGGCGGCGAGGGTCCGCGCCTGCACGAACTGGCCGCGCGATACGCCGACCTGTGGAACACCGGCTGGATCGGCCAGCCGGAGTCGCTGACCGAGCCGATCAGCAAGATCGAGGCGGCCTGCAATGCGGTCGGCCGTGATCCGGCGACGCTCGGCTTCACCGCATTCGTCGGCCTCTGGTTCCCGGAGTTCCGGCCGGAGAAACCGGCCTCCCTCGACCAGCCGCTGACCGGCACGGCGCAGGAGATAGCAGCGGCCCTGCACGGCTACGCCGAGCGCGGCGTCCAGCACGCCATGTTCCAGTGCATTCCGTATACCGAGCAGACGGTCCGGCGGCTAACCGAGGCGGTCCAGCTGTACCACGAGGGCGCCGGGTAGCCGAGACTGGCCCCGCGCAAGCACGTTCCGGTTCGAAGGCCTGGTCGCAGGGCATTAGTCCGGGTATGCGCTCCGCGGGGGAATCTCCGGTGCAGTGCGCTGTGGCCGGCGGCAGTCTGGTCGGCCTGTCGGCGGCCATCGCGCTGTCGCGGCTTGGGTTCGACGTGACTGTGCTCGAGCGAAGCCCGGCCCGCGCGGCTGACGGCGGGGGCGGCCTGGGCGTGGACGTCGCCCTGCTCGGACAGGTTACTGGCATCACCAGCCCGCCGCCCGTCCTGCACGGCGTCGATCGCGACACCACGGCCTGGCACCTGCTGCAAGGATGGCTCGAGGCGCATGCGGTGCGCCGCGCTGGTCTGACCCTGCACCGCGGAACGCAGGTGACGTCCGTGCAGCCCGGCACCGGCCCGCAGCCGGGGAGCGTAGTGACCGGGGATGGTGAAGTGCGCCGCGCCGACCTGGTCATCGGGGCTGACGGTGCGCGGAGCACCGTTCGCGCCGCCGTCGATCCAGAGCATCCGGGCGCCCGCTACGCGGGAGTCCTGCTGTGGCGCTGCCTGGTCGATGAGCAGGCGATGCCCGCCGGCGTCAAGCTGCCCGCCGGCGGCGAGCCGTCCAGGGAGGTGTACGCCGGGCCGTACCGCCTGGTCACGTACCTGGTTCCCGGTGCCGCGGGCGAGACCGGCGTCGGTCGCCGGCGTCTCAACCTGGTC
>DAIOWC010000071.1:5850-13712 GCA_036758685.1 Streptosporangiaceae bacterium | reverse complement strand
CGAACCCGAGCGGATGGCTCGCGGCCGGGCCGCACTGGCGGGCGACGCCGCGCACGCCGCCAGCCCGATGGTCGGCGGCGGATTCCGGCAGGGGCTCTACGACGTCGGCGCGCTGACGCAGGTGCTGTCGCCGACTGCCGCGCCCGCCGAGATACCGGCCGCGCTCGGCCGCTACCAGGCACTGCGCCTCCGCCCGGCCGCTCAGCACGTCGCGGTCAGCGAGCGAGCGACCGCTGCCTACCTGGCCCAGGCGGCGCGGTAGCCTCCTATCCGGGCAGAAGCGGCGGGGTCGCGCGTGCCGACAGGGCGCTGCTAGCTGACCTGATGATGGTGTCGACCGATGCCCGCTGCGCGTCGAGTACCCGCAGGGCGCGGCCGAGTACCGTGATCGCCGCCCGCCTCGCCTGGCCGGTGCGGGCGCTGAGCACCCCGGCTATGTCGGTCTGCACGTCCTGCGCGTCGGGCGCCGCCCAGGCCACGAGGCCGACGACCGCCCGGTTCAGCCCGAAGCTGGCCAGCGACTCGGTTACCTGGTACTGGAGCAGGTCATCAATCAGCTCGTCGTTGGCCGGCGAGCAGTCAGCCGCTCCGGAGGTCGCGATCTCGCGGGCCGTGACGACATCAGTGCTTGCGCCGCGCTCAATTGCCTGCAGCGCGGTCATCGAAGCGCCCACGTCGGCCGCGCACGAGCCGATGTCCGCCTGCATGTCGCTGACGAAGCCGCGCAGGTCCGCCGCCCGCTCCGCGGTGCTCGGCCGGTGCACGATGCCGACGAGCACCGCTCCGGTGATGCCGACCGCGACCGCCAGATAGCCGACCTTGGAAATGCGACGCGTGGGCCAGCCGGATCGCAGTGGTACGTGCGGGCCCGCACCGCCCATAGCGTCACTAATGCCTATCGACTGTGCGGCGGAAACCGGCAAGCGCGGATAAGACTTTCTCAACTGCACTTTTCGCCCCGTTCAAAAAGCGGCGCTCGCAAATTCGCGTGCGAAAGGGCAAGTGTACGAACCTCAGGTTCGCTGAATGCGCACGGGCCCGCTGAACCGCGCGCTGCTCATGTCCTTCGGACAAGATCGCATCATGAATCCGTAAAGACTCGCGTCAAGTGGCTTACCGGGCCGGTCTTCCGGGCAGACGCCGATTCGTTCATACGTTTGGCGCGCCTGCGCGAATGAGTACCGACTCGAAAGGGGTGACCTCGTGTCCCTGCCGGCCCGGGTAGCCACCCTGATAGTCGCGTTTCTCGCCGTGGCTGCCGTCGTCGCCTTTGTGGTCGTGAAGTACTTCCTGACAAGCTCGGGCCCGCCCGTCGAGGACTTCACCGCCCACGTGACCCCTGATACCGGCGCCGCCGTCAACGTCGTGATGCAGGAGGCCCCGCAGACCACCGTCACGACCGACCCGGACTGGGTGACCTACTTCATCCAGAACCCGCAGACTCACGCCTGGGTGCACACCACCAACTTCTCCGTCCCGGCCGGCAGCAAGATCAATATCACCATCTACGGCTACGACGGCTGCACCCCGCTGCGAAACCAGCTCTGGGGCCAGGTCACCGGCACCATCGGCAATTCGATGACGGTGAACGGCAAGCCGACATCGCTGCTCAACTCCTGGAGCGAGTGCTCAGTCGCGCACACGTTCGCGATTCCGTCCATTGGCCTCAACATCCCCGTGGCCTCGCCGACGACGTTCCAGGCGAACTCCAATCTGTGCAGCACCTCGCCGTGCACCATGAGTGACCCGCACACGGTGGTGCGCTTCAGCTTCCTGTCGCCGCGCACTGTCGGAGCCTACTTCTGGCAGTGCAAGATTCCATGCGGCCTTGGCTACCTCGACGGCAATGGCGGGCCGATGCAGACGATCGGGTACATGACCGGCAACATGCAGGTGGCTGGCTGACATGACCGCCTCTGACCAGCCCGGGCAGGCGGTTCGCCGCGAACCCAGCCACGGCCTGCGCATGCTCCTCATCTGGGTGCCCCTGTCGCTGGCTGCGGACCTCGTGATCTGGTTCGTCTGGTATCCGCACCTGCCGCCGGGGCGGATGACCGACGTAGCGGCCGGGCAGCAGTTTGACCTGGCGGTACTCGCCATCTGCGGTGCGCCGGTCATCCTTTTCATCTGGATCTTCGGCGTGTACGCCACCATCGTGTGGCGGCGGCGGCCCGGCGACAACGACGACGGCCCGCCGATCCGCGACAACAAGCGAGTGTCGGCGGCCTGGATTGCCGTCACGACGGCGCTGGTGCTCGGCTTGTTCGGCTTCGGCACCTACCAGCTGATCGTTCCGAACGGCGCCGGCGGCGGCCAGGGGGCGTCTCCGGCGTGGGCACCTAAGAAGGTGGACCTTCAGGTCCAGGTCATCGCCCAGCAGTGGGTCTTCACCTACCGCTACCCGCAGTTCGGCGGGTTCGAGACGCCGCAGCTGGTCCTGCCGAAGGGCTCGGTCATCGAGTTCCACGTGACCTCGCTCGACGTCATCCACAGCTTCTGGGCGTATCAGCTCGGGGTCAAGGCCGACGCGAATCCCGGCGTCGACAACGTCGCGTTCGCCAAGCCGGTGCAGACCGGCTCGGTGGTGGTCCGCTGCAGCGAGCTGTGCGGGCTGTGGCACGGAGCCATGTTCGACTATGGCCGCGTCGTCTCGCCGGCGGCATTCCTCAAGTGGGCCAAGACCACCGAAGTACAGCTCGCCAGTGTCACCAAGATCCTGCCGCCATTTGCCCTCACCTACGACCCGACCGCCATCAAGACGCTCGGTCCGGTTCTGGTGAAGCTCGGCCTGACCGGTGCCGGGGGTGGCTTCTACGGCCCGCAGGTCCCCGTGCAGCCGTGAGCACGGGAGACAGCTGCCAGTTCCGCACGACCGGATGAAGAGGTAACCGATGGCTATCGATGTACAGCCGACCAGCGGCCAGCTTCCGGGAGCACCGCCGCCGCCGAGCGGGCCGAAGCGGCACCGGCCCTGGTGGCAGCGCCCGGGGATACTGACCGGGTTCGCCGGTGCGGTCGGAGGCTATTTCTTCGGCCACTGGCTGGGCAACGCGATTGGCGCCGGATGGCAGCAGGTGGCCACGGCCGACCAGAACAATCTGGCCATCGTTCTCGGCTACACGTTCCTGACCATCGGCTGGCTGGCCGGTCTGGGAGTCTTCAACGACCTGTTCCGCCTGATGCTCGGCCGGGCGATCCCCCACGAGGAGCAAGAGGAAGAGGCCCGGACTGGCCTCGCTCGCTACTTCCAGTACACGCTGGGCCACAAGGTCGTCGGCATTCAGTACCTGGTCGGCATCATCATCTACTTTTGCGCCGGCGGCCTCATGGCCATGGCGATCCGCTCCGAGCTGCTGTCCCCCGTCAACCACATCTTCAGCTCCGCCGCGTACGTCGAGATCGTCGGCGAGCACGGCACCCTGATGATGATGCTGATGACCTCGATGATCACGGGGCCGTTCGGCAACTACCTGGTACCGATCATGATCGGCGCCAAGCGAGTGGCCTACCCGCGGATCGAGGCGCTGGCGTTCTGGCTGACACCCGCCGCGTTCCTCATCCTGCTCTCCGCCCTCCTGCTCGGCGGCTTCCCGTTCGGCTGGACCGGCTACGCGCCGCTGTCCATCCAGGCCACGGAAGGCGCGAACGCCTACGCGTTCGCGTTCGGCCTGATGGGGATCTCGGTCGTACTGTCCGGGTTCAACCTCATCGCCACGATCATCTGCAACCGGGCGCCCGGCATGCGGTGGAGCCGGATCCCGATCTTCGTCTGGGCCGTCTTCACGACCAGCTTCCTGTTCGTGCTGGCGGCACCGGTCCTGATTGCAGGCATGTACATGATGCTCACTGACCGGACCGTCCAGACCGCATTCTTCGTCGATCAGCTCGGCGGGAGCGCGTACCTGTACCAGAACGTGTTCTGGTTCTTCGGTCACCCGGAGGTGTACATTCTGGCGCTGCCAGGCTTCGGCGTTGTCTCCGAGCTGATGCCGGTCTTCTGCCGCAAGCCGCTGTTCGCCTACCGGATCTCGGCGGCCGGCATGCTCGGTGTCGGCCTGCTCAGCTTCTTCGTCTGGCAGCACCACTTGTTCGTGAGCGGCATCAATCCCGACATGCGACCGGTGTTCATGCTCACGACCGAGCTGATCTCGGTGCCCACCGGCTTCATCTTCCTGGTCGCGCTCGGCACACTCTGGCGGGCGAAGATCCGCTTCGAGGTGCCGATGCTGTTCGTTTTCGCGTTCTTCTTCAACTTCCTGATCGGCGGTGTGTCCGGGGTATTCCAGTCGGACGTGCCGGCCGACGTCCTGGTGCATGGTTCGTTCTTCGTGATGGCGCACTTCCACTACACCATCATGGGCGGGCTGGTATTCGCGTTCATGGGCGCTTGCTACTACTGGCTGCCGAAGCTCATGGGAATACGGCTGAACCGGACCCTCGGCATAATCCAGTTCTGGGTCATGTTCATCGCCTTCAACTCGACGTTCCTGCCTCTCTTCGCGGCCGGGGCCCTCGGCCAGCCGCGCCGGGTATTCGAGTACGCGCAGAACCTGCAGACGCTGAATGACTGGGTCTCGATATCGTCCTTCGTCCTGGGCGGCTCGATCCTCATCTTCGTCATCAACTTCGTCTGGTCCACGGTGATCGTGCGCGAGCGCGAGATCGGGAACCCGTGGGAGTCCCGCGGCCTGGAATGGCAGGTCTCCTCGCCACCGCCGTTCGAGAATTTCCGGCACATCCCGGTGGTCCTCGCCGACCCGTACGACTACGGGGTCAAGGACGCACCGCCGGTCGCGGACCTGAACCCGCCACCCGGCATGATCGCCGCGTCCTACGACCCCGCCGCCGCAGCGAAGCTCGAGGTCTGAGATGGCCGAGGCAGCAGCACCCCGGCCGTCGTCCGAGGCCGCCAGGGACATCGAGGAAGCCGGATTCCAGCACGAGTGCGCCCTCAACTCGACCTGGGTCGGCGCCCGGCTGGCCGTCGGCGGCATGGTGTTCCTGTTCGGCGCGTTCGTCTTCGCCTTCTTCTACCTGCGCTCGCTCAACTCCCACGGCATGTGGTACCCGTCCGGCTTCACCGGGCCGGACCAGTGGTCTGGCGCTCTGATCATGGCCTTCGCCGTGGCGAGCGCGCTCGTCCAGACCCTCGTGCTGCAGCGCCTCAAGGCCGGGCACAAGTCCGCCTGGATGGCGGGGGCAACACTCGCGCTCGCGCTCGGGCTCGCAGCTGTCGGACTCCAGCTGTGGCAGCTGATGAACGAGCCGTTCTGGCCGGCCAGCTCGGGGTTTGCCAGCGTCTTCACCGGCGCCACGCCAGTGCTGGTCCTGGTCATTTTCTGCATGATGGTGTGGCTCGAGATGCTCATCGTCGCCGCGAGGCAGATACCAACGATCTCGTTCGTAGAGCAGCCGCCGACCTACGCCGCTGCGTTCGCGGTGCAACGGTTCCAGGCCAGGCTCAGTGCCTTCACGGTCATCTGGAACTTCATCGCCATCGTGGCGCTGCTCTACTGGTTCCTTTTCTACGTGGCGCGCTGAACGGCACTGGCGCATGCACACGAACCAGGCGCGCACCCGGCGGCCGCGCGGTCAGCTCAAACGCGCGGCGCTGCTGCAGGCCGGGCTGCTGACGGCGCTGCTGGCCGTGATCCCTCCGCTGGCGCCCTGGTCCGGCCAGTACATCTGGGTGCGGGCCATGCAGGATCTCCTTCTGTGCTTCGCGGCGCCCATGATGATCGCCTCCGGCAGTCCGCGGCTGGTCGAGAAGGACGGCCTACCGCGGGATACCGCGTGGTCACGAGCGAGCCCAGTGGTCGCCGCCGTGGCGTTCAACCTGTCGTGCCTGGTGTGGCACCTGCCGGCCTTCTTCGACGCGGCCCGGGCGAACACTGCGCTGCAGTTCACCGAGTACACCGTGTATCTCGTTACTGCCACCTGGTTCTGGCTGCAGATCCTCCGTCCGCGCCCGGGCGCGTGGCAGTCGCCGCTACGCCGGCTGGGACTGCTGACCGCCACGCTCGCGGTATGGACGGTGGTCGGAATGGCGCTCGTGTTCGGGTCGAACGTCTTCTATCCCGCTTACGTCAACTCGCTGCACCATGCCATGACCGTGCTCGACGACCAGCAGCTGTCCGGCGGCGTGCTCTGGATGGGCATGATGCCCTTCCTGGTCACCGCCGGGATAATCCTGCTCGCCGCGTGGCTGAACGACGAAGACTCGGTCAGCCTCACTGATGCTGAAATTCCCATCCGCAAGCGGACGTGGGGCTGGGCCGCCCGGTCCTGGCTGCGCTGACCGTGCCCGCCACCAGGAGGAATACGTGGCCAGATTCCTGCTCGCACAGCCGACGTCCGACAATGCCGGCGCCGGAGCTCTGCTGTCGCTCTGGCTGCCGCTGGGGCTGTTCATCATCGTCGCGGCCGTACTGTGGGTGATCTACGCGCGGCCGCATCACCGCGTGCCGCCCCGCCCGGCCGCGCACGCCGCGAGCAGCGTGGCCGGCTCGAGCGCCGAGCCTGTTGCCGACGACCAGACCGGGCAGCAGCAGGAGGTCAAGCCTCCTCAGCCAGGCAGCGACGAAACCGGACCTCAGCCGCGATGACAGCCGATGCGGCCGCGGGCACGGCCAGCGCCAGCCGGGTGGTCACGCCGACGCCGGCCGGGCTCGAGCTAGAGCCGACCGGCCCGGCCCGAATCCGATCCGCGGCGGCGGTATGCCGCGGGCTGTTCTTGCTGACCAAGCCCAGGATCATCGAGTTGCTGCTGGTGACCACCCTGCCGACGATGCTGCTGGCGCGCCGTGGCCTGCCGTCAGCGGAGCTGGTAGCGGTGACACTCCTGGGCGGGGCGCTCGCAGCTGGCAGCGCGAACACGCTCAACTGCTATTTCGACCGTGACATCGACGCGATCATGCGCCGTACGCGGCGGCGGCCTCTGGTCGCCTCCGGCGGCCACGCAGCGATCAAGCCAGCCGAGGCGCTCGCATCTGGCATCGCGCTCGGCCTGGCTGCAACCGCGTTGCTCGGGCTGCTGTCCAACTGGCTGGCCGCCGCTCTGGCCGACAGCGCGATCTTGTTCTACGTGCTTGTCTATACGCTCACGCTCAAGCGCCGGACCCCCGCGAACATTGTCATCGGCGGAGCCGCCGGCTGCTTTCCCGTCCTCGTCGGGTGGGCGGCCGTCACGGGCCACGTGACCTGGCCCGCCCTCGAACTCTTCGCGATCATCTTTCTGTGGACGCCGCCGCACTTCTGGACGCTGGCCCTGAAGTTCCGCGACGACTACGCGGCCGCCGGCGTTCCCATGCTGCCAGTCGTGGCCGCCCCGGCCACCGTCGCCCGGAAGATACTCCTCTACTCCTATGCCATGGTCGCGGCCACACTCGCGCTCTCCAGCTACGCGGGCTGGCTCTACGGGTGCTGCGCGGTCGCGCTGGGATCATGGTTCCTCATCGAGGCGCACTCGCTTGGCCGGCGCATCGTCACCCAGGGGGCGCCGGCATCCATGCGCCTGTTCCACCTCTCCATCGCTTATCTCACCTTGCTGTTCGCCGCCATCGCTGTCACCGCGTTGCTTCCGTGGGCCCGCTGGTAGGCACCCGCGCTCGCCTAAGCGCCGGTTGACCGGCGCGTATAGCGGCCCGGCATAACCGCGGCCGTCTCGGCTGCCCGGGAGCGTGCGGGCCGGCTCCGGCCTGCGTCGCTGGCCGGGCTCGCCCTGGCCGGGGTGAGCGCTCCGCCGGGCGGTCAGTGCCGACGGCCGCCTGCGCGTTCCCGTGCGTGACCGTCGGCACGATACTGGTCTTGAGGAGCCTCCTGGCCGACCCGGCATGGCGGCAGGCGGGCCGGGCTCTGCTGGC
>DAIOWC010000071.1:0-5750 GCA_036758685.1 Streptosporangiaceae bacterium | reverse complement strand
TTACTGCGGCACGACGTAAGGGAAACTGTCGGCTCGCCACCGCTCGGCGACCGAAGCCTTCAGCCCTGACGGGACCGCAGCATTGGTGACGAGGGACAGCATTGCCTCGGGCGCGTTGTCCGCCTGCGTCCGGCCATTAAAGGCGCTGAAGCCAAAGGTGGCATGCGTCCCGATCGTGTAATGCAGGACGTCCGGGAGCAGCCGCCGCGCTGCGATCTGGCCGTAGCCCACCGGGTCATCTGAGGTGCCGCTGGCCGCCACCACCGCCGCGATCTGGCCGGCCATGTGCTTGCCCTCGGCGCCGAGGTCTTCGGACGGGTGCCGGGCGTTGGCGGGATCGGAGAAGTCGGTGTCGCTGGGCCAGAAGATCGGCCACATCATGGGGTGCCCGGCGCGGTTGACCTGCCGCCAGCCACCCGCGTCGGTTGCGAGCTTGGTGGCGGCCCAGACGCCGGTGCGCGTGCCCGGCCGAAGCTGCGGATGCTCGTGGGAGATCTCGAGCACGATCGAGTCGACGGTCGTGTTGGCGAAGCTGTTCTTTGCGTTCGACGGCCGCCAGGCCGACAGGTCCGGCGCGGTCCCGTCTGCCAGCGCGCCGTTAATGATGCCGAGCAGGGCCAGATCGATGTAGAACGGGTCGCCCACGCGCCCGGCCCAGATCCGCGTGCCGTCGGCACTGGCCGTCTCGCCAGTCCGGGCCTCGAGCAGAAACTCGCCTTCCGCGTCGTCGTCGCGGGCCTCATCGCCGGTGAGGACGTGCAGTTGCAGGGCCTGGCGTCCGGCTGAGTCGGCCTCGCTGAAGGACACCCGGTAGGTGAGCGTTTCGAACGCGGCTCCGTCGACGTGCACCTTGAACTCGTAGCGTGCCTCCGGGTGGAACCCCGGCTCGGTATGGAGGCCGTTGACGTTGGAGTTGACGTCCATGACCAGCACGGTGCTGCCCTCACCTGGGAATGCGAACAGGTCATCGAGCAAGAGCTGGCCGGTCTTGGCGGCGAGTGGCGTGTCGAGATGATGGGACATGCCGGGCACCTCCGAATTTACGGATACGTCACACCGGTTAGTCAGGAACGCTTGGCCTCTCATACCCAGGCGGTGCCACCGGCATCCACGCCCGGCTCGGATCGTGGCGGCTAGGCGTCGGCGAGGCGCCGCTCGCTGATCTCGATCAGGTGCGGCCTGTCGGATGACAGCGCGCCCTGAATGGCATGGGTGAGGTCGGCGAGCGACTTGACGGTGTCCGACTGCACGCCGTAGGCGGCGGCAATCCCGGGGATGTCCATGTCGGGCAGTTCCATGCCGGGCGAGTCCGGCGCGTGCATGAACCGGCTGAACTCCTTCAGGGCCCGGTATTCGCTGTTGCGGGCGACGACGAAGACGACCGGGATGTTGTGCTGGGCGGCGGTCCACAGCCCGCTGACCGAGTAGTGCACCGCGCCGTCGCCGAGCAGCGCCACCACCCGGCGGGACGGGTCGCCGAGCTGCAGGCCGATGGCTGCGGGCAGCCCCCAGCCCAGGCCGCCGCCCGCGCTGAGGTACAGGCTGCCCGGACGCGTGAGCTCCAGGCGGTCCCAGGCGCTGGCCATGGTTGAGGTCCACTCGTGGGCAAAGACCGTGCTGTCGGTCTTCGCCGCGTTCACCGCGTCGAGAATCGCCTCCATGGTGAAGGCGGGGCCACTGGTGTCGGCCTGCGGCAGCGGCGCCCGGGCGGGCAGCGGGGGACGGCTGGCGGCCGGGAGGGCGTCGGCGAGCCGCCTGACGGCGTCGGCGGGGTCGCCGATGAGGATGTGCCCCACCGGTGCGCGGGCCGCCTCATCCGGGTCGGATGTGACCGCCCACAGCTCGGTCCCCGCCGGCAGGTAGTCACCGTCGGCGAACTCGTGGTACATGAAAATCGGGGCACCGAAGGCAACGACCAGGTCATACCCCTTGAAGTGGCTTGCGACGGCGGGGATGCTCGCCGGCAGGACGCCCGCGAAGTTCGGGTGGCGGGTAGGGAACGGGCACCGGGCGGGGCTGGGCGCCACGAGCACCGGCAGCGACAGCTTCTCGGCCAGCCGTATCGCGCCGTCCCACCCGGCCGGGGAGTCGATGTCCGGCCCGGCCACCATGACCGGATTTGCCGCCGCGGCCAGCCGGTCGCGCAGCCGGCCCAGCGCCTCCTCGCCGACGACCGGGCTCCCGTCGGTGACCCTGCTCTTCAGCATTCCGAGCGCGCTGGCGTCTGCGTCCTGATCCCAGTCATCCAACGGCAGGGACAGGTAGACCGGCCCGGCGGGCGCGGCGGCGGCCAGGAAGATCCCGGTTGACAGGGACTGCGGGACGGCCTGCGGCCCCGACGGCTCGTGGCTCCACTTCACCAGCGGCTCGGCCAGCTTGATCGCGTCCACGTTGGTCAGGTAGGCCTTCAGCTCGGTGTACTTGCGGGCCTGCTGGCCGGAGGTGATGACGACCGGCACGTGCCCGGCCTGGGTATTGATCAGGTTCCCCATCGCGTTGCCGGTGCCCGCCGCGGCGTGCAGGTTCACCAGGGCCGGCCTGCCGGTGGCCTGCGCGAAGCCGTCCGCCATCCCGATCGCCGCGCCCTCCTGCAAGGCCAGGATGTAGCGGAAGTCGTCCGGGAAGTCCTGCAGGAGCGGCAGCTCGTTAGAGCCCGGGTTGCCGAACACCGTAGTGATCCCTTGCGACCGCAGGATGTCGTAGAAAGCGTCCCGTACGTTCACGAGCCTTGTCCCCCCCGGGTGGTGAGCGGTGATCCCAGCGCCTCATACCCAGCGGAACGATCGGTACGTGGTCTGCGCCGAGTGATTCCGGCCCGCGCGCCTCACCACACTGCCGCCTGGCTACATTCAGAGCCATGACCGAGTCGGAGGACGTCCGCAAGCGGGACGCCGAAACCATTGCTCAGTTCCGCGCGAATCACGGAAAGGTCGGCGGTGAGCTCGCGGGCATTCCCCTGCTGCTGCTCCACACGGTCGGGCGGAGCACCGGCACCCCTCAGGTTCACCCGCTCTCGTACCTCCCCCGGCACGGCAGCTATGTCGTCTTCGCGTCCAAGGGCGGCGGCGACGACGTGCCTTCGTGGTATCACGACCTCATGGCCCGCCGTGAGGCTCGGATCGAGGTGGGCGACGAGGTTGTCAGCGTGAGCGCTCGCGAGCTGGAAGGCCAGGAGAAGGAGGACAGCTACGCCGAGCAGGCGCGCTTGTTTCCCGTCTTTAACGACTATCAGCGTGCCACTACCCGAGACATCCCCGTCATCGCCCTGACCCCGATCAGCGAGCAAAGGAGCACGCCATGACCGAAGGAAGCCCTGCCGGGCCCGTGTTGTTCTGCTTCGATGGCTCTGAGGGCTCGCGAAACGCCTTGCGGGCAGCCGGGCAACTGGTCAGCCGCCCAGTGGAAGCGGTGGTGCTGACCGTCTGGGAAACGATTGAGACCCGGCTGGCCCTGGCCGGTGGTTTCACTGCCGGTTTCCCGATCGACGATGCCGATCTCGACGCGCAGGAGGAAGCCTCCGCGAGGTCCGTGGCCGAGGAGGGAGCGCGCCAGGCCACTGAGCACGGATATCAGGCAGTAGCCATCGTCAGGCAGTCACACGAGGGGACGGCCAGGACCATTCTGGATACAGCCGACGAGCTCTCGGCCCGCCTCATCGTGTGCGGTCAGCGGGGGCGGGGCGCCCTGCGGACGGCGCTGCTGGGCAGTGTCTCTCACTCGCTGGCCTCGCATACCCGCCACCCGGTCCTCATCGCCCCCGAAGCGCAGGTCCCCGGCCGCTAGGTGGGCGGCGCCGCCGCTGCCACCGCCGCGAGGATGGCTTCGAGCAGCTCGCGGGAATACGGCTCGTCGAGAACTTCGCCGATCCACGCAGCGCTGTCGGCTCGCTTCGGCGAGCGCGGATTGGGATTGAGCCAGTCCATGCCGGCGGTCTCGCTGATGTGCCCGAGTTGCGCGATGAGCATCGAGAAGTGAGCGCGCCGCGTCACTGCCGCCGGTCCGCCTGCCTGCCGGTAGGCACCGGCCAGCGCGCGGGCCCGGCCCGGGTCGGTCCGCCCGAATTCGAACAGCACGCACGCGAGTTCGCTGCTGGGATCAGCCGGGCCGCTGTTATCCCAGTCGATAACGCACACCCCGCCGTCGGCGGTCGGCAGGACGTTGTCGGCCCACAGGTCGCGGTGGCATGTCTGGAGCGTCTCCGGGGGCTCGATCCAGGACTCGAGGGCGACCAGCTCATCGCGCAGATCGGCCAGCTGGCCGGCGAACGGCGCTCCGGCCTCAGCCAGCTGCTCGACCAGGCGGTCCCATCGATCGGCGCCAACCGGATCGTGATACCACGGATCAAGCGGGCCGGTACAAGTTGGTGCCACGCGGTGAAGGGCGGCAACGACCGCGCCCACCATTACGGGGTCGAGCCCTGGGTCAGGCGGAAGCAGCTCAACCCACTGGTAGACCCTGACCTGCCCGCCTTCGACGTCTGCGAACACGCGTCCTTCCGTGGTGCGCCGCACGCGGGGTGTCGGGACGCCGGCGGCGTACGCCGCCTCCTGGAACGCGGTCGCCGCGCGCACCTCATGCTCACTGGACCGGTGGATAGGAGTCTTGACCGCCCAGCTACCCTCGGCTGTGTCCAGCCGCCACACCAGCCCCTGCTTACCCCTCGCGACCGGTCCGTCCGAAAGCCTCACGGCCTGGCCCAGAGCGAACCGTCGGGCGAGATCAGCGGCATCCACCAGGCCACCTCAGCAGACATCGGACGCGATAGCAGAACGGACGCACGTCCCGCCAGCTAGGGAAGTCCGTCAGGGGCGTGTTCGTGGTGATGTCACCCGATCGGGCGTCATGACAGATTCGCCCCCAATCGGGGATGCTGACTATGCATCCGTTCGCGACATGAAGACGCCGCGGAGCCCGGCCATACTGCTCCAGCAGCGGCCTGCGGCCGATTCGCTGGGGGGACGGATGCAGGTGGGGGGGACGTCTGGGTGCCCGGGTCATTCACTGGCCCGGGTCACCCAGGCCGGGTCGGCCCTGATGGGCCAGCGATTTATACGGCACGATCTCGCCTGGCTTGATCACGCCGTCCTCGATCGCGCGGGCGAGCAGCGCGTCCTTGCTCGGCGCGGTCCGCCCGGTGGCCGCGTACTTGGCGCGCGCGCGGCTGATGTACTGCCGGACCGTGTTCTCGCTGATCGACATGCGCCGCCCGACCGATGCTTTCGACATGCCCTGGAACCACAGCAGCAGCGCCTGCCGCTCCTGCTCCGACAGCGCCGGCCGGGCCGGGCGCTGGTCGGCGAGCATCGCCCTGGCCTGCGACCGGGTCACGTACGGCCGGTCGGCGGCGGCCGCCAGCACGGCCTCGACCAGATGGTCGCGGCCCTCCTCCTTGGACACGTAGGCGTGCGCGCCGTTGTCCAGCGCCTCCATCACGATGTCCGGATCGGTGTGACCGGAGAAGGCCACCACCCGATATCCGGCGTCCACCAGGCTGGGGATCCGGGCTGTGACCAGTTCGCCGGACAGCTCCAGATCCAGGATGACCACGTCGGCTGGCGGCCGCGGGTCCGCGCGGAGCCAGGCCAGGTCGCGCGCCGTCTGCACCAGGCGCACGGGCCGGCCGGAATCAGCCCGGATCCAGGACGCCACTCCCTCAGTGACGACCGGATGGTCCTCGACGATTACCACCGTCACTGGCTGTTCCATCGCGCCTCCGCCCAGAGCATGCCGCCGTCTTGCTGCTGTTCGAT
>DAIOWC010000070.1:0-25464 GCA_036758685.1 Streptosporangiaceae bacterium | reverse complement strand
GTCAGCACGTGATGCGCGGAACGGTCCACCAGGTGCTCGTCTACGACGGTGACCGTTGCGTCGGCTGGTGCCAGTTCGGCTCCCCGCAGGAACTCCCCAATATCAAGAACCGGGGCGCCTACGACCGAGGGGCCGATGATCCGCCTGACTGGCGGATCGGCTGCATCTTCACCAACTCGAAGGACCGCGGCAAGGGCGTCGTCGCCACTGCGGTCGCAGCGGCACTCGACGAGATCAAGCGGGCTGGCGGCGGCGTCGTCGAGGCGTATCCGGAGCAGACCGTGGAGCGGCCGCCTCAGCGTGGCGCCTATCTGCACACAGGACCGGAGGAGTTGTATGCGCAATACGGCTTCACGCGGGTACGGAAGATCGCGAAGTGGCGGTGGGTCATGCGCACCAAGATCTGATCCCGCCGCTCAGTGGTTCTGACTCTGATCAAGAAGGTGTGTGCCGTGACGCCGGTGGCGGGATGTCAGTTTGGGCGTGAAGCCAGCGGCCGGGGTCGTCGTCCGCAATCCGGCATATCGGCGCGCAGCGTCTGAAATAGTTTCCCTCGGGTCGGGCACCGCCTGACAACGAAGGTGGCACGCCGGAGGTTGCGATGACGGGGAGAGCTATCCGACTGCGCGGCTACCACCTCGTCGTGGCTGCGGCGCTGGCAGCAACCCTGCTTAACGGTGGCGGCGCGCTTGCCGCCACTGCGGGCAGCCGCACTGACGCATCCGCTATAAGCCTGGGCGAAGGTCAGACCGGCCCGCGGTCGGCGGTGCGGTGGCGGGCCGTCGGGCCGGGCTGGGTACTAGCTGAATACTGGCCGGGCCGGTACGAGTGGGAAACCAAGCCCCTGGCAGCGACGGCGACGCTCTACCTGATCGACCCGGCAGGAGGCCGGTACCAGCTGTATCGGTGGCCGGTCACGAAGAACCCGCCTTATCTCGTGGACTGGTCCGGAGACAAGGCCCGCGCGCTCGTGTCCACATCCGACGCGCTCGAGCAAGTAGTACTGGCGACGGGAAAGATCAGCCGGTTCAATCTGCCAGGCGGAGCGCAGGTCATCGGCTACACGCCCCCTGACGGGAACGAGCTGCTCGCCTGGCGGTCGGTGGAGCGCCGTACGCAACTAGCGCTCTACGGACTGAACGGCCAGCTGCTCAAGGTGGTGATCCCGGATGCCGCGACCATCGCCGCCGTGTACTCGGCCAACGGCAGTGTCCTGGCCGCGGGCGGCTCGCACGGCGTTGTGCTGATCAGCAGCCACGGCGTCAGCCGCAAGCTGCCCGTCCCAGGTGTGCGGAGCACCTGCGCACCGTCGCGATGGTGGACCTCGCGCGTCATTCTGGTCTCCTGCGCGGCCACGGCTGCTAGCCGCAGTCGGCTATGGCTCGTGCCTGCAGATGGCGCCAGACCCACCGCGCTGACAGCGCAGCGGGGCAAGCACAGCCCCGATCCTGGTGATATCGACGCCTGGCCAGTGCGCGGCCGGCTCTATCTGCAGGCGCTGATGCCCACGGGCATGTTTCGGATCTTTCGTCCGGCGACCGGCGGGCAGGTCGCGGACATAACCGTTCCCGGCACTGCCGGGAACAACTGGATCGTTGCCGCTCGCGGATCCCGGCTCCTGATCAGCGCGCAGCAGAGTCCCTGTGCTGACAGCAGCAGCTCGCTGCTGTGGTTCAACCCGGTTACCCGGCACGAGCAGATGCTGATCAGGTCGCCGCGCCGGCTCGCCGGGGTCGTGGGGGCGGCGCCATACGGCCAGCGAACTGCGCCGTTCGTCTTCGGTTTTGGTTGCGGCTAGTTACCCCTTGGCTACGAGCTGCCGTGGCCACGGGTTGGTGTTGAAGCGCCAGGTCCTCGCCTGATCAGGCCGACGTCCAGGGCCGGAGCTTCTCGGGGTTCCTGACCGCCCAGATGCGCTTGATCCGGTCCTCGGCGAACTCGAACGCGAACACGGTCACGGTGACCCCGTCCTGCTGGGCAACCAGGCCCGGCTGCCCGTTGACGGTGCGTTCCAGGAATACCAAGTCCGGCGCCAGTTCGAAGAGGCCGACCATGTAGCGGGAGATCTCGCCGGCGCCTTCGACCGGGCTGAGGGAGGCCGGGACGAGGCCGCCGCCGTCGGCGATGACCATGGCGTCAGGGTCGAGGAGCCCGATGACGGCCTGGATGTCCCTGGCTTCCCAGGCCTGCTTGAGATCCCGGACCAGGCTCGCCTGGCGCACGGTCGGGGTAGCGGGAGGCTGCGAATCGCGGATGCGGCGTCGCGCCGAGGAGGCCAGCTGGCGGCATGCCGCCGGGGTGCGGCCGACGATCGAGGCCACTTCGTTGAAGGAGTAGCGGAAGACATCGTGCAGGATGAACGCCACGCGCTCGGCCGGCGTCATTGACTCGAGCACGACGAGGAAGGCCATGTTGACCGACTCGTCCAGCGTGACCCGGTCGGCCGGGTCGGCAGCGATCGCGCCGGGGCGCCCGCTGATCCACTCGGTACTTTCGGGCAGGGGCTCGGGGATCCACTCGCCCACATAGCGCTCGCGCCGCGCCCGCGCGGAACCGAGCAGGTCGAGGCAGATGCGGCTGGCGACGGTCGTCAGCCAGGCGCCGGGGGACTCGATGACTTCCTGCTGCTGCCGCGTCATCGCGTACCAGCGGGCGTACGTCTCCTGCACGACGTCCTCGGCCTCGGCCAGGGAGCCGAGGAGCCGGTAGGCGAGGTTGATCAGCTGACGCCGTTCGCTCATGATCGCGCTCAGGCCCGGATCGTCCTGGCCGGATCCGGAAACAGGTGGTGTGGTCACTGGCGCCGGCTCCTTAGATCGCTTCTGCCCTCACCGGTCCGACGGAATACCGCCCGAGATTGTGAGGCTAGCGCGCCGCCTGACATTCGCAGCGGCTGCGTCGTCGGAAGGACGAAGCCGAGAGGAGCAGGTCATGAGCGACTTCCAGGCCATCGCGGACCGCGTCGAGATTGACGCGCTGCGGGCCGAATTCACCGACGCGGTGATGATGCGTGACTACGACCGCGTCGGCCGCCTGTTCACCCCCGATGGCACGCTGCGGATGCCGAACATCCCGGTCGAGCTCACCGGCTTGGACGAGATCAGGGCCTTCGGCGAGCGCGTACCCGCGATCGTCAGCTATTTCATCCAAAACACGCATCCGGGCCCGATCCAGCTGGACGGCGACACGGCGTCCGGCCGGGCGTACATGTTCGAGCTGATCGGACTCCGCGACGGCCAGTCGGAGCTGAACTACGCCATCTACCACGACCGCTACCAGCGCACCCCGGACGGCTGGCGATTCACCGACCGCCGCTACGAAGTCCGCTACCACGACTCGACCCCGCACACCGGCACCGCACCGCAAACCGCGCCGCACGCAACTGTGCCCCAGAGCTAGGAGACTGCCATGACAGAACTATTGGAAACCTCGGCCCTGACGGGCCAATGGAGCCTCGACCCGGCCCGCTCCACCGTGTCGCTGCGGAACCGGGCCATGTGGGGCCTGGCCCCGGTGAACGGCACGTTCGGCCAGATCTCCGGCCACGGCACCGTCTCGCCGGACGGCGACGTCACCGGCGCCCTCACGATCGCCGCGGCGTCGATCGATACGAAGAACGCCAGGCGCGACCGGCACCTGCGCTCGGCCGACTTCTTCGACACCGAGAACCATGCCGACATCACCTTCACCGTGGACGGCGTCCGGCCGGCCCGCCAGGCCGTTACCTTCCTGGGAACGCTGACCGTCCGTGGTCGCACCAAGCCGATGACTTTTGAGGGAACGGCCGCTGCGCGAGGGGACACCGAGGTATGGCTGGACGCGGTGGTCCACGTCAATCAGATCGATTTCGGGCTGACCTGGAACTGGCTGGGAACGGTAGGGCGGGACAACGTCGTGACCGTCCACGCGGTCTTCACGCGGGCGCCCCGGCACTGAATGCCTGCAGCCTGCTGATCGCCGGCCCGACGTTGGCGAATATGCGGTTGAGGGCCGACTTGAGCTGCGGGTCATCTCCGTGCTCCGCGATGCCGCGCGTCGCGTTCAGCCGCGAGGACTGCATCCACTTATACAGGTCGGGATCGGTGGCCCAGATGATCTCGGCCTGCTGGGCGGTGCAGGTGACGGGGATCCAGTCCGTGGCGGCGCTGGGGTAGGGGTTGGCCGGGCAGATCTGATTCTTCTCCGCGTCCTGATCGCGCGTGGCTTCCGCGTAGCCGGCCAGCGCAGCGCTGAAGACCGGCTGGCAGGCCCGGACCTGCTGCAGCGTGATCTGGCCGTCGGCGAAGACCGGGCGGCCAGGCCTGATCCTCAGGCCCGGCGCCGAGCAGTTCACGTGAACTTGCCCGCGATCGGTCGGGATAGATCCGCCCTGAAGCTCGATGCGATCCGGCCCGATGCGGACGACTCTTCCGAGGCGGACGACGTTCTCGATAGTCCGCAGGCGGGCCAGCTCTGACTTACTCACGGTCGCGCACCGGTACATCGTCGGCTCGGTCTCCGGATCGATGGCGATGAGCTGCCCGCAGGCCTCGAGCCGCCGGAACAGGTCGGGAATGTCCGCGGCCTCCGCCGCCGCTTCGAGGTAAAGCGACACGCCCTCCATGAGCCGCGGCATCAGTTCGAGGGGCTGCTGGAACTCGCGGTCAAGCAGCCAGGCATCGCGCGGCCTGATCCAGCGGATCGCCTCGGGCGGCACGCCGGATTCGAGTAGCCACAGGCACGCGTCAATCGCGGTCTTGCCCGCGCCGACGATCGTGAATCCGTCGGCCGGCCGGCTCAGCTCGACGAGACCGTTGACTGGGATCAGCCATGCGTCCGGGTCGGCAGCAAAAGGCGGGGCATGGGTTGCGGGGATGGACGGCTCCAGGTACCTCGCGTCCACGACCCGCCGACGCACCCGGACGGTCGTCGCGTCGCCGGTCAGCCTGGAGGTGATCTGGTGCTCGCCCCCGGCCGCCATGGTGTAGTCGGACATGCCGAAGAACCGGACCCGGCCCGATGGCAGGAAGAGCTCATCGAGCACGCGCTGGTAGTACTCGCAGATCTCGGCCGCGGTCGCCCGCGGATAGAAGCCGGCATTCGGCCCGGTCTCCTCGATGACGTCGCTGCCGAGGATCCTGGAATTGACGCCGTACAGCGCCGAGGGACCGTGCAGGCGCACGAAGGGATAGGCGTCGTTCCAGTGACCGGCTGGCCGGTGACGGCGGTCGACCAGCACTACATCGGCGTCGCTGGCCGCGATCAGCGCGTCGACAAACGCCATTCCCGTCGCGCCCGCCCCGACCACTAGGTAGTCAGTCTCGATTCCGCGCATGTCCCCTCCTGGCTGGACAATAATGCCGGCCGCCAGAAAAACTCCAGCTGAATGTTGCCCGGATCGCGGAAAGTCAGCATGGCGTTGC
Source organism: Streptosporangiaceae bacterium (assembly GCA_036758685.1). Classification (GTDB taxonomy): domain Bacteria; phylum Actinomycetota; class Actinomycetes; order Streptosporangiales; family Streptosporangiaceae; genus JAJYUU01. The sequence goes on along the minus strand of DAIOWC010000070.1, from coordinate 20,062 downwards.
TGGTGTAAGGCGGTTCCTTGATGCCCGAGTGAGCAATTCCGAGCCCTGACGCGGTCGCGGCACGCTCATCTGATCGCCGTCACCGCGGTGTAGATGCCCAGGCCGAGCAGGATCGTGGCGGTGATGCGCTGAATCCAGGCCATGGGGATTAGGTTGAGGCTCTTCGCCCCGACGTGCACGGCGAGGGCAGCGACGGCCCACAGGCCCGCGGTGGCCCCGGCGAACACGAGGAACGGCTCGTACCTGGCCGCAAGGTTCGCCGCGGTGAGCTGCGTGATGTCGCCCCATTCGGCGAGGAAGACGACCCCGAAGCTGGTGCCCGCGACGCGCCAGAACGTCGGCGCCGGCCCGCCCATCCGGGCCGCGTCCGCCCCCTCGTGGCCGGACGGCCGCAGGCTGCTCCACCAGAGGTAGGCCGAGCCCGCGAGGAACAGCGCCGCGACCACCGCGTCAACGATCCGGTGGGGGAGCAACGTGAGAAGCTGACCAGCCGACACCGCGATCGCCATGTGGACGGTGAACGCGGCCGCCGCTCCTGCCCAGACCCACGAGGGCCGGTAGCGTGTGCCCAGAACCAGCGACGCAAACATGGACTTATCTGGTAGTTCAGCCAGAAAGGTGATCACGAAGGCGGTGCCGATTACGGCCAGGTACTGCATGCGCTTCCTAGCGTCGGGGGCTCCCCGGCCGGATTTCGCATTTGAGAGACCTCGGCCGGATGTGCTCAACAGCCGAAGGTCTCGTCCACCACGTTTCCGTGGCCCGGCGGCCGGGCGCATGTGCGCCGGTATGTCGGCCTGCCGACGAAGGACTACTCCCCTTCACTTTTCAGTGTACCGGACCGGCCGCGCAAACCCCGGCGGACGCCCGGAGGCGTTCGCCATCGGCGGACTGGCGGACCGGGTAAGTGTCAGTTCCGCGGTGCATAATCGCCTACATGACGGCAGCCCGGCTCAATCTGGCCTGGGGCACGATCGCGGCTTTTGCCCGGTCGGTCCGAGACCGGATCAGGCGCAGGCGGCGGCCGCCAGAGCCGGCCGGGGTACGCGAGCCCCGCCGGCCACGCCCGGGGCTTCCCGCCGCGGCCGTGGCCCTCGCCGAGCCGCGCAGCGACCGGCGCCGCTGGATCAAGCTGATCAACCTTCGCGACCGCGACTCTGACTAGCCAGCCGGCCCGGCTCCAGCTTCTAGACTGTCTCGACCATATGTTTGAATGCAGCTATGGAGCAGCGCAAACAGTCGGCTTTGGAAGCGTTGCCGCTGGAATGTCGCGCCCATCACCCCTGGCGGCCGGGCACCGTGACCATCACCTGGGAGCCATGCGGCTGCCCGCCGGCCAGGGCCGCCCGCGGCGGTCACCTCAAAGTCGCCTGCGACGAGCCCGGATGCAATGAGGTCTGGTGGAGCCCCCGGCACCGCCCGTTCGACCTGCCGAGGATCCTCGGGCACCATCGGCCCGGCTACCGGTAAGGCGCCCGGGCGGGATGTCGTCATGGCCGGAAGGCTGCCATTCGGCACTGACAGACCGGCCTGGGAGCGGACTGTGTTAATTCGGTGTCGGCCGACACCAGAACAACACAGTCGGCCCGCGTCGCGGCAAAGAGTCCCGGGTCAGCGCATCTCACGCCACAGCAGCAACACCCCGACGACCAGCACGATCAGCGCCGGCAGGAAGAACAGGCCCGTGTACGCGGCGCCAGCGACGATGCCGACGACCAGCGCGGCCACGGCGAGCACGGCGGCCGGCCTGGCGATGCGGACCGGCGCAAACGCCGCGGTCGCGCACAGCAGGACGGGCGCGATCGCCAGCAGCAGCGAGTACCAGGTATTGGCCAGCGGGTCGACCGACAGCAGCGCCGAGATCGTGATCAGCTGGGCTGCCCCGGCCAGCAGGAACGCCCCGCGAAGCCAAGGGTGGCTGGCCAGCCACGGCCTGGCCGGCTGGCCGACAGCGGTAGCAGAGGAGGTGGCGGCGACATTAGGTGTGGTCATGGCCGGTTTCCCTTCGCGCGTGAGCCCGACATGCGTCCCGCGCCGACCAGTCTTCCCGGCACACCTGGAACTCACCCTACGACCGTCGGCCGCGGCCGCCAAGGCCATCAGGTCGCCATTCTGCGGCCGACATATAGCAGGTATTCCTCCCGGTTCAGCGGATTATGATCGGAACGGCGCCTCCGCGGGGCCGGTGTGCCCGCGGGCTCGTAGTGGTCGAACCAGGTCTCCAGAACCCCTTCGCCGCCGGTCAGCCCCGGCAGGTGCTGCTGCAGCGCGTGCACGCGGCCGGCCGCGATCTCGCCTTCGATGAGGCCGCCGCTCCCGTGCGCCGACTGGGCCCGCGGCGTGGCACCCAGCCTGGCCAGTGCCGGAACGAGCACGCCGAGCATGGCCGCCGGAGCCTCGATGCGGAACCCGTGCACCGGCTCGTGCACGGTCGTTCCGGCCTGCTGCAGGGCGGTCATCAGCACCAGCGGCGTCAGGTTCCTGAAGTCGCCGGCCGAGCTGGACCACTTGCTCCAGCCGTACGGCGGCGGCGGTACGTAGCCCGACTCGGTCAGCGTCACGACGCAGTCGGTGACCTGCCATCCGCTCAGGCCCTGCCGCAGCGATCCGAGCACTGTGGTCTCGACCGCCTGGGCAAACGAGCGCGGCAGCGAACCCGGCTCGATCCCGAGCTGGAACCGGATCCCGGAGCCGGTCGCGGCCGGCTCGACGCGCAGGCCGACCGTCGCGCGGAACGGATTGCGGCCGTCGTCCATGCGCTCGACCGCGGCGCTGGTGGCCGCCAGGCGCTCGATGCAGATCGTCGAGGTCTCGCTGAACCGGACGGGCACGCCGAAGTCGGCCGCCAGCGTCTGCTGGATGACCTCCTTCTGCACCTCGCCGTACAGGGAGAGCTGCGTCTCCTGCCGCTCGTCATCGTGCCGCAGGTTGATCAGCGGGTCCTGCTCGGCTAGCTGCACGAGCGCGGCGTGCAGCCGCGCCCGGTCGCCCGCGCGTTCGGGAACGACCAGCGTCTCCAGCGTGGGCGGCGCGAAGCTTCGGTGACGGGTACCCGGGTCGGCCCCGATGGCGTCGCCGATCCGGATCTCGCTCAGGCCCCAGAGCCTGCCGATCTGCCCGGCGCTGACGCTGCCGCTGCGGTCCTCCTGGTCCTGCCCGAGCGCCTGGATCGCCGTGACCTTTCCCTCCTGGCCGGCACCGAACGCGAGCCGCTCGCGCGCGCGAAGGGTGCCGGAGAACATCCGGACGTAGGCGACCTTCTCTCCGGCGGCGCCCCGCTCGACCTTGAACACGGTCCCCGAGACCGGGCCGTCCGGATCGCCGCCGCCGGGCGGCAGCAGCTCGCCGATCCCGGCGGCGAGCGCATCCGTGCCGGCACCGGTGATCGCCGAGCCGAAATACACCGGGTGCACGAGCGCGGAACCCACCTGGTCGGCGAGCTCCCGGCGCAGGCGCGGGCCGGGGACGTCCTCCCCGTCGAGGTAGGCGGCCAGCACCGCGTCGGAGCGCTCGGCGAGCAGCTCGGTCAGGCGGGCCCGGAAGGCCCGGTCGCAGTCGGCTGGCGGCGTGAACGTCGCCCCGCGCGTTCCAGGCCGCGTCGCCGTGCCCATCGCGACTACGGCGGGCGACAGCCTGGCGGAGATGTCGCGCAGCACCCGGTGGGGGTCGGCGCCGGCGCGGTCGATCTTGTTGACGAAGATCAGCGTCGGGATGCGCAGCCGCTGCAGCGCGCGCATGAGCAGGCGCGTCTGCGGCTGCACTCCTTCGACCGCCGAGACCACCAGGACGGCACCGTCGAGCACCGCCAGGACGCGCTCGACCTCGGCGATGAAGTCGGGATGGCCGGGCGTGTCAATGAGGCTGACCGGCCGGCCGCCCATCGTGAATGACACCACGGCCGACTTGATCGTGATGCCGCGCTGGCGCTCGAGGGCCAGCGTGTCCGTCTGCGTGCTGCCGCGATCGACGCTGCCGATCTCGTTGATGACCCCGGCGGCGAACAGCAGCCGCTCGGTCAGGCTTGTCTTACCGGCGTCGACATGCGCCAGGATTCCCAGGTTGAGCGTGCTCACGAAGCGTCAGGTCCTCTGGATAGGCAAAAACCTCCTTCTCGGCGGACGCTGACGCAGGCATGGCGGGACTCCTCTCGGTATTCGGCGCGAGTACATCAGGTCGCCGCGGATCCCCGCAACCGGTTTTACCTAGGGAACCGCGGCCGCGGCCGGCTGGATCAGCCCCAGCCCGCGCAGGTGCTCGATGCAGTTCGTCACCGCCGCCGGGATCTCCGGCGCTGCCGGGAAAGCCTCGGCCAGGGCGGCCGTGATCTCGGCCACCGTCTGCTGGCCGGTGCAGAGCTCGAGCACGATCGCCGCGGTGTGGTTGAGGTAATGGACGAGGTCGCAGTGCTCGTCGTAGACGACGTAACCGTCGGGAACCGGGTTGATCTCGAGTCCCTCGCTGCGCGCGGGCCGGTCAGTCATGGTCGTTCGGCGGGCACTGCCGCCTGCTCGGGACTCTGTCGCGGGCGCGGCGCCTGTCGGCTCAGTGCCTCGGCGAGCTGCCGCTTGACGGCGTACTCCTGGTTGCCGGGAGCACACTTGCAGGCCTCGCCGTACGCTGCCGCCGCCTCGGCGTACCGGGCCAGCCGGAACAGGCAGAGTCCCCGGCCCTCGTGCGCCGCCTCGCCGAATAGCCGCTCGTCGTATGACGGCCCGGCGTCCGGCAGGGTGGCCTGATCGGCAGCGAGCAGCATGTCGAAGTTGGCCAGCGCCTCGTCGGCGCGCCCGGAGGCGACGAGCATCCGGGCCTCCTGCCAGATGAGCACGTAGTTCTCCGGGTAGTGCCAGCGCGCCTCGGCGATGAGGTCGGCGACGTCCTCGCCCCGGCCCATGCGCATGCCGATCAGCTCGGAGTAGGCCAGCACGCCGCAGTAGTCGACCGCCGGCTTAGCCCGGCTGATCTCGATCGCGCGCAGCAGGACCTGCTCGCTGGCGCGGGGCTGGCCGAGCCCGGCGAGGACGCGCGCCAGATGGTGCCACACGAACAGGTTCTCCGGCTCAGCGCGGACCTGCCGGCGCAGCATCGGCAGGTTCCGCCGGTGCTTATGGGTCTGATCCCCCTCATAGCCGACGTGGTTCAGCAGCAGGTCGCAGATCCCGATCGGGCGGCGGTCCATGGCCGCGACCGCGTGGATCGCCGGGACAACCTTCTCGTGGATCGCGCTCCGGAAGCGGATTCTCGGATCGTTGCGCCACAGCCGGTACTCCCGGTAGGGCGTCGAGCCGATCACCGGCCGCAGCAGGAGCCGGAACGCGATCTCCGGGGCGTCGGCGAGCAGTGCCTCGACCTCACTGCGCGGCACGGGGGCGAGCCGCTCGTCGGCGTCGATGTACAGAATCCACTCGGTCCGGCACTGGTCCAGGGCGGCGTTGCGGGCCTCGGCGAAGTTGGACCGCCACGGAAATCCGAAGACCCGGGCGCCGTGCTCGGCGGCTATCGCGGGCGTGTCGTCGGTCGAGCCGGTGTCCACCACGACGATGTCATCGACGACCGGCCGCACCGACTGCAGGCACTCCGCCAGGTAGGCAGCTTCGTTCCGGACAATGAGCGCCGCCGCGAGCAGTCCGCCGGGGGCGTCGGCGGCTCCCGGCGATATCGGGGTAGCGGAATTCATCCTCGGCAATGGCGACCAGGCGGACTAGCCAAGCCAGCCGCGCCGGTGGTGATGATGGTCGGACGGCATGCAGTTGCCGATGTCCCACGGCGCCCCTTTGCCGTGCTTGTGGTGGTGCTGCTGATTGCCGCACGACTGGTTGTGCAGATGCTGGTTATGCATGTGCTGGTTATGCATGTGCTGGTTGCTAATGCACTGGTTGTGCATCGTCTGGTTGTAGAGCCACTGATTGTGCAGACTCTGATTGTCCAGGGTCTGGTTGCCCAGGTACTGCTTGCAGTCGGTCTGGTTGCCGTGGTGCTGGTGCAGCGGGTGGTCCCTCAGCTTGTCCGGCTGGGCCTGCGCAATGCCGTCGAGCGCGAACGACGAGACGAGGGGCGCGGCGAATACCGCGGCGGCGAACTTCGCGATAAAGGACCGGCGGCTGGGCTCCACGCCGAGGATTGCTTTGATTCGCTGGTGTTCTGACACTGATCCCACCTTGGCTCTATTCGCGGAATACGGCTTGTGCGGGGTCCTTAGGCGATGCAACAGTAACACAATGACATCGCCAAACCAGGACCTCTTGTATATGGCGCCAATACACCCAGCGCCTACCGGGAATGGCATGGCAATGCGTAACTTTCTCTTTGTAAAGGCGGCATCACTGGATTTCCGCGTGAAAGTTGTGGTGGTGCCCGTGGTAGGCAGAACGCCGATGCCGGCGAGCAGCCAGGCGGCCGAGGTGCAGCTGCCCGGCCGGGCGCAGATCGCCGCGAGCCTGCCCCGGCTGCTCGCCACTCCGGCCTGGCGGGAGCGGCTCAGCGCGGCGTACCCGCTGCCGCCGCTCGCGGCGATGGCGCCGCCGGTGCTTGCGCCCGCGATCGTGGAGGCCGCGCGCGCCGCGCCGGGCACCGCCGTGCACGCGGCGCGGTCGTATCTGATGCCGCTCGCCATCGCGGTCGCGCAGGAACTCGGCTCGCCCTGGTCGAGCGCGGACCTGGACGACGACGATGACGAGCTGGCCGCCGCCGCCGGGAACGAGGATGAGGCCAGGGCCTACCGCCGGCTGATTAGAGTGTTCGCCCCGCTGTTCGACGGGCTGTCCGCGGCCTCCCCGGGCGAGGCGGCAGCACTGGCAGCGAGGCACGGCCTGGACGTGACCGTGATTCCGAACGCCGTGGCCTGGCCGCAGGTCCCAGGCCAGCGCGTCCCGCATCCCGAGACCCGAGGGGCGGCCGGCCGGAACCCGGATCGGAGCACCGGCCCGGGCCGCGCCGGCGTCCGGCTGCTCTTCGTCGGCAACCTGACCTACTGGCCGAACGCCGATGCGGCGGCCCGGCTGGTCCGGGAGGTGCTGCCCCGGCTCCGGCCGCTGATCCCCGGACCGGTGACGGTGACGCTTGCCGGTGACTGTGGCTCGAACCATGGCCTGATGGCGCTGGGCCGCGAGCCGGGGGTACGGCTGACCGGATTCGCGGCCGACCTGGGGCCGTGTTACCGGGAGGCCGACGTCCTCGTCGTGCCGCTGGCGTTCGGGGCGGGCACGAGGATCAAGATCCTGGAGGCGTTCAGCCACGGGGTGCCGGTCGTGACCTCGCCCGCGGGCGCGGCCGGGCTCGAGCTGGCTGACGGCGTGCACGCCCTCATCGCCGACTCGGCGGGCGGCCTGGCGGGCGCCGTGGCCAGGCTGATGACCGACGACGGGCTGCGGCTCCGGCTGGTGGCCGCCGCGGGCCGGCTCGTCCGCGAGCGCTACAGCCACGAGGAAGTGATCCCGCAGATCCGCGGGTTCTTCAAGGTGGCAGCCTCGAGTCCGGTTGACGCCTAGGTCGGTATTGGTTATCGTTTTCATTAGCACTAAGCGGCAGGCTGGCGGCGACCCCGGCAGCCCAGGCAACCCTAGGCAGTCTCCGGGCAGCTGAGGCGGGCCGCCGCCATGAGCCAGCCACATCGTGTGTCCCGAGGAGATTTCCGCATGCCTGCACGCCGGGCGGCCACGGCCGCCGTCGCCGGGATAGCCGGGATAGCAGCAAGCCTGCTGTGCGCCGCTTGCGCGACCAGCAACGCCCACGCCGACGGCGCGATCGTCGCCGTCGGGGCGGAGAACGAGTACGCCAACGTGATCTCGCAGATCGGCGGCAAGTACGTCCAGGTCAGTGCCATCGACAGCAACCCGAACACCGACCCCCACGTGTTCGAGGCGAGCGCCTCGGATGCCGCCACGATCTCCTCGGCGCAGCTGATCGTCCAGAACGGCGTCGGCTACGACACCTACATGAACCGGATCGAGAGCGCATCGCCCAGCTCCAGCCGCAAGGTCATCAACGTCCAGGAACTGCTCGGCCTCCCGGTCACCACGCCGAACCCGCACCTGTGGTACGACCCGACGACGATGCCCGCGGTGGCCAGGGCCATCGCCAGCGACCTGTCGGCGATCCGGCCCGCCGACAAGAGCTACTTCGAGGCGAACGCGGCCAGGTTCGACGCGTCGCTGCAGCCGTGGCTGACCGCCATCGCGCAGTTCAAGGCCGCCTACCCGCACACTCCGGTCGCGGTGACCGAGCCCGTGGGCGACTACATGCTGCAGGCAGCTGGGACCAACATCATGACCCCATTCGGCCTGCAGGCCGACATCATGAACGGCGTGGATCCCTCGCCCCAGTACGTATCGCTGGAAAACAGCCTGTTCAGCCAGCACAAGGTCAAGGTCTTCCTCTATAACCAGCAGGTGACCGACTCGCTGACCGGCTCGTTCCTGGCGCTGGCCCACCGCTACGGCATCCCGGTGGTCGGCGTCTACGAGACGATGCCGACGCCGGGCTACAGCTACCAGTCGTGGATGCTGGCCGAGGTGAACGCGCTGCGCAAGGCGGTCGCCGACAAGGTCTCGACGGAGCACCTGTAATGGCGGTCTCGCCCGGTACCCCGTCGATGGCCAGCCCCGTGCTGGCCGTCGACGGCGTCAGCGTCCGGCTCGGCGGGCGGCAGATCCTGGACGAGGTGACGTTCGCGATCGCCCCCGGCGAGTTCGTCGGCCTGATCGGCTCCAACGGCGCCGGCAAGACGACGCTGCTCCGCGTGATACTCGGCCTGCAGCCGACCACCGCCGGCACCGTCAGCGTCGGCGGCGGACCGCACGCGCGCGGGCGCGGACTGGTCGGCTACGTCCCGCAGAAGATCCAGCTCGACCCGGACATGCCGGTCCGGGCGCGGGACCTGGTCGGCCTCGGCCTGGACGGGAACCGCCTCGGGATCCCGCTGCCGTCCCGGCACAAGCGTGAGCTGGTCGATCAGATGCTCGAGGCCGTCGACGCGACCCGGTTCGCCAGTCAGCGGGTCGGCAACCTGTCCGGCGGCGAGCAGCAGCGCGTGATGATCGCGCACGCGCTGGTCAGCAAGCCCAAACTGCTCCTGCTGGACGAGCCGCTGGCCAACCTGGACATCCGCAGCGCGCAGGAGATCATCTCGCTGCTGGCCAAGATCTGCCGCCAGCAGCAGGTGTCCGTGCTGATCTCGGCCCACGAGATGAACCCGCTGCTGCCGGTGATGGACCGGATCGTGTACATGGCCGGCGGCCGGGCCGCGAGCGGCACGACCGACGAGGTGATCCGCGAGGACGTGCTGAGCCAGCTCTACGGCCACCACGTCGACGTGCTCAACGTGCACGGCCGGGTGCTGGTGATCGCCCACGCGGGGGAGGGCTTCGAGATCCTGGCGGGCGACGAGGCCGCGGCCGAGTCGGCGCACCCCGATCACGCCCCGTCCAGGTCCGAGCCGTGACCTGGCTGTTTGCGCCGGGCTTCTTCGCCAGCTCCCCGGTCCACGTCGCGCTGGTCGTCGGCGGCATCTCCGCGCTGGTCTGCGGGATCGTCGGCACATTCACGGTCCTGCGCGGCCAGTCCTATTCCGGGCATGCACTAGCCGACCTGTCAGTGACCGGCGGCTCCGCCTCGTTCCTGGCCAATATCAGCCCGCTCGTGGGATTCGCCGGGACCGGAGTGCTCGCCGCCGGGGTCATGGACATGATCAGCAACCGCCAGCCCCGCGGCCGTGACCTGGCCACCGGGATCGTGCGCGGCGCCGGGCTCGGCCTGGCCGCGCTGTTCCTCTACTGGGACGCGACCTCCTCCAGCACGACCGGGGCGACGATCACGATCCTGTTCGGATCCATGTTCACGGTCGGGAACGACGCGGTGCCGCTCGTCGCGGCGTTCGGCCTGCCGGCGCTGGCCGTGGTCGCGGTTCTGTACCGGCCCCTGCTGCTGAGCTCGGTGAGCCCCGAGCTCGCCGCCGCCAGGGGCGTGCGGACCCGGCTGGCCGGGCTTGCCTGCCTGCTCGCGATCGCGCTCGCGGTGTCGCTCGCCGCGATCACCGTCGGCGCCATCCTCGCGACGGCGCTGCTGGTCGGCCCGGCGGCGATCGCGCTGCGGCTGGCGAGCACGCCCGGCCGGGCCACGCTGGCCGCGGCGGCGATCGCGGTCGCCGCGACCTGGCTCGGCATCGTGCTGGCCTACGACAGCTTCACCTGGCCGCCCACGCATGACGGCTGGCCGGTCAGCTTCTTCATCGTGGTGCTGATCTTCGTAGCGTTTGTGGCCGCCCAGGCGATCAGGCCCGGCCGGACGCTGCGTGCCCGGGGGACGACCCCAGGATCCCCCGCGGACGGGATGAGGGCCTGACGATGTTCGCTCCCTTCATGGTGAACGCGTGGGTCACCGCGTCGATCGTCGCGGTGATCGCCGGCGTCGTCGGGTTCTTCGTCGTCCTCCGGGGCGCGGCCTTCGTGGCCGACGCGGTGCCCCAGGGCGCCTTCGCCGGCGCGGCCGGGGCCAGCCTGCTCGGCATCAACACGCTCATCGGGCTCGGCGTCTTCGCGCTGGCCGGGGCGCTCGGCATCGGCTGGCTCGGCCGCAATGCCCGGAGGGACGTATCCACGGCCCTGATCCTGGTGGTGATGCTCGGCCTCGGCGCGCTGTTCCTGAGCTTCACGACCGAGTACTCCGAGCAGATCTTCTCGCTCCTGTTCGGCGAGGTGCTCGGCATCGCGACCAACGAGATCCTGCCGATCGCAGTGCTCGGCGTGGTCTGCGTGCTCGCGGTCGGGGTCCTGTACCGCCCGCTGCTGCTGACCTCGCTGGCGCCGGAGTCCGGTGCCGCCCGCGGCATCCGGCTGGCGTGGGTCGAGCTGGCGTTCCTGGTCATCGTCGCGGTCGCGGCCAGCATGACGCTGCCGGTCGTGGGCGCGCTGCTGATCTTCAGCCTCATGATCGGCCCGCCCGCCGCGGCCAGGTCGCTGACCAGCAGCCCGCTGGCGGCGATCGGCTTGTCCGTCGTGTTCGCGCTGGTGACCGTCTGGGTGGCCATTGCCGTCTCCTTCGAGACCAACTGGCCGATCGGCTTCTTCGTCGGGGTCGGCGGCGCCGTCTGCTACGCGGCCGGCCGGCTGGCCGGGTGGTGGCGTTCGACGCGGCCGCGCCCGTCAGCGGCTGACCAGGCCGGCGTCGTGCGCGAGCAGGCCGGCCTGGGTCCGGTTGGCCAGCCCTAGCTTGTCGAGCATCCGCGAGACGTAGCCCTTGACCGTCGCCTCGGACAGGTAGAGCCGGGCCGCGATCTGCGCGTTCGACAGGCCCTCGCCGAGGCAGCCGAGCACTTCGGCCTCGCGGTCCGTCAGTTCCTCGACGAGCTTGCGAGCGCGGTCCCTGGCGGGCTGACTGTCGGTGGAAGCGGCGATGAGCCGCCGCGCGGCGGCCGGGGACAAGACGGTGTTGCCGTCGGCCGCCACCCGCACGAGCCCGATGAGATCCTCGGGCGGGGTGGACTTGACGAGGAATCCGGCTGCCCCGGCGCGCAGCGCGCGCAGGACGTACTGATCGGCGTCGAACGTGGTCAGCACGACGACGACCGGCGGGCTGGCGAGCTTGCCGATCTGCTCGATCGCCGCGATGCCGTCGACCCTCGGCATCCGCAGGTCCATCAGCACGACGTCAGGCCGGCTGCGGATGACGGCCTCGACGCCCTCCGCGCCGTCGTGAGCCTCGTCCACGACCTCGATGTCCGCGGCCGAGCCGAGAATCGTCCGCAGGTGCGCGCACACCATCGGCTCGTCGTCGACGACTACTACCCGGATCATCTGGCTCCCTGACTCGGCTCGGCGGTCGGTACGTAGGACGGCAGCGTGGCTTCCAGGCTGAACCCGCCGTCCGGGGACGAGCCCGCCCGCAGCGTGCCGTGCACGAGCTCAATGCGCTGCCGCAGGCTCGCGATGCCGAGGCCAGAGCCGGTCTCGGCGAGGTCGCCGGCGGGCGGATGCGCGGCGGGAGTGTTCTGCACGCTGACTCTCACCCCGGACTCGTCGTAGCTAACCCGGACCAGGACGCGCGCTCCCGGCGCGTGCTTGCGCACGTTCGTCAGCGCCTCGCGGACGACCTTATAGGCGGTGCGCCCCACCACCGGGGACGCGAGCGCGGGATCGCCGTCCTCGATCAGCTCGGCCGGAGTCCCGACCGCGGACGACTCGGCGACCAGTGCGGCCAGCTCGGCCGTCGACGGCGCCTGGTCATCCTCGGGGGCGGTGCGGAGGATGCCGACCAGGTCGCGCAGCTCGTCCAGCGCCTGAACGCCGGCTGCCCGCAGCTCGTCGGCCGCCCTCCTGGTCGCCTCGTCGGGGGCCGTGATCTGCAGGGCCCCGGCCTGGAGCACCATCAGGCTGACCCGGTGCGTCACGACGTCGTGCATCTCTCCCGCCAGCCGGGCTCGCTCCTCGGCCCTGGCCTGCTCGGCGAGCAGGTAGCGTTCCCGCTCCGCTCGCTCGGCCCGGTCCCGCAGCGCCTGGAACATCTCATGCCGGGCGGTGAGGTAAAGGGCGAAGAACGGCCCCACTGCGGTCCTGAGCACCCCGAGCGCGATCACGGTCGCGGACGGGTCCCAGACCCTGGCCACGATGAGGGTCAGCGTGCCGACAGCCGCGTACGCGGTCCGCCGGTCCTTGCGGTAATAGAACGGCCCGTAAGCCGCCAGCACGGTTCCGTAGGGCGCCCAGATCGTTCCCGTATGGGCGGGGGTGAGCGCGCCGGCCGGAGATATCAGCAGGGAGAGCGCCAGGGTGAAGCCGCCCAGGATGGCGATGACCAGCATGGGCGCGCGGCGGCGGAAGATCAGTGCCTGGTCGGCCAGCGCCTGGGCGCCGAGCATGGTCCAGGCGAGCCCGGAGGGGTGCGCGGGCCACCAGGACCCGCCGGTCAGCGTGGCCACGGTGTCGCTGGCCGCGAAAAACTCCGCGAGCAGCACATCCAGGGCGAACGTATGCCGGCGCATCCACCGGGCCCACGTGCGCGCGTTCATGCAGCTCACGCTATTTCATCCGGGGGGCGGCACCGCGGGCGGCGAAACCTTCGTCTCACCCGGAACCTACTAAAGTTGCGGGCTCGCCCGGAGCGCCATCCGTTCGTCGGGCCTGGTCCCTACCGGCAGCTCTGCCGGGTGCCCTGGCCGCTGGCCTGCAATGGAGGGCATGCAGACACAACACGACCCCACGGCGACTACCCCTCGGCTCGGCCGGTACGAGATTGACCCGGTCCGGTCGCGCGTCTCGTTCCGGACCCGGCACTTGTTCGGCCTCGGCCCGGTGCGGGGGACCTTCGCGATCCAGGCCGGCACGGTGCACGTGAGCGAGCCGCTCGCCGACTCCGGCGTCTATGCCGAGATCGACGTGGCGAGCTTCCACACGGGCAACCCGCAGCGCGACGCCCGCGTCCGGTCGGCCCGCTTCCTGAACGCGCGGGAGTATCCGCTGATGACGTTCGCCGCGCTGCCCGCCGACCTGAGCGGCGACACGATCACCGGAACGCTCACGGTGCGCGACGTCGAGCGGCCCGTGCAGCTCACGATCACCGGCCTCGAGGTATCGGGGGCCGCCTTCACCGCCTCGGCGTCGGCGCGCATCGACCGCGCCGAGTTCGGCGTGACCGCCTCGCCCGGGCTGGCCGGGCGTTACCTGGACCTGCAGCTGGAGATCCGGTGCACGCGCTAGCGGTGCGCGGGCTGCGCAAGAGCTACGGCTCGGTGCAGGCCGTGCGGGACGTCAGCTTCACGGTGCAGCCCGGCGAGATCGTCGCCCTGCTCGGGCCGAACGGCGCCGGCAAGACCACGACGCTGGAGATCCTCGAGGGCTTCCGCACCCGCGACGCCGGGACGGCCGAGGTGCTCGGCCTTGACCCCGGCGACCGGCCGTCCAGCCGCATCCTCCGCGAGCGGACCGGGCTGGTCCTGCAGGACATCGCCGTCGAGCCCTACCTCACGGTCAGGGAGACGATCGCGCGGGACGCCGGCTACTACGCCGCGCCGCGGGGCATCGACGCGACGATCGGGCTGGTCGGCCTCGCCGGCCAGGAGCGGCGGAAGGTCAGGAGCCTGTCGGGCGGCCAGAAGCGGCGGCTCGACCTGGCGCTCGGCCTCATCGGCAACCCGGAGCTGCTCTTCCTCGATGAGCCGACGACCGGGTTCGACCCGTCGGCGCGCCGCGACGCCTGGCAGCTCGTGCGCGACCTGCGCGCGGCCGGGACGACGATCCTGCTGACCACCCACGACATGGAGGAAGCCCAGGCCCTGGCCGACCGCGTTGTGGTGCTGACCGGCGGCCTGGTCGCGGCCGAGGGGCCGCCGTCCGAGCTCGGCGGGCGCGACACCGCGCGGGCACGGATCGTCTTCGCGCTGCCCGCCGGCTACGGGCCCGCAGACCTGCCGCTCAGGGCCCGGCCCGACGGCGGCGGGCAGCTGGTCATCGAGACCGACGCGCCGACCTCGGTGCTGCAGCAGCTCACGACCTGGGCGGTGGAGCGCGACCTCGAGCTCGCCGGGCTCAGCATCGAGCGGCCGAGCCTGGAGGACATCTACCTCCAGCTGACAGACGACGACGCGCCATCGCGCAAGCCGGAAGGGAGCATGCGATGACCACCGCGACCGTGGCCTCGAGCCAGAGTGAGCGGGGGCCGGCCCGGCGCTCGCGGTCTGCCCTGAGCCTGCTGGCCCATCAGGTCCGCTACGAGCAGCTGACGTTCTGGCGCAACCCGCAGAACGCGATCTTCACGTTCGTCTTCCCGGTTGTGTTCGTCACGATCATCGGGGCGCTGTTCGGCGGCGGTGGCCGCAGCCCGTACTTCGGCGGCCTGTCGCCGCTGCAGTACTACGTGTCCACGATCGCGGCGCTGTCCGTGCTCGGGTCCTGCTACGGGCAGCTGGCGGTCGCCCTGGCGATGCGCCGGCAGAACGGCATACTCAAGCGCGTCCGCGCCACGCCGCTGCCCGCCTGGGCCTACTTCTGCGGGCTGCTCGCGCACTGTGTGCTGGTCAGTCTCGTGGACGTGACGCTCATCGTCGGCATCGGCCGCATTTACGGCGTGCCGCTTCCGACGCACTGGCTGGCGATCGTCGTGACGCTGGTCCTCGGCGCCGCCGCCTTCTGCGCGCTCGGGGTCGCGGTGGCCTCGCTGATCTCCAACGCCGAGGCAGCGCCCGCGGTCGCGCAGCTGGTCCTGTTCCCGCTGCTGTTCCTGTCCGGCACGTACATGCCGATCCACTCGACCATGCTGAACAACATCGCCGGGTGGCTGCCGGTCCGGCCGTTCAACGAGGCGCTCATGGGCCCGCTATCCGAGCACGCCGGCGCGGACTGGAAGCACCTGGCGGTGCTGGCGGCCTGGGGCTGCGTCGGCTCGGTCATCGCCATCCGGCGGTTCCGCTGGGATCCCCGGCCGGAATGATCAGCCGCCGTCGGCGATCCCGACGAGCGCGTCAGCGACGGCCACGGGGTCGACGACCTGGTGCAGGTGCTCGCCGCGGATGAAGCGCACGGGCCAGCCGAGGGCGCTGGCCCGCTGCGCTTCCTCGGCGTATCCCTCGCTGAACATCAGGTAGGCGCACCGCTGCCCGGTCCAGCCGGGCGGGACCGGCACGCTCTCGCGGAAGTAAGCCAGCGGGAGTTGCGGTAGCTCAGCCGTGATGGCCTGCCTGGTCGCCTCGTCCGGGAACAGCGGGCCGAGATCGGCATCGCCCCACCAGTCGGTCCAGCGGGGGAGCCGCCCGTCTGGCCCGGCCCGGCCGGCCAGGAACGGCAGGAACTGCTCGCCTGCCAGCGGCGTGCTCCCCGCCGCGGCCGGAAGCAGGGCGTCGGCGAAGATGCAGCATTCGACCGGCTGCATGACCGAGGCCGCGATGACCGGGAGGAACGCGCCCGCATTGCTGTGCGCGACGAGCACCAGCGGCCCTCGCTCGTCCGCCCCCGCCAGCGCCGCGACGACGGTAGCGGCCACGCTCGGCCAGTAGGGCGGCTCGCCGTTGGCGATGGCCAGCAGGGATGGAACGACAACCTCGTGGCCGGTCAGGCGCAGCCGGTCCGCGACAGGCTGCCACGTGGCCGGTCCGACCGCCGGGCTGTGCACCAGGACAAAGGTCGCCACGGGTCAGCCGGCCTGATCGCGCCAGAGGTCGGTGACCGCGATCCCGAGCCCGGCGAGCAGACGACGGAGCAGCGGCAGCGACAGGCCGATGACGTTGCTGGGGTCACCATCGATGCTCTCGACGAACGACCCGCCGAGCCCGTCGATGGCGAATCCGCCCGCGACGACCAGCGGCTCGCCGCTGCGGACGTAGGCGGCGATCTCGCGCGGCGTCGGGGTGCCGAACCGGACCACGGTAGCGGCGACTGCCTGCGTCGTCCGCGCGGTGGCACCGTCGATCAGGCAGTGCCCGGTGTACAGGGTGCCCTCGCGCCCGGACAGGCGCTGCCACAGAGTGGTGGCCTGCTCGGCCGAGGCGGGCTTGCCCAGCGCCTCGCCGTCCAGGTCGAGCATCGAGTCGCAGCCAAGCACGAGCGCCTGCGGGCGCACGCTGGCTACGGCCGCCGCCTTGCGCTCGGCGAGGATGCCGACGAGGGCGGCGGTGTCGGGAGCGTCGTCGCAGGTCTCGTCCACGCCGCTGACGACGACCTCGGGGTCGTACCCGGCCGATCGCAGGACCTTCAGACGGCCCGTGGATCCGGACGCCAGGACCAGGGCGGGAGGTGCTGATCGCGTCACCGGGAAAGGCTAACAATCCCGGCTCTTTGTCATCCCGCGGGATGACCCTCCGGAGCCCGCTCGGCAGTGTCGGCAACCGCGGTCGTGACCAGCTCGAACGGCCCACCGGATGGCCGCGCAGGATCAGACAGCCGGTGCCGCGGCCACTCCAGCTTGCTGCCGTTGCTGCCGGTGATGGTGCCAGTTGCGCACCAGCCGGAAGGCGGTGATCAGCACGAGCACGCCGGCTGCCTCCAGCAGCAGACCTATGACGATAGCGACGACCGCGATCCGGTCGTTGTTGATGAGTGCCTCGCCCAGCCCCCACTGCCAGAACGGCTGTCGCACCTGAAATGGCTTGTCCAGCGGGACCACATCCGGCCAGGTTGCAGTCACCCAGGCACCGCCGGTCCCCATGATGCCGTCGGTGGATGTGCTGCAGATGTACGAGTTGCCGCTAAAGCTGCAACTCGTACTGTGGGAGATCGGATCGAAGGTGACCATCTTGTCGGCGCCAGCCAGGTAAGCGATCCCGTCAACAGGCGCGGAAACGCTGATGATCGCCACGAACAGAAAGAGCGCCATGCCGACCCAGCACAGAATCCAGGTCACCAGGTGGCGGGGCGGGAAGTGGTGAGCACGCCGACCCTGCTTGTGCCGTGCGGCGATAGGAGCCGCCTGCACGAGCACCTCCGGCGCAGTACGCCGCAGCTGTGCGGAGCAGACCACGACGGCGATGATCCCCGCAACAGTCATGGCGCCCAGCACGACGACGATGGTCCCGAACCAGGACGGCGCCGGTGTTCCCTGCGACGCCGCGTTCAGGCTGACAGCCTCGCCGAACGCGTACGCAATGAAACTCGTGATGGTCAGCCTGGTCCAGCCATGGCGACGATGCATCAACCGGACAGCGGCGCTGACCGCGGGCGGCTCGGTGACATCGCCTTGCTGAGAGTTCTGTGGCACATCGCAAACAGTAGAACGGAATGTTCGGGTCAATCCAGAGATCAGGAACTCGGCGGATACGACCAGATCTTGTTCATGCCGACGCTCTGAGCAGGCCGATCGGCCGCATCGACCTCGACGCACACCAGTCACACGCCGCCGCGTCGCCGGCGGCCTTGCACCAGGGCGATGGTGACGAGCAAACCCCAGACCAGAAACCAGGGATCCCACAGGAAGGCATGCCATCTCAAGGCGCGGCGGTCGGCATTTGCTGCCGGCGCGATGACGCCCGACTGGACAAGCAGCCCGGCGGCAGTCAGCACCAGACCGTAGCCGGTCAGGATCAGGGCTTCAATCCAGGTCAGCCGGCGCAGCCATCGCTCCCACCCTCGGGACAGCCTGCCCAGAGCACCAATCGTGACCAGTGGCAGGAAGGCCGCGATCGCCTTCAGCACGACCGCCGCCCACACCGCGAATCTGACCGCCACGCTGGCGGTGCCTGCCAGGGACGCGCCCACGGTGGCGAGCAGCCAGCTGCCGCCCAGCGCCCAGTACAGGCTGATCGCAACATAGGCCAGGCCACAGGCGCATGCCGCCCACGCCGCGCTCGGCCGACGTAGCTGAGCCGGGAACTCAGCTGTTTGGGCTGCCGGGGACTGCACCCAGCCGACTCTGCCCTACGCCTCACGCAGAAGTAAAACTGACCGGCTGACCGTCAACCGGGCCAGCAGAGCGCGGTCAGCCGGGGCAGATGCTTGTGCATCTCCTGACGGTCGTCGAAGTCGAAGTTCCAGGCCGGGTCGAGGTCGGGGTAGCCGGCCGGGGTGACGTCCTCCGGTAGTTCCTGGCCGGTCGCGTTCCGGTAGGCATCGCTGGCTATATAGAGCGTGTACTCGCATCTGAGGTCGGCTCCGCCCGCTGCGACGGCGGTGCGGACCGCGGGCAGGCCGGCCAGGCCGTCTGGATCGGCGACTGCTTCCCCGAAGACGCTGCGGCCTTGCAGGATCAGCCAGCCGCGGAAGTAGTCGAAGGAGTCGTCGGAGCAGCCGCCGTTGATCACGTAGGCGGCTGCCCACAGCGGGTGCAGATAGGAGCCCATCACGATCTCGTGCAGGCGCTGCTCGGCGGAGATGATCTCGCTGGCGGGCAGCGCGGACAGCAAGGCGACAGCCTGAGCGACGATCGCCTGGCAGTCGGCCTGGTCCCCGGCGCGGGCTCGCGCCTTCTCGATCAGGTTCCAGAACTGGTCGGTATCCACCGACCGGAGCATCCCACGCCGGTCCGGCCAACGTCCGCCCAGGCAGCCGATAGTCCACGTTCGCGGAGATCCTGCAACGAGAAATACTGCGAACGCCTACCGTGGCGGATGCACGGTCGACACGACGACGGGAGGACAGGCCTATGTCACATGTACGACGCTTCGATCACGTCGGCCTCACGGTCGCAGATCTCGACGTCGTGACCGCCTTCTTCGTGGCGCTGGGCCTGGAGGTCGAGGGCAGGACGTTCGTCGAGGGCGAGTTCTTGGACACGGTCTGCGGCATTCCCGGCTCCCGCACCGAGATCGTCATGCTGAAGCCGCCCGGCGATGGCACCCGCCTGGAGCTCTCGAGCTTCGTGCGACCCGACTCCGTGCCGGGCTCACCGGCCGCCATGGCCAACGAGCTGGGATTGCGCAACGTGGCCTTCGAGGTCAACGACCTGCAGGCGGCTGTCGATTGGGCAGCTACCGAGGGCTACGGACTGGTCGGTGGCATCGGCGAGTACGAGGGCGCTTGGCGGATGGCCTACGTCCGGGGGCCGGAAGGGATCATCGTCTCGCTGGCCGAGCGCATCAGCTGAGCCTCGCGTGTTTGATCAGTTCGTGATCGGCTGGTAGTAGAGCAGGACGTTGCCGGAGGTGAACTGCCGGGTCTTCAGCAGTTTGAGGCTGGTCCTGCCGGCTCCTGCGAACAGGGACCTGCCCTGGCCCAGGATGACCGGGTTCACCATGATCCGCAGTTCGTCGAGCAGGCCTGTCTGCAGCAGGCCGGCGGTCAGCGTTGAACTGCCCGGGATCACGATGTCCTTGCCGGGTTGCTGCTTGAGCTTGGCCAGTTCCTCTTCGGCGTGGTTGCTGATGATCCGCGTGCCGGCCCAGGTGGCCTGCGGCAGGGTCCGCGAGATGACGATCTTGGGGGTGGTGTTCATCGCCTTCGCGACCTCTGGGTCGGACTCCTCGCCGGCAGGCGTGGGCCAGAAAGCGGCCATGCCCTCATAGGTCACGCGGCCGAACACCAGCGTGCCGGCCTCGCGAAGCTGCGCCAGAGCGAACTGGCTGAACTCCTGGTCGACGTTATGCCAGTCCAGGGCCTGGCCCGTGTCGGCGTGATAGCCATCAGCGCTGGTCATCATGAACGAGAACATCTTC
>DAIOWC010000069.1:0-25635 GCA_036758685.1 Streptosporangiaceae bacterium | reverse complement strand
CGTCGTAACGGCCGCCTGGTACCTGGCCGTCCGCGCCGAACGACCGGAACCCGATCAGGGCGCCGCCGTCGGCCAGCGCGAAGTACCCGCCGGCCTCGCTGGTGATGAACGCCGGATCCGCTTCGGTCATGTCGTAGCAGTCGTAGGGAGGCGCGTACCGCCACGTGATGATGTCCGCCGCATACTCGGCGGTCATCGGCACGATCTCCACCCTGCGACCGTACCGGGCCTGCGTTGAGCTGCGGCTAGTCGGCCAGCGCGATCGCGTCGTCGACCTCGGACTGGCGGGCGGCCAGCTCGACGGCGTACTTCTGCTCGTCGATCTTCTCCGCCAGCTCCTCGTCGGCGCGCATGAGCACCTCGAGGTCGGAGTCGGCCGCCTCGATGACGCCGAGGTCGGCGTAAGCGTGCTGGACCTTCGGGCCCCAGAGCCCGATGTCCCGGACGCACGGCACGATCCGGGAGAACAGCAGGGTCCGGAACGCCTGCTGCACCGGCGACTGATCGGTGAACGCGACGCACTCCTCGACATCGAAGCCCATGCGCTCCCACACCTCGCGGCCGGTGAACCGGTTGCGCATCAGGTAGCAGCCCTCGACCACGAACTCCTCGCGGTCGGCGCGCTCGGCCGCGGTCAGTTCCTTGTAGTAGTCGCGCAGCGCCAGCCGCCCGAACGCCACGTGCCGCGCCTCGTCCTGCATCACGTAGGCGAGCAGCTGGGTGACCAGGTCGTTGTTGGAGAGGTCCCGGTGCACCCCGAACGCGGCCAGCGCCAGGCCCTCGATCAGCACCTGCATGCCGAGGTAGGGCATGTCCCAGCGCGAGTCGGAGAGGGCGTCCTCCAGCAGCTTGGCCAGGTCCGGGTTGACCGGGTAGTACAGGCCGATCTTCTCCTTCATGAACTTCGCGTACAGCTCCACGTGCCGCGCCTCGTCCATGGCCTGCGTGGCGGCGTAGAACTTCGAGTCCATGTCCGGTACGGACTCGACGATCCTGGCCGCCACCGTCAGCGCGCCCTGCTCCCCGTGCAGGAACTGGCTGAACAGCCACGCTGACAGGTGGTGGCCAAGCTCGTCGCGTTCGGCCTGGTTCAGCTTCTCCCACTGAGCCGAGCCGTAGATCGGGTTAAGCTCCTCGCCCTGGTCCATGACGTTGCAGGGATTGACCTCGATCGACCAGTCGATCCGCTTGGTGGCGTCCCACTGCTTGTCCTTGCCCCGCTGGTAGAGGTCGATCAGCCGGGTACGGCCGCTGTCGTATTCCCAGTTGAACCTGACCGCGCCGGACGCCGGGATGTCCCAGGTACCTGGCTCGACGGGCGTGGTGTAGTGCTCGTAGGTGCTCACAGCGGCCCTCCCGGAGTTAACGCCTATAACGCTGACATTACCCGCCGGTAGCGAAATGCTCTAGTGCTAGATCTGCCCGGCATGCCGCACCACGGCGATGTGGAGCAGCGCCTCCCAGCCGAGTACCTGGCCCTTCTTGATGTACCGCGTACCGTCAGTGGCCACGCTGGTGTGGGCCTTGACGGCGACCCACTCATCACCCATGTAGGCGTAGGTAGCCGGGTCGATCACGATTTCCTGCTTTTCCCAGCCGCCGGTCAGCATGTAGAAACCCATCCCGCTCCGGCCGGCGAGGTCAGTGGTCAGGTCGAAATGCACGCCAGGGAGGCTGGCAAGGATCCGGTACATAGCGGCCAGCAGCTTCGGCGGGATCCAGGTGCCTTCCGACTCGCCATCTGACATCAGCGTGAAGATCCCGTTGAAAATCGTGTAGTTCTTGTCGGGACCGACGTACCAGGGCATGTGCGGGTTGCTGTTATTAGCCAGGATGACGGCCTCTAGCTGGGCTGGCCTGGTGGGCAGCGAGTTCAGGTAGGAAGGCCCGATGCTCTTCCAGCCACCGAGAGTGGAGCCAGGGCCGCCGCCGCGGCCGAACCGGAGATGGCCGTGCACGTAGCTGGCATACAGTCGCTGGTCGACTCTGGCCCACTCCTGCCCGATCACGCGCTCGTTCGGTGGCCCGAACAGGAAACCGCCACCGCCGGCGGACGAGCTCGCGACCTCGGTCTCGGTATAGACCCACTCGTGGGAGCTGGGGACGAAGGCCGGCGAGGCGGCGGCAGAACGGGTGGCGTAGTCGATCAGTTGCGCCTCGGTCCTGGCCTTCCCGAGACCGCGTTGCGTCGGCAGCTTGGCTCCGACCGCGGGGCCGCTCGTCACGAGTCCGGCTCCGGGACGGCTGGCGGCAGGACCGCGCGCAGACAGGCCGGTGACAAGGATCGCGGCGCCTGCTACAGCAGCGGCGGCCAGGCCGGCCACCACCATGCGACGCTGCCAGGCCGACTGCGGAAGTCTCGGGGCTCGCCCGCGAGGCCGGCCAGCCGGGTGGCCACGGCGCGGTGCCGCTCCGGCAGGGACCTGGGCCCGGACCGCGGTCTGGACGGCGTGCTCGACTGCGGGCGACGGCTCGGTGAGCGGCACCTCGTCCCGCAGCAGACTCAGTAGATCAAGCTCATTCATGACATGTCTCCTCAGTACTCCTAGCCTGCTCGGAACGGCGCGGCTTGCGTGGCTGCTGCCCGGGCCCCGTGCCCAGCGCGGCCGGGTCGAGATCGCCCAGTGCCTGACGCAGCTTGCGCCGGGCCCGGCTCACCCGTGACTGCACGGTGCCAAGCGGCGCGCCCGTCGCGACGGCCACCTGCTCGTACGTCAGGCCGCCCCAGGCCACAAGCAGCAGCGCATCACGGTGCCCCGCAGGCAGCCGGGCCAGCGCGGCGCCGAGCCGCGCCTTGGCGGCATCCGCGCTGACCGCGGCGTCGACCCGCTCGGTGAATGGTTCGATCACCGGATCCGCCCCGGTGCGGGCGAGCAGCCGCAGTTGCCTGAGTTCGGTGCGCCGATGGCGGCCGATCATGTTGGTCGCGATCCCGTACAGCCAGGGCAGCGCGTCGTGGCGGTCGAGCTGGTACTCGCCGCGCTGGCGAAATGCGATCAGGAACGTCTCAGCGACAACGTCCTCGGCGGCGGTGAGCCCGATCCGGCGCGTGACATACCGCTGGATCGGCGCGGCATGGCGGCGGAACAGGGCAGCAAACCACTCGGGCTCGTCGATCGACCGAGCGATGACCGTGGCGTCGTCCGCACTGGCGCCGCCGGCTCGCTCGGCCGGAACGCTCACTGCGCTGTCAACTCTCATCGGCAGTCCTCATAGGTGGGCCTCCCGCAGTCTGATAGGACACCCGTCTTTGCCAATGGACCCGCCTCATGTTCCCGCCGACCGCCATGAATCTTCCGCCCGAGCTGTTAGCTGCGTACCGTAAGCCATGTTTCGCCGCAGATCGGAGGAGAGAGACCATGGACTTCGACGTCCCGGCGGACCTGGCCAGTTACCTCGAGGAGCTCGACGAGTTCATCGAACGCGAGATCCGCCCCCTGGAGCAGCAGGACGACAACATCCGCTTCTTCGACTACCGCCGCGAGGACGCCAGGACCGACTGGGATCGCGGCGGCCTCCCCAGCCGTGAGTGGGAGCTCCTGCTGGCCGAGGCGCGCCGGCGGGCGGACGAGGCCGGCCACTATCGCTATGCGTTCCCGAAAAAATACGGCGGCCGGGACGGCACGAACCTGGGCATGGCGATTATCAGGGAGCACCTCGCCGGCCAGGGTCTCGGCCTGCACTGCGACCTGCAGAACGAGCACATGATCGTGGGCAACAACGTCGGCCTCCTGCTGATGCTGGAGTACGGCACGGCCGGCCAGCAGGCCGAATGGGTCGACCGGCTCGCGGCCGGGCGCGGCGGCTTCGCGTTCGGCATCACTGAGCCCGCGCACGGCAGCGACGCCACGTTCATGGAGACCAGCGCAGTGCGCGACGGGGACGCCTTCGTGATCAACGGGGAGAAGACCTGGAATACCGGCGTGCACGCCGCCTCGCACGACCTGATCTTCGCCAGGACCGCCGGCAAACCCGGCGACGCCGAGGGGATCACCGCGTTCCTGACCCCGATCGCCTCGCCCGGCTTCACGGTCGAGGAGTACCTGTGGACGTTCAACATGCCGACCGACCACGCGCACGTGACGTTCCGTGACGTGCGCGTCCCGGACAGCGCGATCTTCGGCGGTGAGGGCCGGGGGCTGCAGGTCGTGCAGCATTTCTTCAACGAGAACCGGATCCGCCAGGCCGCCTCCAGTCTCGGCGCGGCGCAGTACTGCATCAACGAGTCGGTCGCCTACGCCCGCGAGCGGCGGCCGTTCGGCAAGCCGCTGGCCGCCAACCAGGCGATCCAGTTCCCGCTGGTCGAGCTCCAGACGCAGTGCGAGATGCTGCGCGCCCTGATCCACAAGACCGCCTGGCTGATGGACCGCGACGGCCCGTTCTCGGCCTCGGACAAGGTCTCCATGTGCAACTACTGGGCCAACCGGCTGTGCTGCGAGGCCGCCGACCGGGCCATGCAGGTGCACGGCGGCCTCGGCTACTCGCGGCACAAGCCGTTCGAGCACATCTACCGCCACCATCGCCGGTACCGGATCACCGAGGGGGCCGAGGAGATCCAGATGCGCCGGGTGGCCGGGTACATGTTCGGTTTCATGCATCAGCGCGCCCCGAAGGGCGTGTCGGAGTGATTGACCGGAACGAGCTGGCGCAGGCGCTGACGCCCTGGGCCGGCCCCGGCGCGGTCATCGAGGATCTGGCCCGGCTATCGGGAGGCGCGTCCAAGGAGACCTGGTCGTTCGACGCGGTCGGGACCGACGGCACGCGCACCGAGCTCATCCTGCGGCGCGATCCTCCCGGCCGGCCCAGGGAGCCGGGCGGGATCGACCGGGAGGCGGCGGCGATCGGGCTGGCCCACGCCGCGGGCCTGCCCGTACCCGAGGTGCTTCTCGGCGACCGGGGCATCGTGATGCGGCGGATACCGGGCGAGACGATCGCGCGGCGGATCCTGCGGGATGCCGAATACGAGCAGGCACGCGGTCAGCTGGCCGGCCAGCTCGGCGGGTTCGCGGCCGGTCTGCACGCGATCGCCGTGCCCGCCGGATTCCCGCAGCCGGACCCGCTCGCGGGGCTGCGGGAGCAGCTCGATTCGTTCGGTCGGCCCAGTGAGGTGTTCGAGCTGGCGCTGGACTGGCTGGCCGGGAGCCCGCCGGCCGCGCGCGAGCCGGTGCTCCTGCACGGCGACTTCCGCCTCGGCAACCTGATCGTCGGCCCCGAGGGCCTGCGGGCGGTCCTGGACTGGGAGCTCACCCATCTCGGGAATCCGGCCGAGGACCTGGGCTGGCTGTGCGTGAAGGCCTGGCGGTTCGGCGCGGGCCCGCCCGTCGCGGGCGTCGGCAGCCGGGAGGAACTCCTCGCCGCCTACCGCGAGGCCGGGGGCGCCGAGATCGGACTGGCCGAGCTGCGCTGGTGGGAGGTGCTGGGCACGCTGCGGTGGGGCGTGATCTGTCTCAGCCAGGCCTTTGCGCACCTGTCGGGCGCGTACCGCTCGGTGGAGCTGGCCGCGATCGGACGGCGGGTGGCCGAGCAAGAGTGGGACCTGCTGCTCCTGCTGCAGCCCGCCGAGGCGGACGCGGCCGCCGCCCGCCGGCCGCAGCTGTCGGGCGAGCCGGTGGCGCAGCCGGATCCGTACGGCCGGCCCACGGCGAGCGAGCTGCTCGACGCGGTGCGCGAGTACCTGACGACTCAGGTCATGCCGGCGACGACCGGCCAGCTTTCCTTCCACGCGCGGGTCGCCGCGAACGCGCTGGCGATCGTGTCCCGGGAGCTCGAGGCGGGCCCGCTCCCGCCCGACGCGAGCCTGGCCGACGCGGTCGCCACCCGGCTGGCGATCGCCAATCCCAGGTACTTCTAGCCCGCTGTGGTACAGGCCGGCGGCCAGGGGCTTTCTCAGGTGATGGACACGACGCCGAAAACACTAGACGCCGCCCCGGTGGCGGCGGGCAGTCCGCCGGGCCCGGAAGACTTCGAGGCCTTCGTGCGCGAGGCCGAGCCGCGCCTGCGGCGGGCCCTGGTCGCGGCCTTCGGGCCGGAGCAGGGCCGCGACGCGGCGGCCGAGGCCCTCGCCTACGCCTGGGAGCACTGGGACCGGCTGTCCGGCCTGGCTAACCTGCCCGGCTACCTGTTCCGGGTCGGGCAGACCCGCGGCCGCCGGCATAAGCGGCAGCCGGTGCTGCACGAGGCGCCCAGCGCGGGCGAGTACCGGTTCGAGCCGGGACTGCCAGCCGCGCTGGCGGCTCTCACCCAGCGGCAGCGGCTGGCCGTCGTGCTCGTGCACGGCTACGGCTACACGCTGCGCGAGGTCGCCGAGCTGACCGGCCTGCGGCGGACATCGGTCCAGAACCATGCGGAACGAGGGCTAGCGCGGCTGCGGGCCGCGCTCGGAACGGGGAGTGACGACCATGACGAATGAGCTGACCGAACAGATCCGGGAGTACGTCGAGGCCAGCGCCCGGCCTATCTCTCTGGCCGAGCTGGCCGAGCGGCGGGCCACGGTGGCGCCCGCCGGTCGCCCGCTTGGCTCGCGGCCGCTGGTGCTGCGGCGCCCGGTCGTGGCCGCCGCCGCGGCGGTTGCCGTGGTCGCGGCGGGCAGTGCGGCCGCTGTCACCGCCGCCTCGGCGGGTGGCGGCCATCCCCGTCCGGTGGCGGCCCGGCCGCATGCCCCGGCCGTGCATCCGCATGCTGTGCACGCTAAGCCCGGGGCCGCCCGGCTCACGGCGGCGGTCGTGCAGCACATCGCGCAGGTCTCGAAGGCGGCGATCGAGTCGGCCGGTCACGTCGGCGTGAGCTACGCCGAGACCGACGAGGGGATCGCGGACGGCTCAGGGACGCTCGACATCACGTTCTCCGGCCAGAACTTCAACTCGGTGTCGTCGCAGCCGGGTGCCACCAGCACGTTCACCGAGCGCGTCGTCGACGGCCAGATCTACACCTACGGCAACCCGCCGCCCGGCCAGCCGCTGCAGTGGTACCACTCCACGAACCAGACGCAGACCGGGGGCACGACGGTGCCCGATCCCCGCGCGCTCCTGGCCGCGCTGCGCCCGGCCGCGGGCTTCGAGAACCTCGGCTACCAGGTCGTGGGCGGCGTCCGGTGCGAGCATCTGCGCGCAACGGAGGTGGCCTACCTGCCGGGGAAGCTGCTCTCGCTGGGCATCGCCTGGCCCACCACGCTGACTGGGCTGGACGTCTGGGTCGACGAGCACGGGGTGGTCCAGCAGATGAGCACGACGTTCTCCGGCCTGGACAATCAGGGCCACCTGAACGTCGAGAAGCAGACCGTGCGGTTCCTCGACATCGGCCAGCCCGAGACGATCGTCGCCCCGAGCCAGTACGCGAACCAGCAGACCTTCGGCTGACGCCGCCGTCGGCCGGCCGCTCAGGCCCGGCGGCCAGACCTCTAGTGCACTGCTATGTCGGAGGCCACGGCGCGTATCCCAGGTCCGCGTGAAGCCCGCTCGCTTTGGCCAGCAGATGAGCTGGGATTTTCCCGACGGGAATCGCCGTGGCCCGAGTGACATCACCCGCCTCGGCCGGACTCAGGGTGGCATGCGGTTCGCGCAAGACTGCAAGATCACGAGCGTCCAGCCCGAGGAAGTCGAAGATTTCCTTAGCCTGCTGAAATAGGTCGACAGAAAGATCTTCGGCCCTGAGTCGTCGGCACGACTGCGGATACTTGGCCTCGAAGGCCAGCAGAGGTTCGGTGTGGGCAATCCAGTAGGCAGCCGCAATGGCCGCCGTATTGCCCGGATGCGTACCGGAGTAGGACCAGAGCGGACTGCCGCCGAGGCCCCAGGGGTACGCGGTGACCGCCTCATCCAGGACGCCTTCGAGGCTACGGTGAAGGCAAAGACATGTGGCCGTTGGGAACAGCTGCATGAAAGTCTCTGCTTGCTCCATCCCAGCAAACGCGACCTCGCACCACCGCGATGCGCCCGCGTCGGCGAGGATAACAGCGTTCATGACGCCGGCTAGCGAGCGAATGGACTTGATTGCCAGCGCGGACAGGCTTAGGTCCTGTTTCTCCACGACTTTCCATGTGGCGGCCGCAGAGTGACAGAGGGGCAGCAAGCCGCTGCCGAAGGTACATGCCAGCGACGAGCTCGCCCCAAGCACCGGCATAAGCAGCTCCACACCCGCGTGCGCATAGGTGAGCACTATGACAGGGCCAGATACTGGCCGGGCGTCTCGTGATGCCGGTTCGCCGCTCACGGGAACGTCCTGGGTCTCGGTCATCGACTGCCCGTTACCAGTTAGTCAGCGCTAGGAGGTCGGCCAGTACGCGGATCCGATCCTCAGAGGCCACCGGCCCGGCCTCGTCTTCGTCGCAGTATCGGAGCCTGCAGGTCCTGAAGGCAACGTTGAGGTTCAGTTTGCCCGTCACTACCTGGTCCCACGCATCGGAGTATCCGACTATGTCCCAGTCGGATCTCTCTTGCGCGGCGCGCGTGGCGAAGGTCACCGTGCGCGCCCGGAGATCCACGAGCCAGTGTTCGGAGCTCAGGCCACTATCCCTGGATACTGCGACCGCGACGAAAGTCTCCTCGCCGTGCTGCTTCCAGCGCGATGCCGCGTTCTCGCCCGCGGCCGAAACGCCAGCGTTCAAGCGACTGCCTAGCAGTTGTGAGTGCGCGGGGCCGCACTTCGACTCCTCGTCAGCTCCGATCCCGCCGGCCACCTCTCCAGCCGACGGATCTGGGGCTGAGGCGGTCGAACTGCTGTCTGCATCGCTGACTGGTACTCGCAGGTCCGCAGGTGGCTCCGAGGTGCCCCAGCCCTCATCGATCGGCACGTAGTTGAGTTTGGCGGCCATTTCGTTGATCGCGCCCAGCACTGGCGGGGCGATCATCCCAGCGGGGATGGACCAGCCACGGCCCACTGAGTCGGATGAGATGTTGGACGTGTACCAGATCTTGTAGTCCGCAGGCCCGCTTCGCTCGCGCTCGCCTGAGAAACAGGATTCCGAGATGCCCGGCGCCGGCGGTGCCTCGAGGAACCGGAAGACCTCTGCGGCGACGGTCTCGGCGTCGGTTACGAGATCCTCATATCGGACCCTGAACGTCCGGTCCGGGAATTCCTCCTCCGCCGCCAGGGTGGTCCCGGCGTTATCGGCCCAGAACCTGGCCAGCGCATGCACGGCGTTGCCCGGATTCGCGGCGATATATGGGTCGAAGCCATATCCGCTCAGACCCCAGGGGCAAGCCTCCAGGCCGGACGCGATGACGTCCATGGGATGCCTATAGAGGCAAATGAAACGGGCCTCGGGATAGACTCGCAGCAACAGCTCGGCGAAGCGTGCGGTGCCCAGACTCTTATCGCAGTACCTGGTTTTTCCCCGCCTTTGCAAGTACGACCCGATCATCCGGTCCATCGTGTATCGGATGCCCGCGATCGCGGCATCCGGTATATGCGGCGGTTCATCGCCTCGGTTGGCTGACAGGGGAGCGCCTTCGATCAGCGACCAGACCGTGGCGAGCTGCGCGCACAGCGACGGCAGATTGGTCTCGGGCGGGCACGCGAGCTGAGGGTGCGCGTCCAACAGGAACCGTAGCAGCGTGGAACCCGATCGTCCGTTACACAACACGAACACGGGATCAGAGAACGAGTATCCGGGGTCAGCTGAATTGAGGCTAGTGCTGGGGGTCGATTGCTGCACGTGAGGGCCCGTTCTCTGAAAGGGTTAGGATGTCTGAGTAGGCTTGCCACAGCTGATTGCAAGGCGCTATTCCCAGTTCACGGTCAAGACGCCCCCTTAGCTGTTCGAAAGTATTGATCGCCTCCGCCCGCCTCCCTGCGGCGGCTAGTGCGACGATCAGCCGGGCATGAATGAGCTCGCTAAATGGATCTGCCGAGCACGCATGCCGCAGATAAGGCAGAGCTTCGGCATGCGTACTCGCCGATGCCGCGGCGTCTGCGTAGCGGATGATGACCTCGGATCGCCGCGCGTTCAAGTTGACTACTGATGGGTGCTCTTGGAGCAGGTCGAGGTCGGCTAGCGTCTTGTCTCGCCATAGGTCGAGGGCGTGCCGGTAGAAGTGACACGCGCGGTCAGGCCGGCTGGCTGCGAGTGCGGTGTCACCTCGCTGTACGTTTGTAAAGAACTCGGCGCTATCCAGTTGGCAGAGGGGATCGGTCTGCAGGACGTACGACTGACCAGTCCGGATGACCGGCGACTGGCTCGTCTCGGTCGCAAGCAACTGCCTTACCCGGCTGACGTGGCCCTGCACGATGGTGGGTGCGCTGAGAGGTTCCTCGTCGGGCCAGAAGATTTCAAGCAACTCGTCAATTCGGATTCCGTGGTCACCTCCAAGAGCGAGGAGCCCAAGAACAACCCGCTCGCGTCGCGATCCGAGTTCGATGCGCTCGCCCGAGCGCTCGGCTGAGAGCGGACCAAGAATGCCGATCCGAACTGGATCGGCCGGAGTCGGAAGTGGCACGGGTTGCGACCGGAACGTCGAACTCCTACGCGCCCCCTGGCACCACGTGCGAACGAGCGACTTTTGCTCATGAAGATCGAGCCTTAGGACGACGGTCAGCGCTTCCAGCGAAGCCCACTGCGGGGAACGTGTCCGCCCTTGCTCGAGGTCACGCAGAAATCCAAGGCTGACGCCGGCTGCTTGAGCGAGTTGCTGCTGGCTCAGCCCCAAGGCTGCCCGGTAATTGCGGATCGTCCGCCCAATCGTTGCTGGCTCGTCAAGGTCCAAGTTCTGTCGCACCCTCCCCCTCGTGTTGCAGCGCAATCGGCAGGTCAGCGGTGCCCGCAGTCGCAAGTGTCGGGACGATGTCTGATGTCTCACTCACGGTGGGGCCTCCTCGTTTCCTGCCCCTCGGCTTGCCGGCGTCCGCCCAGGGACCCTGGTACTCCTGTAATCCGCCTCCACTCGATATGCCTGGGCCGGCTCGATCGGCGCGTAATTCCGTTTCGCCATTCATCGGACGCCTGACGATGTGAATATCGTGTATGCGCCGCGTTGCGTTTTTGTTGCGTCGACGGACCGGGGCGTTGAGCCGTGTTTGCGGGGATGGCGTGTGGAGGCAGGATGCGGTTCGGGGTCCTCGGCCCGGTGCTCGTCCATGACGGGGAAGCGTTCGTCCACATCGGGCCGCCCCGCCAGCGGACATTGCTAGCAGCGCTGACGATGCAGGCCGGCCGGGCTGTTCCAGCCGAGAAACTTGCTCAAGCCCTGTGGGATGGCGGGCCATCAGCCGCTGCGGCAGTGACGCTGCGTACGCACGTGATGCGGCTGCGTCAGGTTCTCGGTCCGAAGGCCGGCGCCAGGGTATTGACGCGGTCGGGCAGCTACCAGCTGGAGGTCGGCGAGGACGAGGTAGATCACCTGACGTTCGCAGCCTTGTGCAGCCGGGGCGGCGTGGCGGTTGAGGGAGGCGACTGGCGGCTGGCTGATTCGACGCTGTCGGAAGCGCTCAGGCTGTGGCGCGGGGCGCCGCTCGCCGACGTCGCCAGCGAGAGCCTGCGCGGCGAGGGGGCACCGTATCTCGAGCAGCTCCACCTGCAGGCCCTGGAATGGCGGAACGAGGCCCAGCTCTCGCTCGCGCGACATGCCGAGCTGCTGACCGAGCTGCAGGCGCTGGCGGCAGAGAATCCGCTGAGGGAACGATTTCAGTCCCAGCTCATGCTGGTGTTGTACCGCTGCGGTCGGCAGGCCGACGCGCTTGCCGTGTTTCAGCGTGTGCGGCGGCTCCTCGCGGAGGAGCTTGGCATCGAGCCCGGGCCCGAGTTGCAAGAATTGCATCAGCGAGTGCTCTGCGCGGACCGGTCGCTGGATCTCCGCCATCCGGCCATCGCAGCGTCAGCGAGCCCGGAGGTCGTGCCCCATCAGCTGCCGCCTATGGCGACGAACTTCGCTGGCCGGGAGCGTGAGCTGGAAGCGCTCACGTGCGCGCTGGATCAGCCTGATACTCGGGTGGGTGCGCGGACGCCGGTCATCTCGGCTATTAGCGGGACTGCGGGCGTCGGCAAGACGGCCCTTGCGGTGCAGTGGGCGCACCGGCTCGCTGAGCGCTTCCCCGACGGGCAGCTCTACCTGAACCTGCGTGGCTATGACCCTGGCCTGCCGATGACTGCCGCGGATGCGCTGGCCAGGTTCCTGCGCGACCTCGGCGTGGCCGCAGCCGAAGTCCCGGCGGATGAGGAAGAGCGCTCAGCTCGCTACCGGAGCCTCCTCTCCGGGCGGCAGATGCTGATCCTGCTGGACAACGCCAGCGAGGCTGGCCAGGTACGGCCGCTGCTGCCCGCCTCGCCTGGCTGCGCGGCGATAGTGACGAGCCGGGACACGCTCGCCGGCCTCGTCGCCCGCGATGGCGCCAGGCGAATCGATCTCGACGTACTCGCCGACGCCGATGCCGTGAATTTGCTGCGCACGCTAGTCGGGGACCGGGTGAATGCGGAGCCCTACGCAGCAGCAGCGCTGGTGGAGTATTGCTGCCGCCTGCCGCTGGCCCTCCGGGTGGCCGCTGAGCTGGCGGCCGCCCGGCCCACAGCCTCGCTGGCGAGTCTCGCCAGTGAACTGGCTGACCAGCAGCAGCGGCTTGACCTGCTCGACGCCGGCGGCGACCCCAGCACGGCCGTGCGGGCCGTGTTCTCCGGGTCGATCCGGAATCTGGATGACGGCGCCGCTCGCGCCTTCCGGCTCCTGGGCCTGCACCCCGGCCCCGAGGTGGATGCGTACGCGGTCGCGGCGCTCATTGCCGCCAGCCTGAAACAGGCCAGGCAGTTGCTCAACCAGCTGCTCCGCGCACATCTGATTCAGGCGGCCCGGCCGGGCCGCTACGCCATGCATGACCTGCTGCGCGACTACGCCCGCGAAAGAGCAGCCACCGAGGACGGGCGCGAGGCGCAGCTGGCGCTGACCCGACTGTTCGACTACTACCTCAGCGCCACGGTCGCCGCGACGGAGACGCTGTATCCCGCCGAACAGCATCAGTCGGGACTTCCAGCGGCGGCAGCCATCACGCCGTTCCTGGCCCAGCCGGCCGCGGCCAGGACATGGCTGGCTGCCGAGCTACCGTGCCTGGCCGCCGTCACCGTGCATGCCGCCGCCGCGGGCTGGCCTCGGCATGCCATGGGTTTCTCCGCAGCGCTCTTCCGCTACCTGGATGCCGGTGGTCACGGCGCCGAGGCTGTCACCATCCATGACCAGGCCAGCCGTGCCGCCCGGATTGTCGGCGACCTCGCCGCTGAAGCCAGAGGCATGACCAGCCTCGGCATAACCAGGCTCGCGCAGGGCTGCTACCAGGATGCAGCTCGTCACCTCGAGCAGGCCCTGCCGCTCAGCCGGCGGGCCGGCGACCGCGACGGCGAGGCCCGCGCACTGGCAAATCTCGGCAGCGCTGCTCTCTGGCGAGGGCGTTATAGCCAGGCGGCCGATTCCTATCGGATCGCCCTGGGCCTTTATCGCGAAACGGGCAACGGCACCGGCGAGGCGATCGCGCTCAACAATCTCGGCATCGCCGAACTGCGGCTGGGCAGCTACGAGCAGGCCGGTGACCACCTCCACCAGGCCCTGAATCTGGCCCGCGACATCGGTGACCAGGCCGGCGAAGCTTACGGTCTGCTGAGTCTCGCGGAAGTCAGCGTTCAGCTGGGCAGTCACGAGCAGGCCGGCGGCTACCTCCGGCAGGCCCTGAACCTGTGCCGTGAGATCTGCGACCTCGTGGGCGAAGCCCACGCGCTGGCTAACCTCGGCGAACTCGACCTGCGTCAGGGCCACGTCCAGCAGGCGGCGAGCCATCTGGAGAAGGCGCTCAAGCTTTCCCGAGACATCGGTGAGCGCTCGGTCGAGGGCGCCGCGCTCAATAGCCTCGGGGAAGTCTCGCTGGCGAGCGGGGATTATCAGCAGGCCCGCATCCACCACACTGGGGCGCTCGCCCTGGCCAGCGATACCGGTCACAAGCGTGAGATGGCCCGCGCCCATGCGGGCCTCGCCCATGCCCATCACGCCGGCAGGGATCTGGACCAGGCTCGTTACCACTGGCAGCGAGCACTGGTCCTCTACACCGAGATGAGCTCGCCCGAGGCTGAGCAAGTCCGCGACCGGCTCGCGGGCACCGGCGAGGTTTTGCCGCGGGGGCTGGTCTTCGACGGGCCGCCGCCGGATTGAGTGCGGGCGCTCCCGTACCAGCTAGGCCCGTGGCCGGGTCTGCGCCCGCCGCGCCACGTGGGCCTGATGTCGGCTGAGCTGCGGATGTAATGCGAGTCGGGCGTTACTACTCGCTCGTCAAGGGTCGCCCAGTCGCATAGAAGAGCCTGTTAGGCCCGCCGGTCATCATGACGGAGACGCGTAACTCGCGCCGAACGTGATCGGCCCATCAGGCGCGCTAGTAGACGAGTACTAGCAATAGGAGGATCGTGTGAAAAAAGTGAGATACCTGGTCGGCGCAGCGGCCCTGTCTCCTGTGGCCATAGTGGCGCTCCCCGGCGCCGCCCACGCGGCCACAACGGCTCCGCACGCTTCCACGCATGGCAGCAAGAAGACAGTACGCCCGATCGCGCAGGGCGCCCAGACACTAGCACTGGCGACCACCCCGTCGACGAGCGCGGGGAACAGCACGGGGGCCAGCACGGGGGCGGCCAGCTCAGCGGCAAAGGCAAATACCGCCTGCGCTTCTCATACCTTCAACATCCCTGCCAACGGCAACCTGAAGGGCCATGGCTGGTACACCATAGTTACCAACGGCAGCGACTCAAACAAATCCATTCAAGCGTGTGCCGTGGATATCAGCGTGAAGTTCCACGCGGGGACTAAGGCCGATCCCTCGTGTAAGTACATATGGGCGTCAGATCACTACTCCGGGCTCTTCTTCAACACGAGCTACCTGCGACCGCCGCATGTCAGGGTCTGCGGTTACGACGGTCAGACTCAGCATCACCAGATCCGCCTCGGCAACTGGGTCGGGCTATCGCCCTTTGCCACGGATCGGGTCAACATATTTTCAACTCATAACACCGGCGGGGTTGGTTACGGCATTAGTTAGCACGAGAATGCCGGTAGCCATCCGCATGCATTGCCCGGCGGCGGGGAGGTTGCTCGCGAAGGAAGCCTCCTCGCCACTCGTGGCCGGCGTGTCGCACCTGGCTCGCGGCGGCACCGCAGAGCCGCCGCGGGCGCCCGGCCAGGTCAGGCCCCGGCGACGGTGCCTTCGCCGGCCGGGGCGGTGTCGGACGGGACTGTGGGGGCCGCGACCGGGTCGGCCGCGGCGGCCACGTAGCGGTCGCCCTGCGCGACCGGGGAAAACGCGAACGCCAGCGCGATGAGAGCCGTCAGGATCCCGGAGGCGGCGTAGACGTCGGCGACGCTGCCGGACAGCTGGATCGCGGCCGCACCGGCAAGCGCGCCGAGGGGAATGGCTGACCAGGCCAGCACCTGGCCGATGCTGACCACGCGGCCGTACATCTCCTCGGGCACGATGGCCTGACGCAGCGCGGCCGTGTTGATGTTCAGCAGCAGCCCGAACCCGCACGACGCCGCCCACAGGACCAGGGCGGCCGGGTAAGAGCCGATCAGCGCCATGGCGGTGACTGTCAGTCCGGAAATGACCAGCGCGCCGAGCGCCGTGACAGCGAAGCTCAACCGCCTGCGAATCGGCGCCGCCGCCATGCTGACAACAACGACGCCCGCTGCGCCGGCAGCGAAGAGCACGGCGACTTCGCTGTCGCTGGCGTGCAGGACGCGCTCGGCGAAGAGGACCAGTTGGCCGTACTGCGAGCTCGCCACGAAGTTGATCAGGGCCATCATCAGGGAGATGTTGCGCAGTACCGGGTGTGACCAGACGTAGCGCAGGCCGGCCCGGACGTCCCCGAGCAGGCCGCTGACTCCGGCGGGGGCCGCACCGGGCCGGTCGGTGGCGTTGAAGCTGCGGCGGATGAGGGCCAGCGCGGCGGCCGACACGAGGAAGCTGGCCGCGTCGAAGAACAGCAGGTCGGCCGGCGACATGAGCGTCACGAGCACCCCGGCGAGAATCGGCCCGAGGATCTGGCCGGCCGAGTTCGTGGCCATGATCCGCCCGTTGGCGGCCACCAGGTCGTCGCGGCCGACCAGGCTCGGGATCGCGGCGAACTCGCCGCAGTTGAACAGGATTCCCAGCGTGGACTGGACGAAGGCGACGGCGTAGATGTCGTCCACGCGAAGCGCTCCGGACAGGGCTAGCACCGGCAGCACGGCTATTACGGCGGCCCGGCCTACGTCCGTGAGGAGCATCATCCGCCGGCGGTCGAGCCGGTCCACAAGCGCTCCCAGCACTAGCCCGAAGAGCAAATAGGGCACGAAGTTCGACGCGGTGGTCAGTGCCAGGCTGGTGGCCGAGTGGGTGAGCTTGAAGACGAGCAGCGGCAGCGCGAACAGGGTGAAGGAGCTGCCCACCTGGGAGATCAGCTGACCGCCGAAATAGAACCAGAAGTCGCGGCCCAGGGTTCGGTGGCGCGCTGTCTCGGTCATCCTGGTCAGTCGGCGGTGCCTGGAGCCAGCAGCTCGTACGCGGGGTTGATCATCACGGGCTTGCCCTCCCGGATGCCGACCTGGCCGCGCAGCCGCACCTTGGTGCCCGGCCGCAGCCCCGGAATGTTGGACCGGCCATAGAACAGCGCGGTCAGCTGGCCGGTCGAGTCCTCGATGTCGCAGGCGAGGACCGTGTTCTGCTCGACCGGCCGGATTTCGACCGTGTGCACGCGGCCAGCAACGACGGCCCGGCCAGGCTTGGTGAGCGTGCCGATCGGAGTGACCCCCCGCTTGGGTCCTGGCCGGTAGTACTCACCGCTGTCGGCCGGGGTCGTGACCGGCACCGGCTCGCCCGCCGCCTTATCCTCTTGCCGCGCCTCGCGGCGGCTGGCGGCGCTGTCCGGCTTGGGCATCGCGGCCTCGGCTTCGGCCTTCGCGATCGGCCCGCGGCCGGCGAGGCTCTCGACGCGGCTCTGCACGTCGAACGGGACGATCGTCGCTACCGCGTGCGGGATGCGGCTGATGACCGCGGCCATCCGGTCCGCGGTGCGGTCGTGAAGGAGCCGGCCGACGATGGGGGTGTAGCTGCGCCGGGGGAGCACCGCCGTGACGCCGATGCCGGGCTGGCACGCGTCGGCTGCGACCAGCGCGGCGGCGGCCGTAGCTAGCCGCCTGTCAGGACAGTCGACGAAGTCGATTGGGATGCTCGGGTTGGCCCGGACCCAGTCCTGGCGGAGCTTGTCGGCCACGATGTTGTCGATGACGAAGTGCACGGCGCGCAGCGAGGTCGGGCGCAGGCTCCGGGCATAGCGGAGCGCGGCGATCGTGGCTAGGTCGAACTGATCGACGAAGATGTATACGTTCCGGCGTGAGTAGGTAGGCGGCTCGGGCGGCTTGCCCCGGCTGCCGATGCCCTCCAGCACGGTGGCTTCAGTTCGATACTGCCGGTTCAGCCGGATCAGGGCTGGCACGCCGACGACGAACAGGACGACGACCAGCCAGGCACCCTCGGTGAACTTCACCACCGCGAAGATGATGACCACGGCGAGCGAGGTCACGCCCGCCGAGAAGTTGATCACGAGCTTGTGCCGCCAGCCGGGCTCCTTGTGCGTGTGGTGGTACTTGGCCATGCCGAACCCGGCCATCGTGAAGGCGGTGAAGACACCGAGCGCGTAGTACACCACGAGGGAGTTGACGTTCGACCCCACGACGGCAAGCAGCGTGATGGACACCGTGGCGAGCACGATGATGCCGCTGGAGAAGACGAGCCGGTGTCCGCGCTTGGTCAGCCATCGGGGCAGGAACGCGTCCTCGGCCACGAAGTTGGCCAGGAACGGGAAGCCGTTAAAGCTGGTGTTGCCACCCGTATAGAGGATCAGTGCGGTTGCGGCCTGGACAATCCCGTACATGATCGAGCCGAAGAGCGACGTGCCGAAGACCACCCTGGCTTCCTGCGAGATCACCGTGGGCACGCCCGAGAGGTAGGGCTGCGCGTGCGTCGCGTGTGCCAGCCACGAGATGCCGGCCACCAGGATGCCGAGGATCAGGCCCTCGTAGACCAGCACCCGGCGGGCGTTCCGTCCCTCGGGTGGCTTGAACGCGCTGACCGCGTTGGACACAGCCTCGATGCCGGTCAGCGACGAGCCGCCGTTGGCGAACGCCCGCAGGAGCACGAAGATCAGCCCCAGCGTGATCAGGCTGTTGTGGTCCGGGCTGGCCTGCTGCATGTACGTGCAGACGCGAGGGCCGGGCGTCGGGCACGTGACGTGCCACTGCGGCAGCGACGAAAAGATCTCGCGGGTGACCCCGACGACGATCGTGAGGATCATGACCGCCGAGAACAGGTACGTCGGCACGGCAAACGAGTTGCCGGCCTCCTTGATCCCGCGCAGGTTGCCGAAAAGCATGATCAGCACGACGCCGATGGAAATCAGCGTCATGGTGGCGGGCTTGCTCAGGGCGGGGACCGACGGGAACGCAGACGCCACCGCGGCCGTGCCCGCCGCCACCTGGACCGCCACGGTCACCACGTAGTCGACCAGCAGCGCGACAGATGCGATCTGGGCCACCCGCGGTCCGAAGTTGTCCCGCGCCACCACATACGAGCCGCCGGCCCGCGTGTAGATCATCACAACTTCGCGGTAGGACAGCACCACGAGCACCATGACGAAGAGCACGACGCCGGTAATCGGCAGCAGGACCGAGAAGGCGGTGACCGCCAGGCCGCCCTTGAGCAGCTCAATCAGGATTTCCTCGGTGCCGTAGGCCGAGGACGAGATCCCGTCGGGCGACAGTACGCCCAGGGCGACCGTCTTGGACAGCCGCTGCTCGCCCAGCTGCTCGTTGATCAGGGGCCGGCCGAGCAGCTTCGTCTTCAGGGCGTAGCCAAACCCCTCGCCGGCATCGTCTCGCCGGAGCAGTCCGCCGACCGCCTGCCGTATGGCCATCTCACCCCCTGGGCCTTCATATCACTCCGTTAGGCCCAGAGAAGAGTACCCGGGAGCCCGACTTGTCCGGACTCCGGCTAGCCACTCCCGGCTCGGTCATGGCAGGCTGATGCCCGGTGAGCGGGGTAGGACAAACAAACGGGCGAATATGCCGCGTCCCGCGGGAAGGTCTGTTCGATGACAACCGGCTCGGGTGGCCGGGGCGGTTCACGGCCACTCCACCTCTCCGAGCTGCTCCGGCGGCCGATCACCGACAAGGCGGGCGGATCCATCGGGCGGCTGTCGGACGTCATCGTCCGGCTGCGGGGCGATGAGTATCCGGTCGTGACCGGCCTGGTCGCCACGGTGGGCAGCCGGTCGGTGTTCGTGCCGATCGAGCAGGTCACTGACCTGGACCGGCCCGAGCTGCGGCTGACCAGCGCCCGCCTGGACCTGCGCCACTTCGAGCGCAGGAACGGCGAGGTGCTGCTGCGGGCCGACGTCCTCGGGCACCGGCTGCTCGACGTGGACAGTGCCCACCTGATCCGGGCCGCCGACCTCGAGCTGGCCGACCAGGTCGGCGAATGGGTCGTCACCGGCGTCGACAGCCACCGGCGGCCCCCGCGACTGCTGCGCAGTCTGGCCGGATCGGGCGACACCGATCACGCGTTCCGGGAGTGGGCGAAGTTCGAGCCGCTCATCGGGCACACCGGCAGCGCTCTGCTCCGGAGCCCGTTCGGCCGGATCCGGCGGCTCAAGCCAGCGCAGATCGCCGACCTGCTCGAGGGCGCGTCCAGGGCCGAGGAGACCGAGATTCTCGGCCAGGTGCACGCCGACCCCGAGCTCGAGGCGGACGTCTTCGAGGAGCTCGAGGAGGACCTGGCCACCCGGCTGCTCGGGGCCAGGACCGACACCGAGATCGCGCAGGTGCTGGCCCGGATGCGCGCCGACGACGCGGCCGATGCCATCACTGAGCTGCCGCAGCGCCGCCGCCAGTCCGTGCTCGACCTGCTGCCGGCCGGGCAGCGGACCAAGGTGCTCACGCTGATGGGCTTCAACCCGGCGAGCGCCGGCGGCCTGATGGGGGTGGACTTCGTCGCCCTCCCGGCCACGGCGAGCGTCGCACAGGCGGTGGCCTCGGTCGCGGCCGCCGCCGGGCAGCAGCCCGAGGCCCTCACGAGCGTGCACGCGGTCGACG
Source organism: Streptosporangiaceae bacterium (assembly GCA_036758685.1). Classification (GTDB taxonomy): domain Bacteria; phylum Actinomycetota; class Actinomycetes; order Streptosporangiales; family Streptosporangiaceae; genus JAJYUU01. The sequence goes on along the minus strand of DAIOWC010000069.1, from coordinate 5,560 downwards.
ACCGCGGGCGCCTGTCCGGGGTGGCCAAGCTGGTCCTGCTCGTACAGGCCAATCCGCACGCTGAGCTGGGCGATGTCTGCGAGTCCGACCCGGTCAGGGTGGGCGCCGAGACCGACGTCGTGGACGTCGCGGTGCTGATGAGCGACTACAACTTGATCACCATTCCGGTCGTGGACGAGCACCGCGTGATGATCGGCCTCATCACCGTCGACGACATCCTCGAGGCCGCACTGCCCGAGGACTGGCGCCGCCGGGAAGCCGCCGATCCGCCCGACGCGCACCACGGCGACAAGGACTGATGCCGGCGCTGCGAACGCCTTAGGCCCCTGGCCTGCCTTGACATCACAGCGTTACAGCAGGCATTCTCGTTGAGGTTGCATAACGGACACCATGTCCGGATCAGGACACTCGCATCCCGCCATGCGTTGCGCAGGAAGGCGCCAGCCGCGCCGTGACTAGAGGGAGGCGACATGGACCCTGATAGTCCGGGCCGAAAATGGCCCTCGCCGCCGTCCCCCTTCCTGCCCTGGGCACGCGCCTGCGCATGACCCGCTGACACCCGCTCGCGCGGTGTCGCGCGTGCCCCCCGATCCGCCAGCCTGGGCTGGCGTGAAAGGGGTGGTCTGTCATCACCTCAGCCACGAGTGACCTTCGCGGCGCTGCTCTTGACTCTGCTCACGTCGGCGACATCCGCGGCGCGCTGGGCACGATCGCCGCCGACGATGTCGGGGCGCGCAGCACGGCGTCGGCCAAGCTGAAGACGCTGCTCGCGATCGTCGGGCCGGGCCTGATCGTCATGGTGGGCGACAACGACGCCGGTGCGTTCTCGACGTACGGCCAGGCCGGCCAGAACTACGGCACCCACCTGCTGTGGACGTTCGTCCTGCTGATCCCGGTGCTCTACGTGAACCAGGAGATGGTGCTCCGGCTCGGCGCGGTCACCGGGGTCGGGCACGCCCGCCTGATCCTGGAGCGGTTCGGCCGGTTCTGGGGCGCGTTCAGTGTCATCGACTTGTTCCTGCTCAACGCGCTGACGATCATCACCGAGTTCATCGGGATCACGCTGGCGGCGGGGTATCTGGGCGTTCCCAGGGTGGTCGCGGTCCTGCTGGCGGCAGCGGTAATCATCTCCTCGGCGATGACCGGGAGCTTCCGCCGGTTCGAGCGGATCGCCATGATCTTCTGCGCCGGGTCGCTGCTGCTGATCCCCGTCTACTTCTTTGCCCACCCCTCGATCGGGACGATGGCGACCGGCTTCGTCGTGCCGAACATGCCGGGTGGCAACGGCCAGCTGGCGACGGTCATGCTGCTTGTGATCGGCATTGTGGGAACGACGGTTGCACCGTGGCAGCTCTTCTTCCAGCAGAGCTACGTGATCGACAAGCGGATCACGCCGAGGTTCATCCCGTACGAGAAGGCCGACCTGGTCATCGGCATCGCGGTCGTCATCGTCGGCGGCGCGGCGATCATGGGCGCGACGACGGTCGCCTTCGCGGGCACGGCCGGCGCCGGGCACTTCACCGACGCCGCGGGCCTTGCGGCCGGGCTGGCGGCCTACGCGGGCAAGGCGGCCGGCGTGCTGTTCGCGATCGCGCTGCTGGACGCGTCCATCATCGGGGCCTTCGCGGTCTCGCTCTCGACCGCCTACGCCCTCGGCGACGTGCTCGGACTGAAGCACTCGCTGCACCGCGGCGTCAAGAACGCCAAGGGCTTCTACGTCATGTACGGGGCGCTGATCGCGGGCGCGGCGACGATCGTGCTGATCCCCGGCTCACCGCTCGGGTTGTTCACCGAGGGTGTCCAGGTCCTGGCGGGCGTGCTGCTGCCGAGCGCGACGGTGTTCCTGCTGATGCTGTGCAACGACAAGGCGGTGCTCGGCCCGTGGGTGAACGGCCGGGCCACGAACGCCTTCACCGGCGCCGTGATCGCCGTCCTGATCATGCTGTCGCTGATCCTGGTGGCCTCGGTGGTGATCCCGCACATCACGGCCAGGGAGATCATCCTGATCATGGCCCTCTGCGCTGGCCTGGGGGTGGCGGCCGGGACGACGTTGCTGGCTCTGCGCTATCGGCGGCCGGAACCGCCGGTAGACAAGTCGGCCGGCATCACCAGGGAGAACTGGCGGATGCCGCGCCTGGCGATGCTTGCCCCGGCGCCGATGTCAACGACCCGCCGCGTCGGCATGGCGGGCATGTGGGTGTATCTCGCGATCGCGATGTGCGCGGTCGTGTTCCGGATCGTGGTCCTGGCCCTGGGCCATTAGCGCTAACGGGTTGCGCCGGTCACGAGCCATCGCGTTCCCCGGGTGCGAAGGGTGAGGGTGGCGAACCGGGCCAGCATCCAGGCGCTATAGGCCAGCCAGAGCGCTACCAGCCCGGCTCCAGCCGACTGGACGGCAGCCGCGGCCGCGACGAAAACCGCGAGAGTGATCAGCCCGGCGATGGCCAGGTAGTTCTGATCGCCGGCCCCGATCAGCACGCCGTCGAGCACGAAGACCACGCCCGCGACCGGCTGCTGCACGATCACGACGAGCAGCACGGCGAGCAGCAGGCGGCGTACGTCCGGCGCCACTCCGAACACCGCCGGCGTCACCGGCCGGATGGCGAGCAGCACGACCGAGAAGATCGTGCCGTACACGGCCCCCCAGCCGATCATGCGCTGGGTGGCCGCGCGGGCGCCGTCGGCGTCCCCGGCGCCGAGGTACCTGCCGGTGATCGCCTGTCCTGCGATCGCGATCGCGTCCAGCGCGAGGACGAACACGTTCCAGAGCCGCATGGCGACCTGCTGCGCCGCGATCGCCGCGTCGCCCTGACGGGCGGCGATCGCGGTCATCAGCACCAGCGTGGCCTGCAGCGCGAGCGTGCGCAGGACGAGCGAGGCACCGGCAAAGGCAGCCGCCCGCACGCCCGCCAGGTCCGGCCGGCGAGCGACCCCGGCCCGGCGGGCGCCGCGGGTGACGACGAGCAGGTAGGCGGCGCAGGTGCCGACCTGCGCGATGACCGTTCCCCAGGCCGAGCCGGCGATGCCCCAGTGCAGGCCGAGCACGAACGTCGCGTTGAGCGCGATGTTGAGCGCGTTGGCCACGACCGCGACCAGCAGCGGTGTCCTGGTGTCCTGCAGCCCGCGCAGTACGCCCGTGCCCGCGAGCACGATCAGCATTCCCGGCGCGCCGATGAGGCTGATCCGGAGGTAGGTGACCGCCTCCTGGCTGACGCCCGCGGTGCCGCCGAACACGTGCACGATCTGCGGTGCAAGCGGCCAGCCGATCGCGAGCACGACGACGCCGATAGCGGCGGCCAGCCAGAGCCCGTCGATGCCCTGCCTGATCGCAGCCTCGCGGTTGCCGGCCCCGAGCTGACGGGCGACGGCGGCGGTCGTCCCGTAGGCCAGGAAGATCGAGATGTTGACGAGCGTGGCCAGTGCCTGGCTGGCGACGCCGAGGCCCCCGAGCGGGACCGTGCCGAGCCTGCCCACGATCGCCGAGTCGGCAAGCAGGAACATCGGCTCGGCCACCAGCGCGCCGAACGCGGGCAGCGCCAGCCGCAGGATCTCGCGGTCCTGCGGGCTGCGCAGCCGCAGAGCCGCCTCAGCCAATAACGCCCCTGGCCCGCAGGTCGGCCACATCCGCCTCGGACAGCCCGAGGCCGGCCAGCACGGAGTCGGTGTGCGATCCGGGACGGGGCGGGGCCGCCGGGGTGCCGGCCGCGGTCCGGCCGAACCGGGGCGCGGGCGCGGGCTGCACGACGCCGCCGACCTCGACGAACGCCCGCCTGGCGGTCGCGTGCGGATGGGCCGGCGCCTCGGCCAGGCTCAGCACCGGCGAGACGCAGGCATCGGTCCCGGCGAAGACGTGCTCCCATTCGGCCCGGCTGCGCGAGGCGAAGACCGCCGCGAACCGCTCGCGGAGCACCGGCCACCCGGCCCGGTCGTGCTGCGCCGGCAGGTCCGCGTCGGCCAGGCCGAGGCCCGTCAGCAGGGCCGCGTAAAACTGCGGCTCGAGCGCGCCGACCGCGACGGCCTCGCCGTCCGCGGTGACGTAAGTGTCGTAGAACGGTGCGCCGCCGTCGAGCAGGTTGCTGCCGCGCTTGTCCTGCCAGGCCCCGCTGGCTCGCATTCCGTACAGGAACGACGTCAGCAGCGCCGAGCCGTCGACCATCGCCGCGTCGACGACCTGGCCAAGCCCCGAGGACGCCCGTTCCACCAGCGCCGCCAGGATGCCGAGAGCCATCAGCATCCCGCCGCCGCCGAAGTCGCCGACCAGGTTCAGCGGCGGGACCGGCGGCTCGCCCGCGCGGCCGATCGGGCTCAGCGCCCCGGAGATCGCGATGTAGTCGATGTCGTGGCCCGCGGTCGGTGCGAGCGGGCCGTCCTGGCCCCAGCCGGTCATGCGCGCGAAAATCAGCCGCGGGTTGCGCTCGGCGCAGACGACGGGGCCGAAGCCGAGCCGCTCGGCCACGCCCGGCCGGAACCCCTCGACCAGCACGTCGGCATCTTCGGTGAGCCGCAAAAGCAGGTCGACGGCGGCCGGGTCCTTGAGGTTGAGCCCGATCGAGCGGCGGCCCCGGCTGAGCGGGTCGTTCGGGATCCTGGCGCCCGGTCCGCTCCGCTCCGCCCGGTCCACCCGCAGTACGTCGGCGCCGAGATCGGCCAGGATCATGCACCCGAACGGGGCCGGCGCCAGGCTAGCGATCTCGATAACACGCACGCCCTGCAAAGGACCCATCTGCCGCCTCCGATGGCTGTCCGTGCTCGCGGCAGTTTGCCCGAGTCGTTCACCGCGAATGCTAACGGCTCAAGACCGGCATGGCCCTTAGCAGGCTAACCCTGATGTCGGCCCGGAGCCGGCCGACGTCGCAGCTTGGACCGGTCGCCGGTCTTAGCCTCGACCACTGCGGCGATCAGGGCGGGGTCTCGCAGAGCGGCCAGCTCCACCGCGCTGACGGTTACGGCCGGGGTGAGCACGAGGGTTCCGTCCTCGAACTCCTCCACCATGTAGCGGTCGAAGTCGTGACTTCGCACGCGCGCCAGGCTGGTACGGCCGCGCTCGTCAACGACCAGTTCTCCCTTCATTCCGTTTCCCTCCATAGAAGCTTCTACAGAGCATACCCCCAAGTGTGGCAATCCGGCAATCGGGCCATGTGGCAATATGGTAGTCTGGCATGGTGGCTTACAGCATCTACTACTGGCCGGCGGCTGACGCTGCGCTGACCAGGCTGGAGACCGACCCTTTGAAGGCGGATGTGTTGAGAGCCGTCGACCGCACCTTGATCCGGCTCGCCGAGGACCCATTCAGCCCTAGGCTCGGCACCACGTCGTTCATGACTGAGCCGCTCGGCGGTATTAATGCCACCCCTGTTCGCGTGGACGAGTGGTACGTGATCTGGCAACGGGGTGAGCCGGGTTCGATCGAGATTGTGGACGTCCGCGAGTTGCCCGTCTGAGGGGCCGTCACCAGGTCAGCGGGTTCACGTTCCCCGGATCGGGCACCGGCGTCACCGCGCGCGACTTCACCTCGAGCCGGAACAGCGAGCTCCGCGGCGTGTTGGCGCCGTTGACGACG
>DAIOWC010000068.1:0-26071 GCA_036758685.1 Streptosporangiaceae bacterium | reverse complement strand
GACGACCGAGCGGGCCAGGTGCCGGGGCCGGTCCGGATCCAGCCCGCGGGCCTGGGCGGTAGCCACGGCGACGCGCTGGACGAGGACGAGCTCGGCCTGCGGATCGCGGGCACCGACGACAACCGTCGCCCCGGTGCGCTTGATGTCGCTGACCAGCGCCTCGTCGTCGACGCCGAGCAGCCACACCACCGAGCTGGGGGTGGCTGCCGACAGGGGTCCGTGCCGGTACTCCAGCGCCGGGTAGGCCTCACTCCACGTCGCCGAGGTCTCCTGGACCTTGAGCGCCGCTTCGTGCGCGACCCCCACGGCCCAGCCGCGGCCGAGGAAGACATAATGCGACCGGTCCACGAGGCGCTCGTCCAGCCCGGCGGCCGCCGCCTGCCTGGCCTGCGCCACCACAGGCGGCAGATCGTGCCCGACGTGGGCCCGGCCGATCGTCAGAACGGTCGTCGCGAAGCGCGTCTGCACGAAGGATTCCTCGTCCGCGTAGTCGAGCACCAGCAGGTGATCAGCGGCGTCGCGGATGGGCGTCGCCGGGGCGGCGGTAATGCCGATCTTGCGCACCGACGACGGCGTCCTTCGCAGCGCGTCGAGGACCTCGGTCGTGGTGCCCGACCGGGACACCGCGACCACCGCGTCGTAGGGCCGCCTCGGCAGTTCCGATGCGGGGAACGCGTCGGTCTCGCCCTGGCCCGCCGCTTCCCTGGCCGCCGCGATCGCGGCAGCTACGTGCCAGGATGTGCCGCAGCCAGTGATGGCGACTCGCTCCCCGGCGCCGGGGAGAACCTTCGCTGCCTCCGGCATGGACGCGAGCGCTCTGGCCCAGCAGTCCGGCTGGCTGGCGATCTCCGCGAGCACGTGCGGGGCAGGTCGTCGCACCGGTTGGTCCCTTCACCGTCGCAGGAGCGGGCAGCCGGCAGTCCGTTGTGCTGGCCGGATGCCCAGGAAGATCAGTTCAGCAGCGCAATCAGCGCACTTCTCGGTCGGCACCGGACGCCGCGACTGTGCCCGCCGTCACCGGCCTCGCTGGCCTCATCCGGAGCCCTCCCGGACGGGCGACTTTGTCAAAGTGCGCACATGTTGCCCATAAATTTTGCACAGTCTGGCCTATTTCGATTGACTCTACGACATGCACGATCACTTCTCAAGGCATGTCCGGAGGCGAACGGCGGCATATGATCGCTGCATGGGGCACTTGCCCGCAGTCCCGATGAAACCCCCGACCCGGCCACATCGGCACTGACAGACCACGGTGCAACGGCGGCATCGGCTCAACCAGATCGCGGCCCGGGTCGTGGCGCGCGGCCAGATCGACGTGTCGTCGCTCGCCACCGAGTTCGGCGTTTCCTGCGCGACGATCCGCAGAGACCTTCAGGCTCTGGAAAACCAGCGCCTGGTCGCCCGTACCCACGGCGGCGCGCGGATCCACGCCGCATTCAACGACCTGCCGCTGAGCTACAAGACCGCCCAGGATCTGGCCGAGAAGCAGCGCATCGCCAGGGCCGCCACGAGATTCCTGGCCGGTGCCAGCGTGATCGGCACGACCGGCGGCACGACGGTGGCCCAGTTCGCGCGGCTGCTGCGGGACGCAGGCGACCTCACGGTCATCACCAACGCGCTGAACGTCGCGGCTGATCTGGCGGCCTGCCCGCGGCTGCGAGTCTTCGTGGCCGGCGGCGAGGTCCGCGCCAGCAGTCAGGAGTCGATTGGCCCCAGCGCCGAGGCGTTCCTCGCCGAATGCGATATCGACGTCGCGTTCATCGGCGTCGACGGCGTGGATGCCGAGGCCGGCTGCACGAATTATGATCCCGCGGGCGCCAGGGTCAACGCTGCCCTGTGCCGGCGCGCTCGCATGCGCGTCGTGCTCGCCGATGCCACGAAGATCGGGCGCGTCACGCTCGCGCCGGTCTGCGCGCTGCCGGACGTGAATGTGCTGATCACCGATGACCGGGTGCCGCCGGGCGAGCTCGAGCGGATCCGCCGGCAGGGCTGCCAGGTGATCTGCGCCTAGCGTCCGCCAGAGCGACGACGCTGCGCGAAATGAACAGAATCCAGCGGGATTTCTGCGCGTTTGCTGTCCAGTCTTGGCTTGGTCGGTGCGGGCCGTCATGATGGCAGTTATTCGTCCCCCGTGCCCGATTCGCACCGCTAGTGCCCTGGAGGCCTCATGGCCAGGTGGACCCACCGCTTAACCGCAGCGGCAGCGGCCGCTCCGCTGGTATCGATGCTCATGGTGGCCGCCGTCGCCACCGCGCCGACCACGCACGCGGCGACCGCGTACCCGCCCGGCGGTCCCGACCAGACTCCGGTCATGGGCTGGAGCGGCTGGAGCTTCCTGCGGCTGGGCGCGGACACCGCCCAGGTCGAGGGCGAGGCTCAGGCGCTGGTCAGCACCGGCCTGGCCGCCGCCGGCTACCAGTACGTCAACATCGATGACGGGTGGTATCAGTGCCCGGGTTCGCAGGGCCCGAACGTCGACGCCTACGGCCGGTGGGTTGTGAATACCACCAGCTATCCGAACGTCGGCTCGGAGAACGGGATCCAGGCGCTTGCCGCCTACGTGCACGGCCTCGGGCTGAAGTTCGGCATCTACGAGACGGCCGGCATCTCCAGCCAGGCCGTGGCGGCGAACACGCCGATTCTCGGCACCTCCTACACCGCCGACCAGATCGCCACCACGACCTCGCAGAACAACTACAACTGCGGCGGCATGGTCGGGATCAACTACAGCGCGGCCGGGGCACAGGCTTATGTCGACTCGATCGTCGACGAGCTCGCCTCCTGGGGCGTCGACTACATCAAGCTGGACGGCATCACCAACAAGAACGGCCCGGATGTCGAGGCCTGGCAGGCCGCCATCCAGCAGTCAGGCCGGCCGATGGTGCTGAACATCACGCAGGGCAGCTACACCATCAAGCTCGCGCCGACCCTCAAGGAGTACGCCAACCAGTGGGAGTTCGATCCCGACATCGAGATCAACGGCCCCGATGAGGGCTCGGCCAGCGGCTGCAACTCGCCGCCCTACACGGGCTGCCTCAGCGTGTTCCCGCTCACGAGCTACGCGAGCTGGGATGACCGGTTCGCCGGCGTCGCGGACTGGCAGTCGTACGGCGGCCCCGGCGGGTTCAACGACTACGACTCGATCGAAGTCGGCGACGGCAGCACCGACTCCGGCCTGTCCGAGGCCGCCTCGGAATCACAGCTGAGCCTGTGGTCGCTTGGCTCCGCCCCGCTGATCCTCGGCAGCGACCTGACCAGCTCGGTGACCAACGCCTACGGCACCAGCGCCGCGCTCAATTCCACTGACCTGAGCCTGCTGACCAACCAGCAGGTCATCGGCGTCGACCAGGACGCGATCGACGCATCCAGGATCTCGATTACCGGCACGCCCGGCGGCAAGGCCGGCAATCAGGTGTTCGCCAAGGTGGAATCGGGCGGGGACGCGGTCGTCGGGCTGTTCAACACCACGACCAAGCTGAGCTCCAGCCCAGTCAGCATTACGACCACGGCCGCCGCCATCGGGCTCCCGGCCGATCCCAATGGCTACGAGGTTCAGGATCTGTGGGGCAGCCAGTCGGTCGTGGTTGGCGGCCAGACGACATTCGACATCTCATCCGCCGGGATGATCAGCGCGACCGTCCCGGCCGAAGGCGTGGCCCTGTACCGCGTCACCCCGCTCTCGTGAGCTATACCAATGGAGGAGTTATGAGACGGTTGACCACGGGCCTGGCGGCCTGGGTCCTGGCGCTTCCGCTCGCGGCAGTTGCCGCCACGCCCGTCCTGAGTAGCGCTCCGGCGGCTCAGGCGGCCACGGCGTATCCGGGCGGACCTGATCCGACGCCCGTCATGGGCTGGAGCGGCTGGAGTTTCCTGCGGCTCGGCGTTGATGCCGCCCAGGTCCGCGGCGAAGCGCGGGCGCTGATTAGCACCGGCCTGCGGTCGGTTGGCTACCGGTATGTCAATATCGACGACGGCTGGTATCAGTGCCCAGGGCCGCAGGGGCCGAACGTCGACAAGTACGGCCGCTGGGTCGTCAACACGGCCAGCTATCCGAACGTCGGCCACAAGAACGGCGTCGCGGCACTGGCCGCCTACGTGCACCGCCTCGGGCTGAAGTTCGGCATCTACATGACCCCCGGCATCTCACAGCAGGCGGTGGCCAAGAACACTCCGATCCTCGGCACCCATGACACCGCCGACCAGATCGCCACCAAGACGCAGGAGAACAACTACAACTGCGGCGGGATGGTGGGAATCAACTACGCGAAGCCAGGGGCGCGCGCCTACCTCGACTCCGTCGTCGACGAGCTGGCCTCCTGGGGCGTCGACTACGTCAAGCTGGACGGCATCACCAACGGCAACGGCGCGGACGTCCGGGCCTGGCAGGCCGCGATCCACCACTCCGGCCGGGCGATGGTGCTGAACATCACCCAGGGCAGCTACACCATCAAGCTCGCGCCGACCCTGAAGAAGTACGCCAACCAGTGGGAGTTCACTCCCGACATCGAGATCAACGGGCCGGACGAGGGCTCGGCCAACAGCTGCAACGCACCGCCCTTCACCGGCTGCCTCAGCGTGTTCCCGATGACGAGCTATAGCCACTGGAGCGACCGCTTCAACGGCGTCGCCGACTGGCAGCCGTACGGCGGGCCGGACGGATTCAACGACTACGACTCGATCGAGGTCGGCGATGGCAGCGCCGATTCCGGCATGTCCCTGGCCGCGTCCGAGTCCCAGCTGAGCCTGTGGTCACTGGGCTCGGCCCCGCTCATCCTCGGCGTCGACCTCACCAAGGGCGTGACCAACGCTTACGGCAGCAGCGCCGGGCTGACTCCGAGGGACCGCCGGCTGCTGATGAACCGGCAGGTCATCGCCGTCGACCAGGACGCGATCGACGCCTCCAGGATCGCCGACGTCGGCCGGCCCGGCCGGGCCGCGGGCCATCAGGTGTTCGCCAAGGTCGAGCGCCGCCGGGGCGACGGCGTCGTCGGGCTGTTCAACACGACGACGACGCTGAGCTCGGCCCCCGTCACGATCACCACCACTGCCGCCGCCATCGGACTGCCGCCCGACCCCCGCGGCTACCTGGTGGAGGACCTGTGGGGCAGCCAGTCGGTGATCGCCGGCCACGCGCGAATCTTCCGCATATCGGCGGCCGGGGTGATCACCGCCACGGTCCCGGCCGAGGGCGTGGCCCTCTACCGGATTATTCCGATCGGAAGACATCACCGCTGATCAGAGGCAACGAGGGCCCGGCTGCCAGCTGGCAGCCGGGCCCCTTTGCTTCGGGCGCCCGAACTTCTTAGCATCTGCAGACAACCTCAGCGCTCCCTGCACGCCTCCGCAGAGTGTGACTAGTTACCCCGCAGAAAGACCCGGTCCTTGACCGATCAGCGCGATGCCGACTACTCCGAGTACGTCGAATCGCGGCTGCCCGCGCTCCGCCGGCTCGCGCTCCTGCTGTGCCAGGACCGGCACCGCGCCGATGATCTTGTCCAGCAGGCGGTCATCCGGGTCTACATGCGCTGGGCCAAGGCGTCGGCGGCAGATAACACCGACGCCTACGTGAACGCGATCCTGGTCCGCGAGTTCCTGCACGAGCGGCGCAGCGGCTGGACCAGGCGCGTCAGCGTCACCGACCACCTGCCAGAGACGCCCATCCTGACGGCCGATCGCGACGGCCTGATGGACCTGCAGGCCGCCGTGACGGCCCTCCCGCCGGGCCAGCGGGCTGTGCTGGTCCTGCGCTACTACTGCGACCTCAACATCGACCAGACGGCCGCCGCGCTCGGCTGCAGCACCGGCACGGTCAAGAGCCAGACCGCGAAGGCGATCGCCGCCCTGCGCGGCCGGCTGGGCGGCAAGTCCGCAGCCACCACTGGAAAGGGACCCCGCCGTGCGTGAGTCTGACCTCCGCGTCCTGTTCAAGCGGCAGGCCGCCACCGAACTGCCGCCCGCGCCCATCAGCATCCCGGCCGCCCGGCGCATCGGCCGGGCCCGGCTGCTCCGGCGCCGGGCCGGCGCCATCGGCAGCCCGGTCCTCGCCGCCGCCGCGGTCGTCGGGGTGGTGCTGGCCGTCGTCGCCGCCTCCCCGCGCCAGCCGACCGCACAAGCCGGGCCGGCCCCGCAGCGCTTCAATCCGCTGGTGCCGTACGCGGCCATGACCTGGTACCCCTACCAGCCCCGCCTGGTGGGTTCCAACGACTGGCGCACCACCCTCATGCTCCGGGCCTCGACCCCCTCCCCCGCCGGGGTCCAGGTCGATGCCACCCAGGTCGTGCTCTACGCGGCCGGCTGGTGCACGCTGAAGTCCGCGAGCCTGTCCTGCGGCGCCACCACGGCGAGCACGAGGGCCCAGATGACGGTGACCGGCACTGCGCCGGACGTGCAGGGCCAGCCGGCGTACTGGGCCGACTTCACCGGCGGCAACCTGAGCCGGCTGCGCGCGCTTGCCGGCATCCGCCGCGTACTGGCGTTCCAGTACGCCCGCGGCGGGTGGGCGCTGGTGCAATCCACCGGCACGCCCGCCGACCTGGTCCGGGTCGCCGGGTCCCTGCGCTACAACCAGACGGCCAGCCTGCGGTTCCCCGTCCGGCTGACCGGCCTGCCGTCGGCGTGGAGCGACGTCCTGTACGCGTCGGTCGTCCAGCCGGCACCGGGCGTGCAGGAGCCGACGCAAGACGAGCTGGTCATCGGCAGCCCGGCCAATCTGCCGGGCACCCCGCTGCGCAACCCGCTGACGATCATCACCAGCACCCAGCCGGTCCAGGGCCCGAAGTGCCGGATCGCCACCTCCCCGGCGGTGCGGGCCGGCAAGAACAGCAAGCCCGCATCCAAGCCGACGGCCAAGGACAGCACGCCCACAACCTGCCCGTCCTCGGTCATCAACGGCGACCGCGCGTACCTGAACACGCCGCCCGACCCGGGCAAGCAGACCCTCTTCTCCCCCGACGCCGACGGGCTGTACGTGTACCTGCAGACCTGGAGCCCGCAGGCGCCGCTGAGCCCGACCGCCGTCTTCGCCCATGACCTCCGGCTGCTCGGGCCCGACCCGGCGATGTGGACCACGGCGCCGCTGTCACCCTGAGCGCTAGCGCACCCCGTAGAGGTGCTCCAGGGCCAGCTGGTCGAGCCGCTCGAAGGCCATGCCGCGCGCGGCTAGCGCGGCGGTGTCGACGGCGATCCCGGCGACGTCGCGCCAGCTCTCGCCGGCCGCCAGCGTCGGCACCGCCAGCTGGTCCACGCGCGCCGCTCCGAGCGCGGCCTGGACCTCGGGATCGGCGCGGAACGCCCGTACCTTCTCGCGCAGGATCAGGTAGTTGCGCATGCAGGCGGCGGCCGAGTCCCAGACCCCGTCGTCGTCCTCGGTGCGGGGCGGCTTGTAGTCGAAGTGCACCGGGCCGTCGTAGCCGCCGGCCTCGAGCGCATCGACCACCCAGAAGGCGCCGCGCGCGTTCCCGGCGCCGAACCGCAGGTCCTGGTCGTAGCGCGGGCCGTGCTGGCCGTTGAGATCGATGTGGTACAGCTTGCCGTGCCAGAGCGCCTGCGTGATCGCGTGGGCGTAGTTGAGGCCGGCCATCTCCTCGTGGCCGACCTCGGGGTTGATGCCGACGAGCTCGGGATGCTCAAGCTCGGTGATGAAGGCCAGGGCGTGGCCGGCCGTGGGGAGCAGGATGTCGCCGCGCGGCTCGTTGGGCTTCGGCTCGATCGCGAACCGCAGCCCGTACCCGTGGTCCAGGACGTAGGCGCACAGCACGTCCAGGGCCTCCTTGTAGCGGTCGAGCGCGGCACGCACGTCCTTGCTGGCCCCGGACTCGGCGCCTTCCCGGCCGCCCCAGCACACATAGACCCCGGCCCCAAGCTCGGCCGCCAGGTCCAGGTTGCGCATTACCTTGGCCAGCGCGAACCGCCGCACGTCCCGGTCATTGGCGGTGAACGCGCCTTCCTTGAACATCGGGTGGCTGAACAGGTTCGTCGTCGCGGTCGTCACGACGAGCCCGGTGTCGGTCAGGGCCTGCCGGAACTCCGCGATCCGCTTGTCGCGCTCGGCCTCGCCGGCGTCGAAGTCGAACACGTCGTTGTCGTGGAAGTTGACACCGTAGGCGCCAAGCTCCGCGAGCTTGCGGACCGCACGGTCGGCCGGCATCGGCGGGCGCACCGCCGGGCCGAACACGTCGACTCCCTGCCAGCCCACGGTCCAGATGCCGAACGAGAAGCGGTCGGCGGGCGTCGGCGCGTACCGGTCAGCGTTCATGATCAAGGTTCCCTTCGTCAATCCGGTGGCGGCAGGCCACCGGCCCAGGAGGATGTGGCCGCACGCAGCGCCGCGTACCGCGCGGCGACCTCCGGCTGCGACGCACCCGAGTACCTGCGCGCGGGCGGCGCGGGCCAGGCCGGCGGCTCCGCCGTCCCCGCCAGCGCCCACGCGGCCTGCCGCGCGGCCCCGAGCGCCACGTACTCCTGCGGCTCGGGCACGTCGACGTCGACGCCGAAGATGCCCGGCGCCAGAGCGCACACGGCGGCCGAGCGGGCGCCGCCGCCGATCAGCAGGACCCGGCGCCGGTCAACGCCGTAGCCGGTAAGCAGCCCGGCAGCGTCAGCGAGGGAGCACAGCACGCTCTCGACCGCTGCCCGCGCCAGGTTCTCCGGCGTCGCATTGCGCGTGGTCAGCCCGGAGATCACCCCGGTCGACAGCGGGAGATTCGGCGTGCGCTCCCCGTCGAAGTACGGCAGCAGCGCAATCCCGCCCGCGCCCGCGGCGGCGGCCAGCGCGCGTTCGTCCAGCCCGGCGAGGTCAGTGCCCGTCATCGCGGCGACCGCCGACATCACCAGGCCGGCGTTCACCGTGCAGACGAGCGGCAGGAACCGGCCCGTCGCATCGGCGAACCCGGCGACGGACCCGGACGGGTCGGCGGCCGGCACCGCGGTGACCGCGAACGCCGTGCCCGAGGTGCCGATCGAGACGGCCACCTCGCCGGGTTCGAGACCAAGGCCGAGCGCGGCCGCCATATTGTCCCCGGTCCCCGGCGCGAGCACCGCACCGCCGGCGGCCTGCCCGACCGCCTCCCCCGGCGCCGCTACCCGGGGCAGACCGGCCTCATGACCGAGCGCGGCCGCCACGATTTCCGGCAGCCACTGGCCCCTGGCGGTGGCGAAGTAGCCCGTACCGGAGGCGTCGCCCCGGTCGGTCACCGGCTCGGCCGCGCCGAGGCGCCAGGTCAGGTAGTCGTGCGGCAGCAGGACCGTGGCGATCCTGGCGGCGCTGGCCGGCTCGTGGTCGGCCAGCCAGCGCAGCTTAGTGACCGTGAATGACGCCGTCGGCACGCTGCCGGTGACCTCGGCCCACCAGCACGGACCACCAAGCTCCCGGACGAGATCGTCGGCTGCCCCCGCCGAGCGCAGGTCGTTCCACAGCAGGGCGGGCCGGATGACCGTCCCGTCCGCGTCGAGTACCACCGACCCGTGCTGCTGCCCGGCCACCGCGACGGCCGCGGCCCGGTCCAGCAGGCCGTCCCCGGCTAGCTGCAGCGCGTCCCACCAGGCGCGCGGGTCGCACTCCGTGCCGCCGGGATGCGGCGCGCTCCCGGTGGCGACGACCGTGCCGTCCGCCGCGTCGCAGAGCACGACCTTCGTCGACTGCGTCGAGGAATCTACTCCGGCTACCAGCATGCGGGCCCTTTCCCGGTCCATTGTCGGGGCCGCCGGGCGTCAGTGGTCAAGCACGTCCACTGGTGTGGACAGGACCCGCTGGGAGCCGACGGTCCGCTGCGGTCCGACAAGCTCCATCTCACCGTGCAGGCGCAGATCCGCCGAGGAGGAACCGATAGCGATCTCGATCAGCCCCGGCTCGACCACCCGGGTGCCGGACAGGCCGGTGAAGGCGGTGCGGTCCGCGTGCAGCCGGAAGACCACCCGGCGGGCCTGGCCGGGGTCGAGCGGCACCCGGGCGAACCCCGCCAGGTACCGCGCCGGCCGGATGACCTGCGCGACCGGGTCGCGCAGGTACAGCTGGACGACCTCGGTGCCTGGCCGCGCCCCGGCGTTGCGCACCGTGCACGCGACCTCGGCCGCGCCGTCGGTCGCGATCGTCGTGCCAGGGCTGCCGTCCGCCGCCCGCACGCACACGTCTGAGTACTCGAACTCGGTGTAGGACAGGCCGTGCCCGAACGGGAACAGCGGTGTCGGGTCGACCGAGCTCACCTCGTTGCGCGTCCCGAGCAGCGGCGCGAGATAGCAGGGCCGGTCCGCCCCCGCGAGGAGCGGCAGCTCCATGGGCAGCTTGCCGCTCGGGACGATGCGGCCGGAGAGCACCCCGGCCAGCGCGCCGCCGCCCTCCTGGCCAGGAAAGAATGCCTGAACCGCGGCCGCCAGCCGGCCAGCGACCGTCCCGATGGCATACGGGCGGCCGGTAATCAGCACCGCCACCACGGGCCTGCCGGTCTCGACCAGCTCCGCGAGCAGATCGGCCTGCACGCCCGGCAGCCGCAGGTCGCTCGCATCGCAGCCCTCACCCGAGCTGCCCCGGCCGAAGAGCCCGGCCTCGTCGCCGAGCACCGCGAGCACGACGTCGGCCGACCGCGCGCAGCTCCGGGCGGCCTCGAAGCCGGACCGGTCGTCGCCGCGCACGTCGCAGCCGCGCGCGTGCTCGATCAGCGCGTGCGGCAGTTCCGCGCGGAGCGCATCGATGAGCGGAACGACGGCAACGCCGGCGCCGGTGCCGGGATGCTCGTGCCCCACGTGCCGGGGGAAGGTGTAGCAGCCGAAGTACGCGAGCGGGTCGGCCGCGAGGGGGCCGACGACCGCGATTTTGGCCTCCGCCGGCAACGGCAGCGCGCCCGCGCTGTTGGCAAGCAGGACGATCGAGTTCTCGGCCAGCCGCCGGGCCAGCTCCCGGTTCTCCGGCGGGTCGAGGTCGATTGCGGCGGCACTGTCATCGGCTTCGGCCGAGTCGAGCAGGCCCAGCTCGAACTTCTGCCTGAGCACCCGCGTGACGGCCCGGTCGACCAGCTGCTCGGGCACCTCGCCGGCCTGCACGGCGGCGGCCAGCGGCTCGCCGTAGCACCGCACGTTCGGCAGCTCCACGTCGACTCCGGCCCGCAGCGCGAGCGCGGCCGCCTGACCGGGCGAGCCGGCCACCTCGTGCAGCGTCTCCAGGAAGGAAACCCCGTAATAGTCAGAGACCACCACGCCGTCGAAGCCGAGCTCCTCCCGGAGCAAGCCCGTCAGCAGCGCGAAGTCCGCCGCCGGCGGCACCCCGTCGATGGCGGCGTAGGAGTGCATGACCGAACGCGCTCCGCCCTCGGCCAGCGCCATCTCGAACGGCGGCAGGAAGACATCGGCGAGCTCGCGCGGGCCGGCGCTCACCGGTGCCATGTTCCTGCCCGCGCCCGAGCCGGAGTAGCCGGCGAAGTGCTTGAGAGTGGCGATCACGCCGGCGGACTGCAGGCCCCGCACGTACGCGGTACCGATCATCGCGACCAGGTAGGGATCCGCGCCGATCGTCTCCTCGACCCGGCCCCACCGGGGATCGCGCGCCACGTCGAGCACCGGGGCCAGGCCCTGGTGCACGCCGACCGCGCGCATGCTGGTCCCGATCGCCGCGGCCATCTGATTCACCAGGCCGGGGTCGAAGGATGCGCCCCAGGCAAACGGCGTCGGGAATGCCGTCGCCGTCCAGGTGGCGAATCCGGTCAGGCACTCCTCGTGCGCGATTGCGGGGATCGCGAACCGGCTCCGCTGCCGGATCTGGGACTGCAGCTCGGCGAGCTGAGCGACGCCCTGCCCCGGCAAGACCGGGCTGGTACCGAAGACCCTGGTCAGCTGCCCTAGCCCGTGCTCGATGAGCTCGGCAAACGGCGGCATGTCACTGGCGAACTCGCCGCGCGGCGGTGCGACGCCCTCGCCGTCGCTCAGCCACACGCTGGCGAGCTGAGCGAGCTTTTCCGCGAGGGTCATACGCGCCAGCAGGTCGGCCACCCGGTCGGCGACCGGCACCGTGACGTCGCGAAAGGCCTGCGTGCGCGCGGCGGAGTCGGCCTCCCCGCTCGCCGGCGCGGCCACGGCCGCCGTTACCTGCTGACTCGCCGGCCTCACGCTGACAGCCTGGCGGTCGATTCCCTGACGATGAGCTCGGTCGACAGCTCGACCCGCTGGCTGCGCAGCGGAACGCCCTCAATCAGATCGCCCAGCATCTCCGCGGCGACCCGGCCCATGTCCGCCAGCGGCTGCCTGATCGTCGTCAGCGGCGGCGACACCCAGCGCGCCGCGGGCAGGTCATCGAACCCGACCACGGACAGATCCTGCGGGATCCGCAGGCCACGCTGGCGCGCCGCCTCATACACACCGAGCGCCTGCTGGTCGCTGCCCGCGAAGATCGCCGTCGGCGGCTCGTCGAGGGCCAGCAGCTCGCTGCCGCACAGGAAGCCGCCCTCGTGCATGAAGTCCCCGTGCCGGACGAGGGTCTCATCGAACCGGCCGCCTGCCCGCTCCAGGGCCGAGCGGTAGCCGTCGACCCGGGCCCGGCTGCACAGGTAGTCGGGCGGGCCCGAGATGGCCCCGATCCGGGTATGCCCGAGGCTGAGCAGGTGGTCGGTCGCGGCCAGGCCGCCGGCCCAGTTGGTAGCGCCGACGCTCGGCACATCGGGATCGGGCATGTTGGCCGGGTCCACAACCACCAGCGGGATCGACTCTTCCCGGACCTGGCGCAGCTCGGGCATCGTGAGCTCGGAGGTCACGAGGATTACCCCGTCGGTGTCGTGGCTAGCCAGCGCGCTCGTCCAGGTGGCCGGGCGCGCGCTGCCGTGACGCACCGCCGAGACCGCCGCGCCCATGGCATGGTCCGCGCAGTAATCCTCGACGCCGCGCAGGATCTCCACTGCCCACGGGCTGTCGAGTCCGTTGAAGATCAGGTCGATCAGGCCGACGCGGCGCCCGCGCCTGATACCCGGCCGCTGGTACCTCCGCTCGCCCAGCAGCCGCTCGACCCGCGCCCGCGTGTCAGGCGCGACGTCCGGTCGCCCGTTGACGACCTTCGAAACCGTCGGCAGCGAGACACCCGCCTCGGCAGCGATGGCAGCCAGCGTTGGCCGACGTGGGGCGGGCACGTCTGACCCATCGCCGCGGCTAACCGGCTCACTCGGCACGACACCATCAACCCCTTACCAACGGTGCGCCACTGGCGCTTCCCATCCTGGCCCCAAGCCGACACTGCCGGTAACGCGCCCGACACGCTCGCACGCCGTCAGCCGCAGGTGCTGGCTAGGGCTCCGAAACTAATCGACCGGACTATCGGAGCGCAAGACCCATATCTGAGCAGCAGGCGAAGAGTCCGTAACGACTCTCAAAGAAGGGGTTGACCGCAGCCAGGCGGGTTCCTACGATAACGCCACGCCGAAATATTCCTGAATCTTTCGACAACCTGGTGGCGCGGTGCTACACCCCCCACTCCGGCTCATCGTCAGGAGATGACCAACATGCGCAGCACCCGGAAATACCTAGCGCTGGCCGCGGCGCTGACCGCCGCGGCCGCCCTCGCTGCTTGCGGCAGCCCGGGCCCGTCACACGGTGCCAGCTCATCCACCGGCAAGGTCACGCTCACCTTTTGGAGTAACGCCAACGCCAACCCGCTGCTCGGCGTCTTCCAGCAGCTCATGAAGAGCTACCACGCCAGCCACCCGAATGTCTCGTTCTCCTACGTCCCGATTCAGAACGAGCAGTACGACACCAAGATTCAAGTGGCGCTCCAGGGCAACAGCGCGCCGGACATCTTCTTCCAGCGCGGCGGCGGCTTCATGGCGACCCAGGTCAAGTCCGGCCTGCTGGCGAACCTGACGCCCTATGTGTCCAGCTGGATCGGCGAGCTCGGGGCGCAGGCACAGGCCTGGCAGATCAACGGACACCAGTACGGTGTCCCCTATGACCTGCAC
Organism: Streptosporangiaceae bacterium; assembly: GCA_036758685.1. Lineage (GTDB taxonomy): Bacteria > Actinomycetota > Actinomycetes > Streptosporangiales > Streptosporangiaceae > JAJYUU01. The sequence goes on along the minus strand of DAIOWC010000068.1, from coordinate 12,146 downwards.
ACGGTGGGTTTCTGGTACCGCAAGGACCTGTTCGCCAGGGCCGGCATCACCTCGACGCCGTCGACCATCCCGCAGCTCGAGGCGGACGTCACCAAGTTGAAGGCGGCGCACATCGCCCCGATCGCGGTCGGCAGCAAGGACCAGTGGCCGGACGCGTTCTACTACGACTACTTCGCGGTCCGCGAGTGCTCCGTCTCCACCCTGGAGGCCGCGGTCAAGAACGTCTCGGCGAACTACCCGTGCTTCGCCAAGGCCGGTACCGACCTCAAGGCGTTCATGGCCTCCAACCCGTTCCAGCCCGCGTTCCTCAACACGCCGGCCCAGACCGGCGCCGGAAGCTCGGCCGGCATGGTCGCGGATGGCAAGGCCGCCATGGAACTGCAGGGCGACTGGGACCCGAGCGTGTTCCAGGCGCTGGTCTCCAGCAGTCAGTGGAAGACGGACACCACCGAGATCGGCTGGTTCCCGTTCCCCGCGGTGCCGGGCGCACCGGGCAATGCAGCGGCCCTCCTCGGCGGCAGCGATGGCAACTCGTGCTCGACGAGCGCGCCCGAGCCGGCCTGCGCCGACTTCCTCGAGTACCTCGACAGCACCGCGGCGCAGAAGCTGATCGTCGGCGCCAGCCTCCTGCCCGCCAACCCGGCGGCCGCGTCGGCGGTGACCCTGCCGGCCGATCAGCAGGTGCTCCAGGCCAGCAAGTCCTCGTCCTTCGTCCAGGAGTACCTCGACCTCGCCTGGCCGACGAACGTGGGCACCGCGCTCGACTCGGCGGTAGCGGACTTCTTCGCCAAGCCCGGCACCACATCTCCGCAGTCCATCGTCACGGCCATTGACCAGGCCGCCGCGCAGCAGTAATGACCGAACTGAAGGGAGCGACGGCCGAGGTCATACCGGCCGTCGCTCCGCCCCCTTCGCCTGGGCGGCGCCGCAGCTGGCCCAGCCGGCGTTTCGTCGAGCTGACAGTGCTGCTCGGACCGGCGCTCGCGCTCTTCACGATCTTCGTGCTGCTGCCGATCGGCATCGCCGCGTACTACGGGCTGTTCAACTGGACCGGCTACGGGCCGCTGTCCGATTTCACCGGCCTGCACAACTACAAGCTGGTGCTGGCGGACCCGGTCTTCCGGTCCTCGCTCTGGCACAACGTGATCATCGCCGTGCTGTCGCTGGTCATCCAGCTCCCGATCAGCGTCGCGATAGCCCTGCTGCTCAACCGTAAGATGCGCGGCAGCTCGTTCCTGCGTATGGCGGTGTTTGCGCCCTACGTCGTGTCCCAGGCAACCACCGCGGTGCTGTGGCTGCTCATCCTGCAGCCCGGCGGGTTTATCGACGCTCTCCTGCAGGCGGTCGGGCTGGGCGGCGAGATCAAGGACTGGCTCGCCGACCCCAACATCGTCCTGTACACGATGTTCGTGGTGCTCACGTGGCAGTTCATCGGCTTCGGGATCATCCTGCTGCTGGCCGGCCTGCAAGGCATACCGGCCGAGCTCAGGGAGGCGGCCGCGATCGACGGGGCGTCCGCGTGGCGCACCACGCGGCACATCACCCTGCCGCTGCTCGGGCCGACCATCAGAATCTGGATCTTCCTGTCGATGATCGGCTCGCTGCAGGTCTTCGACCTGGTCTGGATCATGACGCTCGGCGGGCCGGCCAACGCGTCCAGCACGATGGTGACCTACATGATCTTCTTCGGCTTCCGCAGCCTGGAGTTCGGCTACGGCAGCGCCGCCGCCGTCATCCTGTTCGTCATCAGCTTCGTGCTCGCGTTTGCCTACCAGCGGTTCGTGCTACGCCGCGACACCGAGGGCGCACTGACCAGGGCAGTGAGGTGATCTGAGTTGACCGCAGCAGTGCAGGCCGCGCCCCGTCCGGCCGCGCCCGCCGGGCGGCCTGGGCGCGTCAAGCCCGCGATCCCGCTGAGCTACCTCGTCGCGCTGGTGATCGTCGCGATCACGCTGGTGCCGATGCTCTACGTGATCGTCGGCGGCTTCCGTACCACCGCCCAGCTCAACGTCTCCCCCAACGGCCTGCCGCATCCCTGGGTCTGGGAGAACTACAAGTCGATTCTGACCTCTGCCACCTTCTGGCAGAACCTCGGCAACAGCGCGCTGATCGCGTTCGTGGTCACCGCGCTCGCGGTCGGATGCGGATCGATGGCATCGTTCGCGCTGGCGCGGTACCGCTTCCCCGGACGCGACGCCTGGTACATGCTGTTCGCCGTCGGGCTGCTCTTCCCGCCGAACGTCGCGTCGCTGCCGGTGTACTTCCTCGACAAGCAGATCCACCTGCTCGACAACTGGCTCGGCGTGGCGCTGCCGGAGGCGGCCTTCGCGCTGCCGATCACGGTCATCATCCTGCGGCCGTTCATGCGGGCGATCCCTGGCGAACTCGAGGACGCTGCCGTCGTCGACGGCGCGAGCCGGTACACGTTCTTCATGAAGATCATGGTCCCGCTCTCGCGCCCGGCGCTCATGACGGTGGCCATCCTGGCGTTCGTCACCAGCTGGAACGCCTACCTGCTCCCGCTGCTGGTCTTCACGAACCCCACGCACTACACGCTGCCGCTCGGCGTCTCCACGTTCCAGTCGACGTACTCACAGGACACGGCGGCGGTCTTCGCGTTCACGGCGCTGTCGATGCTGCCCGCGCTCGCGTTCTTCGCGCTGGCGCAGCGCCGTATCGTCGGCGGCCTGTCGGGACTGGCCGGCTCGATCAAGGCCTGACGCCGTAGGCTGACCTGATCGCGCCCACCGCAGCCCCCGAGGACCCCCGTGCTCGCCGACCTCCCGCTTTCCGACCTGCAGCGTTACCGGCCCGACATCGCCGAGCCCGCCGACTTCGGCGAGTTCTGGGCCGGCGAGCTCGGTGCCGCGCGGACCGACCGGAGCGAGCCGGAGTTCGTGCCGGCCGACAGCCAGGCGCGGCACGCGGCCGTCTTCGATGTCACGTTCGCCGGCTACGCCGGCGACCCGGTCAGGGCCTGGCTGCTGGTGCCGCACCGGGCCGAGCCCGGTGCGGCGGTGATCGTGCAGTACGTGGGTTACGGCGGCGGCCGGGGCGACCCGTTCGACTGGCTGACCTGGAGCTGTGCCGGGCACCCGCACCTGATCATGGACTGCCGCGGGCAGGGCGGCGCCTGGCGCAGCGCCGACACGGCCGACCCCGGCGGTGATGGCGCGCCGCGCGCGGCGGGCTTCCTCACCCAGGGCATCGCCGACCCGCACCAGCACTACTACACCCGGCTGTTCATCGACGCGGCCCGCGCGGTCGATGCGGTGCGGGCGCATCCCTCGGCCGCGGGGCGCCCGGTGGTCACCGCCGGCGGCAGTCAGGGCGGCGCGCTGGCGATCGCCGCCGCGCACCTCGCGGGCGACGTCGCCGCGGCCCTGCCCGACGTGCCGTTCCTGGCTCATCCGCGGCGCGCCCTGGACGTCACCGACACGCTTCCGTACCGGGAGCTGGCCGAGTTCTGCCGGGTCAACCCGGACCGGGCCGAGCAGGCCTTCACCACGCTGGCCTACATCGACGTCGTCAATCACGGCAAGCACGCCACTGCGCCCGCCCTGTTCTCGGTCGGCCTCGCCGACACCGTCACGCCGGCGTCCACGGTCTTCGCCGCCTTCAACCACTACGCCGGGCCGAAGGACATCGCCGTGTATCCGTACAACGGCCACGAGGGCGGCGGCACCCGGCATTTCCTCGCCCAGCTCGCGTTCCTTGGTCAGGCCGGGCTCAGTTAGCGACAGCTCCCAATAAAGTTTCCCGCAGCCAGTTGCCAAAGCTCAGCGGGGAAATTAATGGCGATAACGGTTGTCGGGGAATTCGCGGTCTATTCTGGTTACGCCTCGATGAATGAGTACCTGGCGCTCGGAATGCACCGCGCCGGAGCCAGGGTGTATCTCCGGCCGCAGTACCTGGATGTCTCGGGCTGCTCAGGCGAGCTGCTTGGCCTGTGGGCCCGGTCGGCGCCGCACCTGGGCGGCCCGGTCGTGTACTCCAGCTGGATGCGGCCGGACCTGGAGTGCTACGCAGGCTCCGACCTGTTCGTCAGGTCGATGTTCGAGGCGAGCCAGCTGCCGGCGGGCTGGGCGGCGCGGCTCAATCGGGCTCGCGCGATCATCGCGCCCACGCGGTTCGTAGCCGACGTCATGCGCACGAGCGGAGTCAGCGTCCCCGTGGAGGTCGTGCCCGACGGCATCGACCCGCAGTCCTATCCGCTCCTGACCAGACCGGAACGCCGCGGCGTCACGACGCTGATCGTGGCCGCCGTCTACAACCGGAACTACGGCCTGCCGGGCCTGGCCGATCGCAAGCACCTGCCCGAAGGGATAGCGGCGTGGCAGCGGGCGTTTGAAGGCGACGATGACGCCCGCCTGATCCTCAAATGCCGCTGGGGCGAGCCGGAGGACTTCCCGGACGATCCCCGCATCACCCTGGTGACCGCGGAGGAACGCACCCGCGGGATCGCGCACTGGTATGGGCAGGCCGATGTGTTCCTGGCGCTCGGCAGCGAGGGCTTCGGGCTGCCGATGATCGAGGCGATGGCGACCGGGCTGCCGGTCATCGCGCTCTCATCGGAGGGGCAGCGCGACGTCTGCACCGATGCCGCCGGGCTCGTGCTTGCCGTGCCGCCCGCGCGCTTCGAGCAGCATCTCCACGAGGGCCGCGAGCCGTGCGGCGTGCGCGGCGTCCCCTCGGTCGACGACGTCGCCGCGAAGCTGCGCTGGGTCGCCGGACACCGCGCCGAGGCAGCGGCGATGGGCCGGGCGGCGTCCGAGTGGGTCCATCATCATCGCAACGTCTGGGACTACGGGCCGGGAGTTCTTGAGGTGATCGGCCGGCACTCCGGGCGGGCCCGGTTCGGCATCCGGCGCCGGAGCCGGGCCGTGCGCCGCCGCTCGCCGAGTACGGCGAGCACTGCCGGGCCGCAGTCCCACACGTTCCGCCGGGCGTGAACCCACTGCGAGGCGGTCTTGCCGATGGCGGCGGCCTCGTCCCGGTGGCTCGCGATCCACCGCAGGTGCGCCGCGGCCTGGTCGATGTCCGGAACGGACCGCAGCCCGCACCGCGCCCGCCCTTCGTGGCGGTGCTCTTCCAGACCGGCCGGCCGCACCGGCAGCACCAGGCCGGTGGCCTGGTCGCAGACGTCTTTCTGGCCGTCCGCCGCCAGCGCGATGACCGGGAGCCCGGTCGCCATCGCCTCGATCATCGGCAGCCCGAAGCCCTCGCTGCCCAGCGCTAGCAGCACGTCCGCCTGGTGGTACCAGTGCGCGATGCCGTGCGTCTGCTCGACCCCGAAGACCGGGGTCACCCGCGGATCGCGGAGCGGCAGGCTGCGTACCAGCCGCAGGCCGGAGCCGGGGACCAGGCGCAGCTTGAGAATGAGCCTGGCCGTCGGATCGCCATCGAACGCCAGCTGCCAGGCGCGCACCGCCTGCAGCACGTGCTTGCGGTCATCGGGCTCGTCTTCCCAGATGGCGGCCACCACCAGCGTCGTCAGGCCCTCGCGGGCCGGCCGCGTCAGGTAGGGGTAGGCCGCCGGATCGACACCGTCGGGCACCACGTGGACGGGCGCGGTCACTCCCGACGCGGCGCAGGCATCCGCGACAAACGAGCTGGGAACGATGACGCCCTGAGTCCGGTTCAGCACGGCCGGCCAGCCCGCCGGCAGCTCGGTGGCCTCGTAGACGGCCCGCACGAACAGCGGGGGGCCGGCAAAGCAGTCGAGGCTGCCGCCATCCCAGGTAGACCGCACGACCGGGCCGTCGATGTGCGGATGCGACCGCGCGTACAGCGCGACGAACGGCTCCGGGCAGCCAGCAAGGTCGACGTAAGTCGGCCGCAGGCCCACCCTGGCCCCGGCCCGCTGCAGCGCCATCGCGAGATAAATGTGCATGCTCTCGCGTCCGGTGTCGATGCTAAAGGCACCGGCCAGCGTGACATTCACGTTCGTGAAATCTCCCTCTGCCCGTAGGGTTGGTAATTGTAGCCCGATGAAATTCACTCCAAATTGAGTAAGGCAATTGGAAATGGCCGTCTGGACGGCAATTGACCTATCGGTCCGGCTGGTGGCCGGCGGGATCCTCGTCGCGGCCGGGCTGCTGAAGCTGGTCTCACCGGAGACCTGGCAGCAGGTCTGGCTGGCCTCATACCGGCTGCTGCCAGGGCCCCTGGTCCGGCCGGTGGCAAGGACCCTGCCCGGTATCGAGGTGGCGTGCGGCCTGGCGCTCGCGCTGGGCGTCCTCGGCCGGATCGGACCGATCGCAGCGGCGGCACTGCTGACGACCCTGTCGATCGCGGTCGCGAGCGCGCTGATCCGCCATCTTGACATCGCCTGCGGCTGCTTCGGCCACCTGAGCACCGTCGTCACGTGGCGGATCGCCGCCCGCAATCTGGCCATGGCCATCGCGGTCGCCGCCATCGCTGTCCCGGCCGGCCAAATTCCAGCCTCGCTCGCATCCCTGCCGTGGCCGCTGCCGCTACTCGCGCTGGCGTGCGCCTGCGCGGCGATTCACGGCCTCGCGGCGGCCAGGCGAGCCCGGCGGCGACGGCGCATTCTGCGGCAGATCGCCGCGACCGCCTGACCTAGCGTTCCGGGCTGAGCAGGCCGCGTTTGTAAGCCACGGCCACGGCCGCGGCGCGATCCCGGACGCCGAGCTTCTCGTAGATATGGAGCAGATGCGTCTTGATCGTCGCCTCGCTGATGAACAGCCTCGTGGCGGCCTCGCGGTTGGTGTTGCCGGCCGCGATGAGCCCGAGCACCTCGATCTCGCGCTGACTGAGGGTCTCGCCCTCGGGCGCGCGCACGCGGTTCATCAGGCGGGCCGCTACCGACGGGGCGAGCACGGCCTGACCGTCGGCCGCGGCTTGCACCGCCCGCCGCAGCTCGTCCCGCGGGACATCCTTGAGCAGGTAACCCGTCGCTCCGGCCTCGATGGCCGACAGGACATAGCCGTCGGTGTCGTAGGTCGTGAGCACCAGCACCCTGGCGGCCACATGGTGGCGCGCGAGCTCCGTTATGGCAGCCACGCCGTCCATCCCCGGCATCCGCAGGTCCATCAAGATCACATCGGGCTGGAGCGCGCGGGCCAGCCGGACCGCCTCGAGACCGTCGCCGGCCTCGCCGACCACCTCGAAGGCCGGGTCCCGGGCGAACATTCCGCTCAGCCCGTCCCTGACCACCGGGTGATCGTCGACGATCAGCAACCGGACGACGGCGCGGCGGCCGGCCGCGACACCTCGGTCGGCGTCGCCGCTGCCTCCGGGCGCGGCAATCCTGGGCGAGCTCACGCGTCGGCTCCAATCGATGCGGTCGGCTGATCGGAAGCGCCGGCCGCCCCGGCGGGCAGCGCGGGCAGGGCGGGCACGCACGCCGAGATCGCGGTGCCGCCGCCCACCTCGGACTCGACCTGCAGCGTGCCCGCCAGGCCCTCGACCCGCTGGCGCATGGCGATCAGACCGAAGCCGCCGTCGGCGGTGTCCTGCCGGTCGGCCGGGCCGGCACCGTCCGCCCGATCGAGCCGGGACACGTCGAAGCCGGCGCCATCGTCCCGCACGTCCAGGGCTACCTCGTCCTCCATGTACGAGAGGGTCAGGCCGACGCGGGTGGCGTGCGCGTGCCTGGCCACGTTCGCGAGCGCCTCCTGCGCGGTGCGCAGGAGCGTGAGCTCTGCCTCCGGCCAGATCGGCCCCACCGTGCCGGTCACCGTGAACTGAACTGCGATCTTGTTCAGCTGCGACCAGCGCTCGGCCACGCCGGCCAGCGCGTCGCTGAGCCGCGCGGTCTCCAGCGGCTCGGGCCGCAGCGCGTCGACCGACCGCCTCGCCTCGGAGAGGCTCTCCCTTGCCAGCGCCGTGGCAGCACTTACATGCCGGCGCCACGCCGCGGCAGTCTCGGCGGCGTGCTCGGCCGCCTGCAGCTGGGTGATGATCCCGGCGAGCCCCTGCGCGAGCGTGTCGTGGATTTCGCGCGCCATGCGATGCCGTTCGTCAAGGGCGCCGGCTTCCCTGGCCTGGGCCAGCAGTTGCGCTTGCAGCCCGGCGTTCTCGGCGAGCGAGGCCTCCAGCCTGCGGTTGGCCTCACTCAGCTCCGCGACCGCCTGAATGCGCTTCTCGGCCTGCACGGAGCTCCTCCACATGAAGTAGGTGAAGCCGCACCCGAGCAGGACTTCCACGGCGACCAGGGTGACGAAGATGAAGAGCCCGATCGAGGTCGCCTTGTTGATGCCGTAGGTCTGCGAGATCGCGGCCATGACCCCCACGGCCGCCGCCCCGAGCAGCGGCCACGGCCAGCGCAGGAGCCTGACGGCGTAGAACCACGCGGTGAGCGTGAACAGCCCGTACCAGGTCGCCCTGACGACCAGGACCGCCATGATGACGAGAAGCCCGACGTAGAACACGCCCATGATCCGCGGACGGTCGCGCCAGCCGGGGTGCAGCGTGAACAGGCACAGGATCCATGCCCCGGCGAGGGCGCTCAGCGCGAGGTTGATGACCATGGTGCCGGGCGTCGAGGTCTGGAAGACCAGGGTGAGCATGACGCACACGGCCAGCATCACGTACGGGAGGATCGTGACGGTGCCGGCCGGAAGGAAGCGCGAGTCCTGCGCCTGCGGCCGGGGTGCCGCCGCCGGGCTTGGCAGCATGACGCCGGTCATCGGGTAGCCCCGCCGCCCGTCCGGGCCGGAGCGGGAAGGGGGCGACATAAGACCGCTCATCACGCCTCCGCCCTCGAATCTACGCGCGTTAGGTCCACGGATCGATCTCAAGCGCACGTATGTCGCCTGCCTGGGCACTGACGGAGTTCCGGCTCTGCACCTCGTTGACTTCTGACATGCCTTCAGCGTCGCAACGGCGGCCGTCCGCCCACATCGACCAGCCAGCCAGGAATCCCCGACAGAGGCTGAACCTCAGCATCGGCCGGACGATGAGCGGCATCCACCGATCGGCTGACGCAGCCACCAGGTGGATCTCAGTCGGTGTAGTGATACCGGGCCTTGAGGATCTTCACTTCCTTCTCGTCGGCCCGATAGACCAGCCGGTGTTCATCGTCGATGCGTCGTGACCAGTAACCCGACAAGTCGCCTTTCAAAGGCTCGGGTTTGCCTATCCCGGCGAAGGGATCACGCTGGATTTCGCCGATCAGGCGAGTAATCGTCGTACGCAACCTACTCGCCCGCCAGCGCGTGTAGCTCCTCCATGGTCTTCGCAACGCCGCTGTCGCCGTACCTGTCCCTGGCGACCGCTTCCATGAGCCTCCGGGCATTAGCCGGAGACCTGAGCAGGTAGATAGTCTCCTGCCAGGAGTCGAAGTCCTCGGCCGACATGAGGACGGCGTCGCCGCCCTTGGACCTGATCCTGACCGGCTCGTGGTCGTCGTTGACCTGCCGAATGAGCGGGAACAGCCGCGACCGAGCCTCGCTCGCACTGATGGCCACGCCGACCTCCTTGTCGCTGGCACGTGTTACTTCTACCAGGCTGGCACGAGACTCCCGTACCAGGGCGAGCTCTCGCCGGCGCCCGCGGCAGCGCTCCACTCATTGGGACCGATCCTCAGTGAATATCACTGACAATCGGTCCCAATGTCCCGGCGTTCCGCGGCGCCGCGACCGGCGACCTTGATCAACGGAGGCGGCCGCCCCCGGAGGCAGCCGGCCCGGCGATGCGAGACGGCGGGGTCCGTGCCCGACACGCCGGCACGACATCTGGTGCTTGGGAACGCGCCGCTTCCTACATATGGTGATCCCGCAGCTGGTTCCGCGAGCCATCCAGGCACGCGGAGGCAAGAGGGAACCCGGTGTGAATCCGGGACTGCCCCGCAGCGGTGAGTGGGAACGACCGCCGTCCGGGTCGCGCGCGTGCGACCCCGAGCAGCACTGGACCAGTGAGGTCTGGGAAGCGACGGCCAGTAGGAAGCGCCCGGCCAGGCGCTACGCCCGCGAGTCCGAAGACCTGCCAGCGCGCCGTACGGGCACGACGTACGGCGGCTCCGGCCGCGCGGGACGGCTGACGGGCTCAGGCGGCGGTCGCTAGACGCAGGCCGCCCCGGCTCCCGTCGCTCCCCGCGCGTCCCGCGCCACTCCGCAACGAGCTCGCGAGGAGAGAGCCATGACGGGAACGACGACGCCTGCCCGCATGCAGGTACGCAAGCGCAACGGCGACACCGAGCCGGTGGACGTCAACAAGATCGTGCGGGCCGTCGAGCGCTGCGCCCGCGGCCTGGACGATGTCGACCCGATGCGGGTCGCGACCAAGACGATCAGCGGCCTGTACGACGGCGCGACGACCGCGGAACTGGACCGGCTCTCGATCCAGACCGCCGCGGAGATGACCGGCGAGGAGCCGCAGTACTCCCGGCTCGCCGCGCGGCTGCTGGCCGCCTACGTCGGCAAGGAGGTCCGCGGGCAGGGCATCGCCGCGTTCAGCCAGTCCGTCAGCCTGGGCCACGCCGAGGGCCTGATCGGCGACGAGACCGCGAAGTTCGTCAAGGACAACGCCCGCAAGCTCGACGACGCGATCGACCCGGCCGGGGACCTGGAATTCGAGTACTTCGGCATGAAGACCGTGTACGACCGCTACCTGATCCGGCATCCGGCCAGTCGCCAGGTGATCGAGACCCCGCAGTACTTCCTGCTGCGGGTCGCGTGCGGCCTGTCCGCGACGCCGGCCGAGGCCATCGGCTTCTACCGGCTGCTGTCGTCGCTGGCGTACCTGCCGAGCTCACCGACGCTGTTCAACTCCGGAACCAGCCATCCGCAGATGTCGTCGTGCTTCCTGGTCGACTCCCCCCGCGACGAGCTGGACTCCATCTACGCCCGGTACGCGCAGGTGGCCAGGCTCAGCAAGTTCTCCGGCGGCATCGGGATCGGCTGGTCGCGCGTCCGGTCCCGGGGCGCGCTGATCCGGGGCACGAACGGCCAGTCCAACGGCATCGTCCCGTGGCTGCGCACGCTGGATGCGTCGGTCGCCGCGGTCAATCAGGGCGGCCGCCGCAAGGGCGCCGCGTGCGTGTACCTCGAGCCGTGGCATCCCGACATCGAGGAATTCCTCGAGCTGCGCGACAACACCGGCGAGGACGCGCGGCGCACGCACAACCTCAACCTGGCGAACTGGATCCCGGACGAGTTCATGCGCCGGGTCGAGGCCGACGAGACCTGGTCGCTGATCGATCCGGACGTGGTCCCCGAGCTGCCGGATCTGTGGGGCGCGGACTTCGACCGGGCCTACCGGGCGGCCGAGGAGCAGGGACGCTACATCCGCCAGGTCCGGGCGCGCGACCTGTACGGCAAGATGATGCGGACCCTGGCCCAGACCGGCAACGGCTGGATGACGTTCAAGGACGCATCCAACGCCAGGTGCAACCAGACCGGCCAGGCCGGCAACGTCGTCCACCTCTCGAACCTGTGTACCGAGATCACCGAGGTCAGCACCGACGAGCAGACCGCGGTCTGCAACCTCGGCTCGGTCAACCTGGCCCGGCACCTCACCGTCGGCCCCGACGGGAGCGCCGCCGTGGACTGGCTGAAGCTGCGGGCCACGGTCGCCGCGGCGGTGCCGTTCCTGGACCGGGTGATCGACCTGACCTTCTATCCCGCCGAGCAGGCCGCCGCGTCGAACCCGCGCTGGCGGCCGGTCGGCCTCGGCGTGATGGGCCTGCAGGACGTGTTCTTCGCTCTCCGGCTGCCGTTCGACTCCCCCGCCGCGCGCGAGCTGTCGACCGCGATCGCCGAGGAGATCTACCTCACCGCGCTGGAGACCTCGGCCGACCTGGCTGCTGCCCGCGGACCGCATCCGGCCTGGCCGCAGACCCGCGCGGCGAACGGCCAGCTGCAGCCCGACCTGTGGGGCGTCACCGGCAGCCAGGCCAAGCGGTGGACCGCCCTGCGCAAGCGGATCCGGCAGACCGGGCTGCGCAACTCGCTGCTGATCGCGATCGCGCCCACCGCCACGATCGCCTCGATCGCGGGCTGCTATGAGTGCATCGAGCCGCAGGTCTCCAATCTCTTCAAGCGCGAGACCATGTCCGGGGAATTCATGCAGATCAACACCGCCCTCGTCACCGAGCTGAAGGCCCTGGGCCGGTGGACCCCCGAGGCCCGGGACGCGATCAAGCGCGCCGACGGCTCCGTGCAGGGCCTGACCGCGCTGCC
>DAIOWC010000067.1:0-26125 GCA_036758685.1 Streptosporangiaceae bacterium | reverse complement strand
CCTCCACCAGCGGCGTCAGCCCGATGGACACGGCCCGCTCCACCAGCGAGACCAGCGCGTTCTGCTCCAGCGCGGCCACGATCAGCAGCACCAGGTCGGCGCCGTACGCCCGCGCCTCCCACAGCTGGTAGGAGCTGATCACGAAGTCCTTGCGGAGCACGGGGACCTGGACGGCGTCGCGGACAGACGCGAGGTCCTCGATGGTGCCGCCGAACCGGCGCTGCTCGGTGAGCACGCTGATGATGCGGGCACCGCCGGCCTCGTAGTCGACGGCCAGCGCGGCCGGATCGGCTATCGCCGCCAGCGCTCCCTTGGACGGGCTCGCTCGCTTCACCTCGGCGATGACGGTGATCTCGGGGCCGGCGAACGCCGCCATCGCATCGCGCGGCGAGGCTGCCTTGGCCGCCGTCTCCTTAAGCCGCTCCAGCGGCGCCTGCTCCTGCCGGACAGCTAGGTCGGCGCGTACTCCTTCGAGGATGTCGTCAAGCACGCTCACGCGGTTATGCCGCCCCCTCGGGTGGGATGCCTTGCGTCAAAATCGTATCGACGGCCGGGCGGGCGTTACGCCCGCCCCCTGCCCTGCCCGGCGGCCGTGGGGTCATCGCCCCGGCTCAGCGCCTCCCAGATCGAGGCGGAATCGGCTGGCTCGGGGTCTCTGCGGCTGCGCGCGCGATCATCGCCGATAGGCGCGTCGTATTTGCTGGACATAACCGCGAACCGAGTGGGATTGCAGAGCACGAGCACGCCCGCGATGACCATCGCGAAGGCCCCGGCGACCACGATGATCTGCCAGCCCGTGCCGATCATCGCCACGTGCGGGGTCGCGCCGACGATGTCGGGGACGCTCGAGGCGGAGGTGCTGCCCTGCGTCACCGATCCGGCGCCCGGGTTGCTGGCCGGGCCGATCGCGGCCGCCGCCGCCGCAACCGCGCCCGCGCGCGACGCGGTGTACGCGGACGCGGCCAGGCCGGCTCCGAGGCCGGCCAGGATCAGGCCGGAGACGCGCCGCCACGTGCCCTTGGTCGCCAGGACCGCGGCCAGGCTGGCCAGGCCCGCCACGACCAGCGCGTCAGCGTAAGGCACGAGGGCCGAGCCGGTGATCGGCACCAGGCTGGCCGGAAGCGGCCGGGGCGGTGTCGTCCGGACTTCCGCCCAGCTCTGCCGGGTCGCCAGGAACGCAACCGCAGCGCCGAGCGCGCCCAGCAGCATCGTCAGGGCCAGGGCCTGCCCCGGCGACCTCGGCCGCAGCCGCGACCCGACGCTCGTCCTCACAAATCCTCCTGGTCTTATGCGGCACGGCCCGGTGCGCGCTGCTTGCGCAGCGCAGCCGGCCACCTACCGCAAGCAAGGCTAGCGCCCTACCGGGCCAGCCCGGCCGGGCCCCGATCCCCTACCATCTGGACATGACGTACGCCAGGGATGAGCGTCTTGCCCTATGCACGCTGCTTTCCGACGTTGGCCCCGATCAGCCCACCCTCTGCGCTGGCTGGGAGACCTCGGACCTGGCGGCCCATCTGATCCTGCGGGAGCGGCGTCCCGATGCCGGGGTTGGCATTCTCGGCGGCCCGCTGGCCCGCTACACCCGGGCGGTCCAGACCAGGCTGGCCAGGGGCACCCCGTTCCCGAAAATGGTCAGTCTGATCCGCACCGGCCCGCCGCGGATGTCGCCGTTCGGGCTGCCAGGCGCCGACGAGCGGCTCAACCTGGTCGAGTTCTTCGTCCATCACGAGGACATCCGGCGGGCTCAGCCCGGATGGGAGCCCCGCGAGATCAGCGCCGACCTGTCCGAGCAGCTCTGGAAGCGGCTCGGCGTGGCGAAGATGGTGCTTCGCAAGGCCCCCGTGGGCGTGGAACTCGTCCGCGAGGACGCGGGCCAGGCCAGCAAGCGGGTGCGGATGACCGCGAAGGCGCGCACGCCGGTCGTGACGGTCACCGGCACCCCGGCCGAGCTGACGATGTGGGTGCTCGGGCGCACGCGGGAGGCGCGGGTCCGTCTCGACGGCAGCGACGCCGACATCGCCGCGCTGACGGCCGCCAGCTGGCGGCTGTGACCGGGCGGACCGCCCGCGGGTGAACAATGCACTTCCAGCCAGTAACCAGTAGATTGAATTAGGCTCAACAAACGGCGCTGGTTTAGTCATTTATAGTTCACTAGCCATCTCGGCGATTATTACCTGAAAGCCAGCGTTTATTTACCTCTCCCCGCGACGATGCTCGCGTCCTGACCCCCGAGTTCTGACAGGTCGGAGAGGCAAAGTGCGTAAAAGCAAGGCAATTATTGCCGTTCTGGCGGCGGGCACTGCTGTGCTCGCTGCTGGCTGCGGCAGCTCACCGAGCGGCGGCAGCAGTGGCAGCGGCGCTAGCTCGGTCGACTGGTCGAAGGTCACCTCGCTGACCGCCACCGGCAAGACCGATATGGCCAACCTCATTAAGGCGGCGGAAAAGGAAGGCCAGCTCAACGTCATTACGCTGCCGACCAACTGGGCCAATTACGGCACCATTATGACAGACTTCAGCAAGCTGTACCACATTCACATCTCCGACGCGATTCCCGAGGGTTCAAGCGGCCAGGAAATCACCGCTGTCCAGACCGAAAAGGGCCAGAGCCGCGCGCCGGACGTGGTCGACGTCGGCACGCCATTCGCGGTCGAGGGTGCGACCGATGGCCTCTGGGCGCCATACGAGGTGCAGACGTGGAGCAACATCCCGGCCAACGCCAAGGATGCCAACGGCGACTGGTACGCCGACTATGGCGGCTACGTGGCCATCGGCTACGACCCGAGCAAGGTCAAGGTCGCGCCGACCTCCTTCGCGAGCCTGACGAACCCGGCCTACAAGAACATGATCGGCCTGAACAACAGCCCGACCACGGCGGGTGCCGCATTCGCCGCCGTGTACGCGGCCGCGCTGGCCAATGGCGGGTCGTTCAGCAATATCGAGCCCGGCATCAAGTACTTCGCGCATCTCAAGGCGATCGGAAACTTCGTGCCCACCGCGATCGGCGGGCCGACCACGGTGCAGAACGGCACGACCCCGATCCTCATCTGGTGGGACTACCTGCTGGCCTCCGAGGTCTCGCCGGTGGTCAAGGGCTTCAAGATCGTGATCCCGTCCGACTCGTCCTACGCCTCCTACTACGACCAGGCCATCAGCAAGACGGCGCCCGACCCGGCCGCCGCCCGGCTCTGGGAGGAGTACCTCTACTCCACGCAGGGCCAGAACCTGTGGCTCCAGGGCTTCGCCCGGCCGATCGAGCTGTCGACGCTGGTGTCCAGCGGCACCGTCGACAAGACGGCCTACGACGCCCTGCCGCCGGCCCCGTCCGGCTCGCTGTCGTTCCCGACCCAGCAGCAGCAGGCTGCCGCCGAGAACGTCGTGACCCAGAACTGGGCCAAGGAAGTCGGCTAGCCGCAATGGCGGACAGCAGTATCCAGGCCGTGGCCCCGGAGGCAGCCGCTTCCGGGGCCACGCCCGGCCCGGCAACCAAGATCATTCGCGGCGCCATCCGGTGGTCGGGCGTGCTGCCCTTCGCCGTCTACGTCGCGCTCGGCCTCGCGCTGCCGACGATCGCGATCGCGATCGGGGCCTTCAAGACCAACGCCGGCGCCGCGACCCTCGGCAACATCGACACCGCGGTCCACGGCACCTACCTGACCGGCCTGCGGACGAGCATCGAGCTGTCGGTCGTGACCGCGATCGTGCCCGGGATCTTCGGCCTGCTGATCGCCTACGCGATCCACACGGCCAAGCGCGGCAACGTGCTGCGCCGGGTGGTGATCACGGCGTCGGGAGTGTTCGCCAACTTCGGCGGCGTCCCGCTCGCGCTCCTGTTTATCGCCACGCTCAGCACTACCGGCGTCGTGACCGGCTGGATCAAGGACATTTTCGGCGGCTTCAACATCTGGAATCACGGGTTCACGCTGTTCAACGCGTTCGGCGTGTCCTTCGCCTACATGTACTTCCAGATCCCGCTGATGGTGCTCGTCATCCTGCCCGCCCTGGAGGGCCTGCGGCCCGCCTGGCGGGAGGCCGCGGAGAACATGGGCGCCGGAACGTGGCAGTACTGGCGCTACGTTGCCGGGCCCGTGCTGTTCCCGTCGTTCCTTGGCTGCCTGCTGCTGCTGTTCGGCAGCGCGTTCTCCGCCTACGCCACCGCCGAGGCGCTCACCGGCGGGACCGTGGCGCTGACCCCGATCCAGATCGGCGCGCTGCTCAACGGCAACGTGCTGGCCGGGCAGGAGAACCTCGGCTACGCGCTTGGCCTGATCATGGTCGTCGTCATCGCGATCGTGATGGTCGGCTACACGATCCTGCAACGGAGGGCCGCCCGATGGCTGCGATAGCGAGCACCGAGCAGTCCGGCACTTCGGTCCCGGCACCGGCCGCCGGGGCGGCGGCCCGCAGGCGCAGCCTGCCAGTGTGGCGCTGGGCGATCCTGCTGATCGCCGCCGCGTACTTCCTGATCCCTTTGTACGCCGCGCTGAAGTTCGCCGGCTTCAAGGCGTTCACCCAGGTAGTCGGGTACCAGGACTTCGGTTCCGCGTTCGCCCTGTCGCTGCGGCTCGCGGTCATCGCGACCGTCCTCACTCTGGTGCTGATGGTGCCGACCACCGTCTACGTGTATCTGCGGCTGCCGCGCATGAGACGGGTGATGGAGGCGATCACGATCCTGCCGATCGTGATCCCGCCCATCGTGCTGATCATCGGCGTGCTGAAGGTGGCGCCCGGATCGCTCCTCGGCACGCCGAACCTGCTGGGCCTGGAGTACGTGATCCTCGCCATGCCATTTGCCTACCGGTCGCTGGACGCGGGGCTGCGCTCGTTCGACGTCAAGACCCTGGTCGAGGCGTCCAACTCGCTCGGCGCGGGCTGGCCGACGACGCTCTGGCGGGTCGTGATCCCGAACCTGCGCACGGCGATGCTGTCGGCGACCGTGCTCACCGTCGCGCTCGTGCTCGGCGAGTACACGATGGCGAGCCTGGACAACTTCCAGACGTTCCCGGTGTGGATCGTCAACTTCGAGCAGAACAGCGGGCCGGTTTCGGTTGCCGCGTCGCTGCTCGCCTTGTTCGTGACCTGGATCCTGCTCATGCTGATAGTGACGGTCGGCAGTCGCAGTTCGCGCCGGCGGGGATTTGGCCAGGTAACTCTCTTCTCCGTCGGCGCAGGCGGCGCCGGCCACACCACCGTGGGAGAACCCGAATGACGACCAACACCGCGGCGGGCGCGCACACCTCGGGTGGCGCGCTCGGCGCCGCCGGGAGCGGCGCCGGGGCACCAGTCGTGCTCCGCTCGCTGAGCCGCTCCTTCGGCGCCGTGCGCGCCCTCGACGGCCTGACGCTCGACATCGCACCGGGCGAACTCGTGGCCCTCCTCGGCCCTTCCGGCTGTGGCAAGACCACCGCCCTGCGCATCGTGGCCGGATTCGAGGCCGCCGACTCCGGCACCGTCACCGTGGACGGCAAGGACGTCTCGCCGGTACCGGCGGCCAGGCGCGACATGGGCATGGTGTTCCAGAGCTACAGCCTGTTCCCGAACATGACCGCGCTGGACAACGTCGGCTTCGGCCTGCGCATGCGCAAGCAGCGCGCCGCGGAGCGCGGCAAGCGCGCCGCCGCGCTGCTCGACATGGTCGGGCTGTCAGCCCAGGCGCGGCAGTACCCGCACCAGCTTTCCGGCGGCCAGCAGCAGCGCGTCGCGCTGGCCCGGGCACTGGCCATCGAACCGCGCGTGCTGCTGCTGGACGAGCCGCTGTCGGCGCTCGATGCGAAGGTCAGGCTGCAGCTGCGCGAGCAGATCCGCGGCCTGCAGCAGCGCCTCGGCACGACCACGCTGTTCGTCACCCACGACCAGGAGGAAGCGCTCTCGATGGCCGACCGCGTCGGCGTGATGAAGGAAGGCCGGCTTGAGCAGGTCGCCACGCCGGGCGAGCTTTACTCACGGCCGGCGACGGCGTTCGTGGCCGAGTTCGTCGGCACCATGAACCGGGTCCCCGGTGACTACTCGGGCGGCGACGAGGTCACCGTGCTCGGTATCGTGGCGCCCGTGCAGCCAGATCACGCGCTCGTCCCGGCCGGGGCCGTTGATGTCCTGGTACGGCCCGAGGGACTGACCATCGAGGCCGTGCCGAACGGCAACGGCATCGTGACCGACAGGACATTCCTGGGATCGCTGACGAGGGTGAGCGTGCTGCTGTCCGGCGACGTCGCGGTGAAGGTCGACAAGTCGAGTCCCGCGGCGGCCAATCTCATCCCCGGCACATCGGTGCAGGTAGCAGTCGACCCCGCCGCCACGGTTCTGATCGCGGCGCGCCCGTGAGCGCAGGCGCGGCCAGGACGGGCCCCGAGGCGGTCAGGCAGGAGCCGGCCAGCACCGCCACCCGCCGGCTGGTGCCGGACGAGCCCGGCGAGGGCGGATACCGCGGGCTGTCGGCGGACGACGGCGAGCAGCATTCGTTTCGCGAGGACCTCGGCCAGGCGAGCCTGCGTCCGGGCTGGCTCCGAACGGCCACGCCGCTGCTCGTGATGGCGCACCTGTCCGACTCGCACGTGATGGATCACCAGTCACCGGGCCGGGCCGAGCTGGTCGACCGCTACTCCGACCCGGATTCGCCGCTCCGCGCCGAGGTCGGGATCATCGGCACCTACCGGGCGCAGGAACTGTTCACCCTCCAGGTGGCCGACTCCATGGTCCGCGCGGTGCGGGAGACCAGGGTCGCGCCGGTGTCGGCCGCGCCGATCGACTTCGCCATCATCACCGGCGACGCGACCGACAACTGCCAGCTCAACGAGCTGCGCAGCTACCTGGCGGTCCTGGATGGCGGCGAGATCGTCCCCGACTCCGGCGATCTGAGCCGGTACGAGGGCGTGGCCGCGCCGCAGGTCGAGGATGAGCGGTACTGGCATCCCGAGGGCGGGCCGCCGGACCTGCCGCGTTCGAGGTACGGGTTTCCCGACGTGCCGGGGGTGCTCACCGCCGCCAGGCTGCCGTTCCGCGCCGAAGGCCTGCGCCTGCCCTGGTACGCGGTGCACGGAAATCACGACAACATGCTGCAGGGCTCGGTCGCGCCCGAGGGCTGGCTGCGCGAGTTCCCCGTCGGCGGCGTCAAGTACCTGACGCCGCCCGACGGCATCGATCCGGCCGAGATCCTGCACCGCTTCGAGCAGGCCGACGGCGATGCGCTGGCCGAACTGGCGCGCGGCACTCACGTGGCCGTCACCCCCGACCAGGGGCGTGCCATGGTGACGCGGGCCGAGCACGTCCGCGAGCACTTCAACTCGACCGGGACGCCGCGCGGGCACGGTTACACCAAGCAGAACCTCGCTGACGGCACCGCCTACTACGGCTTCGACCACGGTCCGATCCGGTGCATTGTGCTCGACACCGTGAACCCGCATGGCGGCTGGCAGGGCTCGCTGGACGCGCGGCAGCTGCGCTGGCTGCAGGCTCAGCTGGCCGGAAGTGCCGCCCGCCCGGTGGTGCTGTTCAGCCATCACCCGCTGGAGACGCTCGTCAACGACACCCGGCCACCAGGAGCCGACCGGCGCGTGCTGGCCGCCGAGCTGCGCTCGGTACTACTCGCTCACCCGAACGTCGTGGCCTGGGTGAACGGGCACACGCACGTGCACGCGATCACTGCCGTGACCGACGGCACCGGGGGCTTCTGGCAGGTCACGACGGCATCGCATATCGACTGGCCGCAGCAGGCCAGGCTCGTCGAGCTGCTGGCGACGCCGGATGGCCTGGCGATCGCCTGCACGGTGATAGATTCCGCCGCGCCGGCCGCCTACCAGGGCACGGCCGACCCCGCCGACCTCGCGGCACTGTCGCGCGAGCTGTCGGCCAACGACTGGCAGGTCCGCGACCTGATCGGCCCCGACGGCGGCGCCGGCGCCGGCCGCGCCGCCGACAGGAACGTCATCCTCACCGTGGCCTGGCCGCGCACCCCGAGCCAGACTCCGCTGCGGCCGGCCTGACGGCGGCAGGCACGCAGAAGCGCCACGGCCGACGCTCGCGGCCGTGGCGCCTTGCTGCGCTCAGGCAGTTAGTTGACGAAGACCTTCGGGTGGCCCTTGACGCTGAAGTCACGGACCGGCCCGAAGAACGCGGTCGCGCCGGAGCTGGCCGGACAGAACGGGTTGGTGCCCACCCGCGTGAACTTCTGGTTCACGAACGAGATGCCGTTGGCCTTGTTGTTGGCGTGGCCGTTGATGACCTTAGCCTGGTACTCGCAGGTGACGGTGATCGTGCCCAGCGAAGCGACGACGGTGAAAACCAGCGGCTTCGACGGCAGGTGCCCCGTGACCTTGACCGGGTCGCCCTTCTTGTCGCTGACGCTCACCACGTACGGGAGGTTCGACGCCTTGAGGCTGCGGAATTTGATGCCAGGAATTGCCTTGTCGTGGATCGAGCACTTGGCGAACGACTGCGATTTGAGCAACTCAACCGCCGTGCCCTTGGCCTTCGGGTTGGTGCCATCCACCGCGACGAGGTTGGACACCTTGCAGGTCAGGCTCTCGGCCTTGAGCGCGAACACGATCTGGGTGCCCTTGATCAGGCCGGTCCGAAGGCTCGCGCCCGTCTTGACCGCGGTCCCGTGGGCCTTGCCGACCGTCAGCACGTGCGTGGTGCTGGCAGCCTGGGCCGTGCCTGCGAGTGCCGTTAAAACCGCAGCGGATGCGGCGACGGCCGCGATGGAGAACTTGCGCATGAGCGCACCTCTTTCGCTAAGGAGCTGGTACCACGCTCACACTGCCACACGCGCCGAATCCCGACCATATGATCGGCCCCGGTTAAACCGTCAGCGCACAGGGGCCGCGCCGATGGCCAGCAGCTGCACGAGCCCGGTCACCGAGTCCAGCACGTGCGGAGCACCGGCGGCGACCAGCTCATCCTCGGTCGCGGTGCCGGTGGTCACGCCCGCCACGACCCCGGCGCCGGCCCGCAGCCCGGACTCCACATCGCTCGGAGTGTCGCCGACCACAAGCAGTTCGCTGACCGCGCCGCCGCCCAGGCGCAGGAGCGCCGTCAGCGGCAGGTCCGGCCACGGGCGGCCGCGGCCCGCGTCCGCCGGCGACAGCGCGAGGTCGATGAGGGGCCGCCAGCCGAGCGCGTCCAGCAGCGCGTCTCTGGTCACCGGGGCGAAGCCGGTCGCGAGGCACACCCTGATCCCGGCCGCGCGCAGTGCCGTGATCGTCTCGACCGCGCCGGGCAGCGGGCTTACCTGCCCGGCTCGGACCGCCTGCCCGTAGCTGGCCTCGAACACGGCGTTCGCGTGCTGGGCCCGCTCCTCCGAGCCAAGGATGCGGCGGAACACCTCGATCTTCGACTGGCCCATCGTGACGCGCACGATCTCGTCCGCCTCGGCATAGCCGGGTCCACCGGGCACGATCCCCGACTCGGACATCGCGGCCGCGAACGCGGCCATGACGCTGCCGTCGTCCGCGACCGTCGTGCCGGCCATGTCCAGGCAGGCGACCGTGATGTCGGGCATCGATGTCCTCCAGCTGCTCATGCGAATGTTTCCGCGGCAATCGCGGGCGCGCAGGTCATGCCGCGCCCGCCGGGCCCGGTCACCAGGATGACGCCCGGCGCCACCTGCGCGCGGTAATACAGCTCGCCGGTGGTCACCTGGCTGTAGACCCCGGCCCACCGGCGCTGCGTGGGCGGAAGCTCGGTGCCCAGCAACTGCTCGGCGCGAAGCCGCAGGTGATCGTAGGCGGCCTCATCGACGTCGAACGCGAACGGCTCGTCGTATTCGTGCGTGTCGCCGATCGTCAGGCTGCCGTCGAGGCGCTGCACCAGGAGCAGCTGCGCGGCCGCCGCGGCCGCGACCGGCGCCTGCGGCCCGAGCTGATCCCGGCCGGGCAGGTCAAACGCCGGGTAGTAGCGCAGCGAGTCGCCATCGGCGATCGCCGTCGTCACCAGGCCCGCCATCGGCGCCGTCTGCAGCATCTGCAGCCGCACTCGCCGGACCGGCGGCGGCTGCTGCGCGGCCAGATGCGGCCCGGCGACGCCGGTGTGCGCCGCGCCGGGGCACAGCACGACCAGATCACCGCGATGCCACTCCCCCGTGTGGTCGCGGACGGCGTTCGGCGCCAGCTCGACCGCCTCGCGGCCGGGCAGCCACGCGTAACCCGGCCCGCTGCCATCGCTGCCGGCCGCCAGATAGTCACGGAACGCCGCTGGCGCGAGTCGCGGTTCAACGATCGCGTCCCGGCGGCACAGCAGGGCTCCCAGCTGCGACCCCCGCAGCGCCGGGTTGACCTCGCGCGCGGCGGC
Source organism: Streptosporangiaceae bacterium (assembly GCA_036758685.1). Classification (GTDB taxonomy): domain Bacteria; phylum Actinomycetota; class Actinomycetes; order Streptosporangiales; family Streptosporangiaceae; genus JAJYUU01. Next base: position 15,844 of record DAIOWC010000067.1, on the reverse strand, counting down.
CGGGTCAAGCAGCTCGAAGCCGCGCTCGGCCGCGTCCGGCAGCGCCGCCGCCTCCTTGAGCACCGCGAGCTCGGCCTCGTCGGTCGCGATGGTGAGCGAGCCGTGCGGCCGGAAGCCCGCCGCCGGCACCGCTTCGGCCAGCTCCTCCCACAGCGTGCGGGCGCGTTGCGCGAGTGCGAGCTCTGGCCCTGGCGACCGGCCGCTAATCCAGATCAGCCCGAAATTCCGGACACTGGCCCCGCGGGCAGCTCGTTCCCGCTCTAGATGGATTACGTCCATCCCCCGCAGCCGCGCGCGCAGGGCATGCATGACGCCGAGGACGCCACCGCCCACGATGACTGCCCTGTCCACCAGCCGAGCTCCCTTCGCCGCATCCGGCCTGCAGTCAATCGTGTCTGACTGACAAAACGGTGAACAGGGCGCGTCAGCTCGGATGGCCGGCGCATACGCTGTCCCTCGGGACCAGCCGGCCGCCGGCAGCACGCCAGGCGCCAGGAGAACGCGGAGGCATGCATGGCTCACGTGCTTGGCATCGATATTGGCGGTACCGGCGTGAAGGCCGCGCCTGTCGACACGACCACCGGCCAGCTGCTCGCCGAGCGGCAGAAGATCGAGACCCCGCAGCCGTCCACCCCGGACGCGGTCGTCGGCGTGGTGACCGAACTGGTCAAATCGTTCGGATGGACCGGGAAGGCGGGCATCACGTTCCCCGGCGTGGTGATCGGGGGCTTCATCAGGACCGCGGCGAACCTGGACCAGGGGTGGATCGGCATCGACGGCGCGGAGGCGTTCGGCCAGGCGACCGGGCTGAACGTGACCGTGCTCAACGACGCCGACGCCGCCGGCGTGGCCGAGATGAAGTTCGGCGCGGGGAAGGGCCAGGTCGGGACCGTTCTGATGCTCACGCTGGGCACCGGCATCGGCAGCGCCTTGTTCATCGACGGGATCCTGGTGCCGAACACGGAGTTCGGGCACATCGAGATCCGCGGCAAGGACGCCGAGAAGCGAGCATCCGAGCACGCCAGAGAGTCCGAGGAGCTTAGCTGGGGCAAGTGGGCCGGCCACGTGGATGAGTACCTCGCGCACATGGAGGCGCTGCTGTCCCCCGGCCTGATCGTCATCGGGGGCGGCATCAGCAAGAAGTCCGCGAAGTTCCTGCCGCTGCTCACGGGCCTGCAGGCCAAGGTCGTTCCGGCCTCGATGCTGAACGACGCGGGCATCGTCGGCGCCGCGATGGCCGCCGAGGTCGGTGTCGTGAGCGCAGCCAGGACCTAGCCGTCCCCCACCCGGCTAGCACTCCTCCCCGCCGCACCGCGCCAAGCGCACCGCCCGGCGCACGCGCCTCACCTGCCCCGTTTCGCCACTTTTGCCCACAATCTTGAGCCGTTTCCGCATCGTGGATGTACCGTAGGTATTGCCAGAGCAATAGCTACGTCACATTCATAAAACGATCATGGCCAGCTGTCGGCCGCTGCGCGATGTTTTATCCCGATTGGCGCGACGCTTGCGTGGCAGCCCGGTGACGGTCGTCCTCGCCCGTCATGGATGTGGAATCCGGGCGTCCCGGCCGCCCAAAATCCACATCCACCATGCGGAAACGGTCACCGAGGCGGAATAAAGCGGCAAAAACGACCGTCCGCGGGGGCCGATTGCTTCCCCGTGAGCGCGTCGAGCGGGTGCCCTCGCCGGGCTGCACTGGGTGAATCGGCTGGTGGGCGCCCATCTGGCGCCGCAACGGAGTGACACTGGTCGATCGGGTTCGATCAGGATCACTGACCGTAGCTGGCCTGTTACCATCCGTCAGATGGAGCTGTCGGGACGGCATCGTTCGCGGGCCGCGGTCGCAGCGCTTGGCGCCGCGGCGTTAACCGTTCTCGGTTTCTCAGCCGCGGCCGGCGCCACCCGCACGGGCGCCACGCCAACCAGCACCACGCCCGCCAGCGCCACGCCCGCCGGCCGCGTGCTCGTGCCGGACACTCATCCGGCCTGGGCCACCGCAGCGCGCCGGGTCACCGCGCCGGACACGGCCGGCCAGCGGGTCACGGCCCGGGTCTACCTCGCCGGACGAGACCCGGCGGGACTGGCGGCGTACGCCACGGCGGTCTCAGATCCGGGCAACCTCCTGTTCCGCAAGTTCCTCACCGCCCGGCAGGAACAGCAGCGATTCGGTCCCACCAGCGCCCAGCTATCGGCCGTCACCCGCTGGCTGGCCGCAGCCGGGCTCCGGGTGACCGCGGTGACCAGGCACTACGTCGCGGTGACCGGCTCGGTGACGGCGGCTCAGGCGGCGTTCGCGGTGCGCCTGGCCAGCTTCCGGGCGCCCGGCGGAAGCGTCGCCATGGCGCCGGAGCAGAACGTCAGCGTGCCCGCCACGGTCGCCCCGGCGGTGCTGACGGTGACCGGCCTGGATACCGCGACGCAGTTGACCCACCCGGCCCTCGCCTCGGCTGACACTGCCCCGGCTGACACTGCCCCGGCTGGCACTGCAAGCACGCCCGCAGGCGCGGACGGTCTCCCCGCCGCCTTCTACCGGGCGGCCCCCTGCTCGCAGTACTACGGCCAGCGGCGCGCGGCCACCACGCCGGTGGCGTACGGCAAGCATGTCTCGTGGGGGATCTGCGGCTACACGCCGAGCCAGCTGCGCGGCGCCTACGGCGTCGGCCGCAGCCCGAGCATCGGCAGCGGCGTCACCGTGGCGGTCGTCGACGCCTACGCCTCGCCGACCATGCCCGCCGACGCCAGCACCTACGCGGCCGCGGTCGGAGATCCGCGGCTGACGGCGGGCCAGTACCACCAGGTGCTGCCGAAGTCCTATGACGATCAGTCGCAGTGCGGCGCCTCCGGCTGGTACGAGGAGCAGACCCTGGACGTCGAGGCCGTCCACGCCCTGGCGCCAGGCGCCGACATCGAGTACGTCGCTGCCTCCGATTGCGCTCTGGTGCCGCTGCTCGACGCCGTCACGACGGTGGTCGACAACCATCTGGCCGACGTACTGACCGATTCCTGGGATGGCAGCGAGCAGGGTCTGGACCTGTCGGTGACGTCGGCTTACAACCAGGTGCTCGAGGAAGCCGCCACCGAGGGCATCAGCGTCAACTTTGCCTCCGGCGACTGCGGCTACAACGATCCCTCGACCAGCTGCGGCCAGGCCGACTTCTCCGGCGAGGTTCAGGCCAACTTCCCCGGCACCTCGCCGTGGGTAACCGCCGTGGGCGGCACCTCACTGGCGATCGGCAAGCACAGCAACTACGAATGGGAGACCGGCTGGGGCGACATGGTCGTCCCCCGGCACGGCCGCAAGTGGCAGCACTCCCCGCCGGGCGTCTATCCCGCCGACTATTCCTATGGCAGCGGGGGCGGCACCTCGATGATCTACCAGCAGCCGTCGTTCCAGGTCGGCGTCGTCCCCCGGGCGCTGGCCACCCGGCTGCCGAACGGCCACGTCGCCAAGACCCCAATGCGCGAGGTGCCGGACATCTCGCTGGACGCCGACCCGGCGACCGGGTTCCTGTTCGGAGAGACGGTCATCCTCCGGGGCGGCAAGCCCGGCTTCCAGCTCAGCCGGATCGGCGGAACCAGCCTGTCCTCACCGCTCATGGCCGCGCTTGAGGCGGACGCGGCCGCGCAGACCAGCCAGGATGAGCTCGGCTTCATCGATCCGGCGCTCTACCACCTTGCGCACACGGCGGCGTTCCACGACATCATCAGCGACCCGCTCGGCCCTGGTGTTCGCGTGGCCCTGGCCCGCAACGACTGGGCCAAGACCGCGACCGGCACCGGCAAGATCACGACCTCCCTCTACACCCTCGGGGACGACGGGTCCGGCAGGGCAGCACTTCACGTCGCCAAGGGCTTCGACGACGTCACCGGGCTCGGCTCGCCGGCTAGCGCCTTCGTGTGCGACCTGGCCGGACAGTTCACCGGGTCCGCCCGCAGGCACACGTCGGCTGGCTGACGTCCCGAGGCCGGTCGCGGCTCGCCGGCTGGCCGACTGCCCTGCGGCCGCGAGGCCCGCCGCTGAGGTCGGCGGATGCCGCCGGATTAGCTCCTGGGCTCGTCGCGCCCGGACGTTTCGGCGTCGGACCCGCTGGAACGGCTGGGCTCTGAGGCCGCCGGGCCTCCCGGCCACGGTGATGCGGATGGCGCTGCCGCGGACCCCTCGGGCCACGACGGGCCGGAGGCGGCAGCCCCAGTCTCTCCAGACCACGACGGGCCGGAGGCGCCGGCACCAGCCTCCCCAGACCACGACGGGCCGGAGGCGGCAGCCCCGGCCTGACCAGACCATGGCGACCCGGGCGAGGCCGGGCCGGGCAGCGGCGAGCCCGGCGCGGGCGGCGGCGAAGCCTGGCCGGCCGGGAACTGCTGCGGCTGCCCGAAGCCGGCGGGCGACCACGCGGTCGACGCGTGCGCCCCGTGGCTGACCTGCCGGGCTCGCATCACGCCGAGAAGCTCCAGCCCGCCCGCGACGAGCGCCGCTGCCACCGGCCAGAACGCCAGCGCCCCGTGGGAGCCCAGATCGATGGGAGCCCTCAGGAGGGCGCCGGGCTTGCTGCCGGCCAGCTGGCCATTGAAGCTATGCCCGCCCGTCTGAACGTTTCCGACCCATTGCGCGACGAATGCCCCGGCGACCGCGCCGAGGACCAGCCCCACCATCGGCGCGGGCCCGTACCTGCGCACGCCGAACAGGTATCCGATCAGCCCGAGCAGCGCCCCGCCACCGAGCGCGATGAACGTGTAAATGCCGTCGGCCGCGACAAAGGCATTGGTCTCTGGATTCACCGCGTATGCCGTCGGCGGGCTGAGCGTGTACACCTGGTACACGACCCGCGGCGTGATGGCCCCCCAGATCAGCCCGCCGATCAGGCCGAGCACGGCCCCCGCGACCACGAGCAGGACAGCCACTAGCAGCGCGCGGCGAGCCCCGGGCCCAGGCTGCACGCCAACTGCGGAATAGCCAGCTGGCCCGCCTGGCGGCGGTAGCTGCGTGTTGTCGGCCATACTTGGTAGCAGCGTACGGGACGGTGGCCGCAAAGCGGATACCGGACCGTCGCATTCATGATCAGGGCCAGGAACGGGGCGACCCTCGGGGCCAGTCGGCCTTTGATACCTTGGCTGTGACCCTAACGGGATGAAATGCCAGCTTCGCCGGATGAGGAAACCGATGATCGAAGCGCGTGACCTGACCAAGCGATTCGGCGACAAGGTGGCGGTCGATCACCTCTCTTTTACCGTGCAGCCGGGACGTGTCACCGGGTTCCTCGGCCCCAACGGCGCCGGTAAATCGACCACGATGCGGCTGATCCTCGGCCTGGACCGGCCCAATGGCGGGACGGCGACGATCAACGGCAAGCGCTACGCCGATCTGGTTAACCCGCTGCGGACCGTCGGCGCCCTGCTGGAGGCCAAGTCCATTCACAACGGCCGCAGCGCCCGCAACCACCTGCTCTACCTGGCCCAGACCCAGGGCCTGCCCGCCAGCAGGGTCGACGCCATGCTGGAACTCGTCGGCCTTCGCGACGTCGCCGGCAAGCGGGCAGGCGGCTACTCGCTCGGCATGGCCCAGCGGCTCGGCGTCGCCGCCGCCATGCTGGGCGACCCAGAGGTACTGCTGCTCGACGAGCCGGTCAACGGCCTGGATCCCGAGGGCGTGCTCTGGATCAGGAATCTCATGAAGGGCCTGGCCAGCGAAGGCAAGACGATCCTGGTGTCCAGCCACCTGATGAACGAGATGGCGGTCACCGCCGATTATCTGGTCGTGATCGGGAAGGGCAAGCTGCTCGCCGACGCCCCCACTGAGGAAGTCATCGCGCGCGGCTCCGGCCAGACGGTCCGGGTGCGGACGCCAGATCCCGACCGGCTCACCGAGCTCATCAAGGCCGAGGGCGGCAGCGCTGTCGCCACGGCCAACGGCGGTACCGCAAACACCAGCGCCGCAAACACCGGCGGTGCCGCAACCACCGGGCAGCAGGACGACGCCCCGGTCCTCACCGTCAGCGGACTTCCGGCCGCGAGGATCGGTGAGCTGGCGGCATCCTCCGGCATCGTGCTCCACGAACTCACCCCGCAACTGGCCTCGCTCGAGGACGCGTTCCTTGAGCTCACGGCCGGCAGCCTCGAGTACGGACACCTCGACGCCCAGCCCGCCGATTGGAGCGCCCGATGAGTGCCGCCCCGGCAACCAGCTACACCGGTCCGCAGGCCAGTGCGGACCGGCCGGTCCGGTCGGCCGGTTTCGGCCACTACATGCTCGCCGAGTGGACCAAGATCCGCTCGGTCCGATCGACCGCCTGGACGCTGATCCTGTTCGTCGTCATCACGATCGGCTTCAGCGCGCTCATCAGCTGGGTCACGGTCGCGAACTGGAACGGCCCGCACGCCGCCGCCAGGGATGCCAGGGCGCTGACGGACCCGACCAGCATCATCTTCGGGGCGGCCATCTATCTGGGCCAGCTCACGATCTGCGTGCTCGGCGCGCTTCTGATCACCACCGAGTATTCGACGGGAACGATCAGGGCCTCGTTGCTGGCCGTGCCTAAGCGGCTGCCGATGTTCCTGGCGAAAATCGCCGTCTTCGCCCTGCTCATGGTCGTGCTCGCGGAGATCGTGGCTTTCGGATCGTTCTTCGTCGGCTCGGTGATCCTGCACAGCAAGGTCTCGGTCTCGCTGAGCGACACCGGCGTGCTGCGCGCCACCGTCGGCGCCGGCCTGTACCTGACGGTGTTCGGCCTGCTGGCGATGGCCATCGGCGCGCTGGTGCGGCACACGGCGGGTGCGATCAGCATCGCGATCGGCATCGCGTTCGTGCTGCCGATCCTGGCCGGCCTGCTCCCCGACACGACGTTCTTCAACCACCTGAACGGCTATCTGCCCGAGCAGGCTGGCTCCGAGGTCTACCTGGTCCGGCCCACGCAGATCCCGGTGCTGACGGCCTGGGAGGGCTTCGGGGTCCTGTGCATCTGGACCGTGGTCCTGCTCATCCTGGGCGCCTATTTCCTCGACCGCCGCGATGCCTAGCTAGACGGGGCCGGCCGCCAGCACGTCGGTGTGGGCGGCGAGCAACCCCTCGTACGCGTGGTCGATGTCGGCCCGGTCGCACGGCTCGTCCACCGTGCGCTCGCTCAGCCGCATGATCATCGCGGCCTGGTCGAGCAGCAGCTGCCGGTCCTCGCTATTCGTCGTCCGCTCCATGATCCGCGCGAGCGCGTCGAGCTGCCTGATCATCACCGCGGGCATCCCCCGCCCGGCCTGCCGGACCTTCTCGAAGCCCCGGCTGACCAGGCGCGCGTAGGTGGTCTCGGTGGCGATCACCCGGACCGAGCCTTCCCCGTCCCGGTAGACGCGGGTGGGCTGCCACCGGCCGGTCACCTTGTAGAGGCTGTCGCCGATCCAGTCAATGCAGGTCAGCGCCGTGAAGGTGTCGTTGACCGCCGCCGATAGCGCCCGGATGCAGATTTCCACCAGCTGGTCCATGCCGAACGACACGTCCTGCGCGAGCGTCCGGTACGGCCCGGTGACGTGCGCTCCGGCCAGCTCGTGCGCGACCCGGTCGACGGCCTCCGCCGGCCAGACCTGCACGTACGGGTGGCCCTGCACGATGAAGTGGCCCGGCCGGTACAGGACGTACACAACGGCGTTGGCCGCCGCGGCGACCTGTACCAGTGTCTCGTGCTCGATGTACTGCAGGTAGCCGCTGCGCGGAGCGGCCACCTCGCCGCCGGGGCCATCCATTCTCGCGAGCACGACCGTCGCCAGTTCCGAGTCCTGGGTGGCCGACGGATCGCCCGTCTGCAGCTCGATCGCCTTCTGGAGGTCGCCGGCAATGCTTGCGATGACCTCCGGCAGCTGGATCTGGACCGCAATGTGATGCAGGAAGTAGATGAGAACGAAAAGGTCGGCGAGCATCAGCACGAGCGTCATCGTGACGCTGATGTGCGGCACGAAGGCGCCGTGGTCGCCCTGCCCGACCGAGCCGAGCGTGAGCACCGCGTACACGAAGGTGGCAACGTACGTGCCCAGGGTGAGCTGAGTGCCCCGGTCGCGGATGAAGTTGCGCAGCATCCGGGGCCCGAACTGGGTCGAGGTCAGCGTCAGCGCGACGATCACGATCGAGAAGACGACACCGACGACCGTGATGACGGCGGCGGCGATCGCCGTGAGGATGGTCCTGGCCACGTCGGGGCCGCCGCTGATCGCCCAGCCGGGCACCGTGAAGACGCCGTCGTAGGCGGCCCGGTCGAGCGCGTAGGTGCAGGCAAAAAGGATGACCGCGCCGAGCACCTCGACGCCAGGCACCAGCCACAGGTTGGTCCGGAGGACTTCACGGCGCCATTCGGACCCGCGCAGCAGCCTGCGGATCACTGGCACACGCCCCCGGTGCTGACCGTCCCGATTCAAGGCGAGCTCCTACCCTGGTCCAACTGCCGACCAGGCTTCCCGGCTCACCTTTGCCGATCGTATCCGACGTGGTCAGGAGCTATCCGACGCAGGCGGGACCCAGCAGCTGCTTGAGGTCGGCCAGCAGCGACGGCGACGGCCTGACCCGCAGCTTATCGTCCAGCTTCAGCACTTTCGTCCGGTTACCGGTCAGCAGGCGCAGATGCACATCGGTCGGTCCCGGATGGGTACGCAGGACCTCCTTGAGCCGCTCGACGACCGGCGGGACGCACCTGGTCTCAAGGATCGACACCACGAAAGGGCCCGTGTCCCCGGCCGACACGTCGGGAGTGCTCACCTCCATCGCGATCAGCTTGGGCACCTCGTCGCGCCGGTCCAGCCTGCCCTTGACCAGCACAATCGCGTCATCGATGACCTGGCTCAGGCACTGGGCGTAGGTCGCCGGGAAGAACATCACCTCGACCGCGCCCTCGAGGTCCTCGAGGACCGCGGCTGCCCACGTGCTGCCCTGCTTGGTCACCTTCCGCTGGACGCCGGACAGGATGCCGCCGACGGTGACGATCTGGCCGTCTCGGTCTCCCCGTCCGCCGCTGCCGCTGGCGCGCTCTGGCTCTTCCTCGGCCGATCCGAGCAGCTGGGCCAGCGAGCAGTCGGTGAACGCGGCGAGGATGTGCTCCACGCCGAGCAGCGGGTGGTCAGAGACGTACAGGCCGAGCATCTCCCGCTCGAAGCCGAGCACCGTGGACTTCTCCCACTCGCCGTCGGGGACCGGGACGTCGAAGGTCACGTCCGCCTCGGTGTCGTCCCCGAACAGGGAGTCCTGCCCGATGGCCTCGTTCCGCTTCACGTCGATGATCGCGTCGACAGCCTGCTCGTGGATCAGCATGAGGCCGCGGCGCGGGTGCTCGAACGAGTCGAACGCGCCTGCCTTCACCAGTGACTCGATGACGCGCTTGTTGCAGACGTTGACCGGGACCTTGCGGAGGAAGTCGGAGAAGCTCGTGAAGGCGCCCTTGGCCGTCCGGGCCCCGACGATCGACTCCACCACGGCGGTGCCGACGTTGCGCACCGCGGCCATGCCGAACCGGATGTCCGGCCCGACCGGGGTGAACATCGCGGTCGACGCGTTCACGTCCGGCGGCAGCACCCGGATGCCCATGCGGCGGCATTCGTTCAGGTACAGGGCCGACTTGTCCTTGTCGCCGGCGACCGAGGTCAGCAGCCCGGCCATGTATTCCTGGGGGTAGTTCGCCTTGAGGTAGGCGGTCCAGTAGGAGATCAGGGCGTAGCCGGCAGCGTGCGCCTTGTTGAAGGCGTAGCCCGAGAACGGGACGAGCACATCCCAGATGGTCTTGATCGCATCGTCGGAGTAGCCGTTCGCCTTCATGCCGGCCTTGAAGTTCTCCTGCTCCTTGTCCAGGACCTCCTTCTTCTTCTTGCCCATGGCCGCGCGCAGCAGGTCGGCCTTGCCGGGCGTGTATCCGGCGAGGCGCTGGGCGGCGAACATGACGTCTTCCTGGTAGACCATCAGGCCGTAGCTGTCGCCCAGGATGTCGGCCAGCGGCTCGGCCAGCTCGGGGTGGATCGGGATGACCGCCGCGCGCCCGGTCTTGCGGTCGGCGTAGACCGGCGCGCTCGCCATCGGGCCCGGCCGGTACAGCGCGATGACCGCGGAGATATCGGTGAACTTGTCGGCGCGCATCGCCCGCAGCAGCCCCCGCATGGGCGCGCCGTCAAGCTGGAAGACGCCGAGGGTGTCGCCGCGGGCCAGGAGCTCATAGGTCGGCTTGTCGTCGAGCGGCAGATTGTCGAGATCCACCTCGATGCCGCGGTTCGCCTTGATGCCCGCGACGGCGTCCTCGAGGACGGTGAGGTTGCGCAGCCCGAGGAAGTCCATCTTGAGCAGGCCGATGTCCTCGCACGCGGGGTAGTCGAACTGCGTGATGATGGCGCCGTCGGCCTCCCGGCGCCAGATCGGGATGTGATCGACGAGCGGCTCGCGGCTCATGATCACGCCGGCGGCGTGCACGCCCGGCTGGCGGATCAGGCCTTCGAGACCGCGCGCGGTGTCCATGACCTGCCGGACCTCGGGCTCGGCCTCGTACAGGGCCCGCAGCTCGCCGGCCTCGCCGTAACGGGGGTGGTCGGGGTCGAAGATCCCGGCCAGCGGGAGATCCTTGCCGAGGACCGCGGGCGGGAACAGCTTGGTGATGCGGTCGCCGAGCGCATACGGGAAGCCGAGGACCCTGGCCGAGTCCTTCACCGCGGCCTTCGCCTTGATGGTGCCGTAGGTGATGATCTGCGCTACCCGGTCATCGCCGTACTTCTCGGTGACGTACCGGATGACGTCGCCCCGCCGGCGCTCGTCGAAGTCGATGTCGAAGTCCGGCATCGAGATCCGGTCGAGGTTGAGGAACCGCTCGAAGACCAGCCCGTGCACGATCGGGTCCAGGTCGGTGATGCCGAGCGCGTAGGAGACGATCGAGCCCGCGCCCGAGCCCCTGCCGGGACCGACCCGGATGCCATTGCGCTTGGCCCACATGATGAAGTCGGCGACCACGAGGAAGTAGCCGCAGTAGCCGGTCGTCTCGATGATGCCAAGCTCGTACTCGGCCTGCTGGCGGCGCCGGTCGTCGTAGCCGTCCGGGTAGCGCCGGTCCATCCCGCGCCAGACTTCCTTGTGCAGCCAGCTCTGCTCGGTCTCACCGTCGGGCAGCGGGAACCGCGGCATCAGGTCGGACTTGGCGAAGCCGGACTCGGCCCGCTCGGCAATCAGCAGCGTGTTGTCACAGCCGGCCTGCCAGTCTTCGTCGCTGCGCAGCGCTCGCATCTGCTGGGGGCTCTTGATGTAGTAGTTGGCGTCTCCGCCGAGCCGGAACCGGCTCGGGTCGGCCATGTTCGTGCCGGTCTGGACGCACAGCAGCACCTCGTGCGCAGCGGCGTCCGGCTCGCGGGTGTAGTGCGAGTCGTTGGTGACCAGGTACGGCAGGTTCAGCTCGCGCGCGATCCGGCGGAGCCCGTCGGCGTACCGCCGCTCGACGCCAAGATCATGCTCCATGATCTCGGCGTAGAAGTTGTCCGGGCCGAAGATGTCCCGGAACTCGGCCGCCGCCTTCAGCGCCTCGGAGTACTGCCCCAGGCGCAGCCGGGTCGGCACCTCGCCGCCAGCGCAGCCGGTCGTGGCGATGATGCCCTTGGCGTACCTGGACAGCAGCTCGCGGTCCATCCGGGGCTTGCGGAAGTACCCCTCAAGCGAGGCCAGGGAGGTCAGCTTGAACAGGTTGTGCATGCCCTCGGTACTCTCCGCGAGCAGCGTCATGTGCGTGTACGCGCCCGCCCCCGACACATCGTCGTCCTTCTGCGCGGGCGTGCCCCACCGCACCGGCTGCTTGAGGCTGCGGTGCTCCGGCGCGACGTAGGCCTCGATCCCGATGATCGGCTGGATGCCCGCTTTTTGCGCTTTAGACCAGAAATCGTAGGCGCCGTACATGTTGCCGTGGTCGGTGATCGCGATGGCCGGCATTTCCATCCGCGCGCACTCGGCAAACAGCTCGGCCAGCCGGGCGGCCCCGTCCAGCATCGAGTACTCGGTGTGGACGTGCAGATGAACGAATGAGCGTCCCGCATCCTTGCCGACCGGGCCTGCAGCCATGAAGTCCGCCTCCTCCAGGCATGCTGCCACGTGCCTGAGCGGAGCGGCGAACCATCGCAGCTTCCCGATCGGCAGGGGGCAAATCTCCGGGTGTCAGACGACACTATCGCCGGCTGCCGACAGTCCGCCCGACCGACGCGCCGGCGCCGCCCGGCGGGGCCGGTCACCGGCCATTTACCGGCAAGCTATGAACTGTTCGCCCGGTCGCCGGGCGTGGAGGCAGGGGTCCAGCCGGTAGCCAGGGAGTTATCGACAGGTGAACATTTCGTCCGGGCGGCCCTCAGGGCCTAAACCATCCGTTTCGGCCCGCCTAGGCTGGCTTCTGGCCACTCGCCCCCGTCACCGCCCCAGGAAGGCCATGCGCACCAAAGGCCTGCTCACTGTTACCGCCGCCGCGGCGACCGTAACCGTGCTGGCGGCGGCACTTACGGCCTGTGGCGGTTCGGCTCCGCCCAGCTCATCCGCCTCGACGGCCATCTCCTTCAACGACGCCTCATGCGGCGGCGCCTGGCATCTGGCGAGTCCCGGCTGGCACACGTTCGAGATCACCAACCAGGCGGAGAACGGCGCCGAGGTTGACCTGACCAACCCCGCCACCGGCGGTGTGTACGGCGAGCTGGAGAACATCGGGCCTGGCACGACCGCGGCCCTGTCCCTCAACATCGGCTCAGGTAAGTACGCGTTCCTCTGCGCGGTGGAGGACTTCGACCCGGTCACCGGGCCCACAGTCAGCGTCGCCGGGCACGCCGCCGGCACCCCGGCTATAGTCCCGGTCACCTACAACGACCTCTACCCGCTGGCCAAGCAGTACGCGCAGTACACGGAGGCCGGGCTTCGCGTCCTCGCCGGGGAGACCGCGACGCTAGCTGCCGACGTGCACGGCGACCGGCTGGGGGCGGCCAGGCGCGACTGGCTCACCGCCCACCTGCAGTACGAGACGCTCGGGGCCGCGTACGACGCGTTCGGGAACTTCGACGACGAGATCGACGGGCGGGCGGACGCGCTGGGCACGAGCAGCCCGCAGTGGACGGGCTTCTACCGGCTGGAATACGGCCTCTGGCACGGGCAGCCGCAGCGCGAGCTCACCGCCGTCGCCGCCACCCTCAACACCGACGTCCGTCGCCTGCTCGCCTGGTGGCCGTCACAGCAGATCCCGCTCATCGACGTCGGCCTGCGCACCCACGAGATCATGGAGAACGCGCTGGAGTTCCAGCTCACCGGCCACGACGACTACGGCAGCGGCACCACCCTCGCCACCGCGCTGGCGAACATCCAGGGCACCAGGTACCTGCTCTCCCTGCTGCACCCACTGCTCGCGCCGCGATACCCGCAGCTGCCCGAGGTCTACACGGGCCTGGACCTCCTCCAGTCGCTCATCGAGAAGGAGCGCCTGCCCGGCGGCTGGTGGGTTCCCGTTTCCGCGCTGCCGACGGCCGCCCGCCAGGAGATCGACGCGGCCTGCGGCCAGCTGCTTCAGGAACTCGCCCCGATCGCGTCGATCGCAGAGCCGAGGAACACCGCGCATGAGTTCTGAACCAGCCGACCCCGCGAGGGAGCCGGCAGCGCCCGAGCCCGCCGGGCCGGCCGAGCCCGCCGGGCCGCTGGAGCCCGCCGGGACGCGCGCGGCCGCCGGGCCGCTGGAGCCCGCCACGCCGGCGAATCCGGCTGGCCCAGGGCGGCGCTCGTTCCTGCGCGGCATAGCCAGCGGGGTCGCGGGCGGTGTCGTCGCCGGCGGCATCGCCGGGGCGGCCGGCGGGTACGCGTACCGCGGGTCGCGCGCCGGGGCGGACCCGGAGGATGCCGCGAACCAGGAGCTCGTGGACGGGCGGCTGCCCGCGGTGCCGTTCCACGGCAGGCACCAGGCCGGGATCCTGCCCGAGCCGAAGGCGGCGACCGCGGTCATCTCGTTCACCGCGACCGCAGGCAACCGCGCCGAGCTGACCGACCTGTTTCAGACCGTCACCGACCGCGCCCGGTTCCTGACCGCCGGCGGCACGCCGCCGCCCGTCGGCATCGGCGGGCCGTCGTCGGATTCGGGGACTCTCGGGCCGGCCGTGGTCCCGGACGGGCTCACGGTCACGTTCGGCGTCGGCTCGACGCTGTTCGACGACCGGTACGGGCTGGCGTCCCGCCTGCCGGCGCACCTGACGCCGATGAACCCGTTCCCCAACGACAACCTTGACCAGGCGCAGTGCGGCGGCGACCTGATCCTGCAGCTCACCGCGGGACACACGGACGTCGTGCTGCACGCCCTGCGCGACATCGCGAAGAACACTCGCGGCGGCATGCAGGTGAACTGGCGGATCGATGGTTTCGCCAGCCCGGCGCGGCCCGCCGGGACGGTGCCGCGCAACCAGCTCGGCTTCATGGACGGCATCTCCAACCCGGCAGTCAAGAGCCCCGCGGAGATGAACGAGCTCGTCTGGGTCCAGCCAGCTGCCGCCGGCGAGCAGGCCTGGACCGCTGGCGGCAGCTACTTCGTGGTGCGGCTGATCAGGATGTTCGTCGAGTTCTGGGACCGGGTGGACGTCTACGAGCAGCAGCTCATGTTCGGGCGCTATCGCGACACCGGCTATCCGCTCGATGCCCAGGGCATCTACGCCACGCCGAACTATGCGGCCGATCCCACCGGGGACGTGATCCCCCTGAGCGCGCACATGCGCCTCGCGAACCCGCGCACGCCGCAGACCGCGGGCAGCCGCATCCTGCGGCGGGCCTGGAACTACGACCGCGGCATCGACGAGGTCGGTGACCTCGATGTCGGCCTGGTCTTCACCTGCTTCCAGCAGGACATCAGGCGACAGTTCGAGACCGTGCAGAAGCGGCTGATCGACGAGCCGCTGACGGACTACATCAGCCCGTTCGGCGGCGGGTACTTCCTGGCCCTGCCCGGGGTCGTCAGCAGCAGCGACTACTTCGGCCGCGCGCTGCTCGCGTGAGCGGACCCGCGGACCCGCGGACCCGCGGACCCGTCCGAAACTCAGGCTCCCGGCGACCTCCGCCGCAATGGTTTGTCCGGCGTTGAGAGGCCGTTTGCTCATTGGTCATATTTCTCGTCACACAAGTAAACCTGGTCATGAAATGTTGAGCGGCGGGGTTGCGCCCAGGCGCGCCCGCGGCGGCGTTTCGGCCTTCCGAATCCTGTCGCTCAACATCTGGATCAGCAGAACTCAGGAGGGTGGAAATGGGCGAAGGCCCAGCGACCTGGGGCCGGATCAAGCGGCCTCGGACCTTCATCACGGTCGGCGCGGCGGTGATCTTGGGCGCCGGCGCTGCGATCGGCGCCAGCGCGGCATTCGCCGCGAACTCCAGCCCCACGCTCGCGTCCCGGCTCGCGGCGGAATTCCCTGGCTACCACATCCCGGGAACCGTCTCGAAGGCTCTGTACGACCACAGCCGGACGGCCACGCCGATCAAGCACCTCGTGGTGATCTTCGACGAGAACGAGTCGTTCGACCACTACTTCGGCACCTACCCGTATGCAGCGAACACGGACGGCACGCCGTTCGTGGCCAGGCCGCACACGCCGGACGTGAACGGGCTCTACAGCGAGATCAGCTCGAAGGGCCCGATCGGCCCGCTGCTGACCGACAACCCGAACGAGTACAACCCGCAGCGGCTCACGCAGTCGGAGGCCCTGACCTCGGACCAGAACCACGACTACACGAACGAGCAGCTGGCCGACGACAACAACAAGCAGGACGCGTTCGTCCAGAACACCGAGTCGTCAAACCCGGCCGGCTGTGGCCCCGAGTACTGCCCGCCCGGCATCAGCCTGGATTACTTCGACGGCAACAC
>DAIOWC010000066.1:22001-26292 GCA_036758685.1 Streptosporangiaceae bacterium | reverse complement strand
GCGCCGCCGGCGGAGTGGCCGGCCATCGCCATCCGGGACGGGTCGATCAGCCCGGCGCCCGGCCAGGCCGGGTGCGCACCGGTCAGCTCGTCGAGCACGAAGCAGACATCCGCTGCCCGGCCTGCCGCTACCTTCTCCTGCCTGTCCCGCCGGGGTGCCTCACGGGCGAGGCAGGTGGTGACCCGCCCGTCGGGAAAGGCCGTGGCGTAACTCTCGTACGTGTGGTCAATCCCGGCCACCACGTAGCCGTGGCTGGCCAGGTCCTCGGCTAGGGCGGTGAGCGCGCTGCGGGAGTTGGTGAAGCCGGGCGAGAGCACGACGAGGGGGTGGCTGTGCTGACGCCCGGCCGGCCTGGCGTCGCTGACCGCGTTGGTCTCAACCCGGCTCAGCGTGTCCGGCGGGATGCTGGTGATCCCCCTGCTGGTGAGCTGGAACTCGGACTCCGCTGGCGTCATATACAGGGCTCGCCGCCCGTCGGACGGCACCGCCGGGTACCACAGGGAAACCATCAGCTCCCGTGCGTCCACCCCGGACACCCACGGATCGGGACGGGAGGTGTCCGTCAGCCATACCGAAGCGGTGCCAGCCAGGTACGGACCGGTCGGCTCAGGCAGGTGCGGCGCGGGACTCCGCCCGGTCGGCACATCATCGGCGTCTGCGGAAGCTCCCATGCCGCCCATTGTCACCGCCCACCCGCGCGTTCACGAAGTGGCCAGACAGCGCCTCGGCCGGGTAAAGCCAATTTCCTGCTAGCCGGGCAGAGGCCGTGAGATGTGCCGGAGTAGCGGGCCGCCGGCTGCAGCCATCAGCCGTACTTGCAGCTCGCCGGGCATGACGCGGCTCGCGGGGCTGGGCCGCCTGCCCAGTGCCGCTATCCGGCTCAGGGCGACCATGCGCCGGACCCGCCTGATCCTGGCGGCGCTATAGCAGGTGAGCGCCTCTGAAAGGTTCGCCGTGCCGGCCAGTGCCGCGGCAAGCGCCGCCGCATCCTCGAGGGACTGGCAGGCGCCCTGCCCCAGGGTGGGCAGCATGGCGTGCGCGGCGTCACCGACCAGGACGACGTTGCCGCGATGCAGCGCCCGGCCCGGCCAGATGTCATGCACGCGCCACTGCGTCCACCGCTCCGGCGGCGTCGCCCGGGCGACCGCTCGCAGCAACGGATCGGGGTCGTTCGTCAGGTCCTGAAGCAATTGCCGGCCCTCGCCGGGCCTGCGCGCCGGTTGCTCGGCGAACCAGGTGACCCGCCGCCCCGCGAGCCGGAAGATGCCACTGTAGAACCCCGGGCGCACGACTGCCGAGCATGCGCCGGGCGGTACGTCCGGCAGGTCAGCTTCCGCCGACGCCTGCCATACCGTCCACTGCCATCGCCGGCGCGGCGGGTCAGCTACAGCCGCGCGCAATGTCGAGTGAACCCCGTCCGCGACGACGACCAGGTCATGACCGGCGGCGAGATCGCTGACGTCGTCGCACCTGGCGCCGTAGCGGACCGTCCCGGCCGGCAAGACATCAGCCAGGGCGCTCAGCAGCTCAGCGCGCTCGACGGTCACGTGCGGGCGCCCCGCCGGCGGCAACTCCACGCACGCGGCGTCGCGCCCGGCCGTGCGCATCAGCATTCGCGAGAATGGCTCACCCGGCAGGTGATCGGACGGTATGCCGAAACCGGGCAGCAGCGTGGTCGCGTTCGACCACAAGTTGATGGCCAGCCCGCTAGCACGCAGCCCGTCGGCCTGCTCCAGCACGCGGATCTCGTGGCCCGCGCGGCTCAGCGCCGCCGCTGCCGCCAGCCCGGCAAGGCCCGCCCCCGCGATCGCTACCCGCATAAGCGTCCCTCCGTGTCCGGCACCCTGCGCCACCGCGTACCGGTGCTCAGGCAGAAGCGAGTTGCCGTATCCGCAATTAAAACTTGAGGAGTGTGCAGAGACGGAATTACATCGCCCGTAGGTCAGGCGTCCGGCGGGCGGGCCAGCGTCGCGGTCGGCAGCGTCATGATCGCCGGGTTGGCGTCGGCCAGCAGAACCTCCCGCCCGGCCCGGCCGGACCGGCACAGCACCAGCGCCGTCGGCGGCAGATGCTGCAGCTCGTGCTGCTCGACCACGAACTCACGCGACCGCTGCGCGGTGCCCGCCTGCGACGTGCTCGCACCGACCGCGCGGGACGTGCTCCACCCCCACGACGTGCTCTCGCTGATGCCGACCGTCACCGACCGCGAGTCCGACACCGCGGCCGAACTGCTCGCATCCCGGCTCGCCGTCCCGCTCCCCTCGGCGAACGGCGCGAACGTCACCGGCCGGCTCCGCCCGCGCCCCCGGCTCCGCCCCGCCGTCAGCGTGACCGAGCCGGAGTCAGCGACCGAGTCGGAGACACCGACCGTGCTGGTGTACGAGTCACCGGCGGTGTCGGTCACCGAGACCCCGATCGTGTCAGTGAGCTGACTGATCACGAACCGATGCTCGGTGCCGATCTGATCGGCGGCGGCCTTGGCATCATCCGCGTTGCCGAGCCGCATGAACGCGACCGCCGCGTTCCCCCGCCCGAGCCGCTCGCGCACCGGGGCCGGCACCGACCGGTAAGCCAGGACCAGGCCAGCGCCGGCAGTCTCGGCGGCGTCACTGAGCCGGTCAAGCACGTCGCCAGGCAGCCGGTCGGCGCCGAGCACGCAGATCGTCTGTTGCCACGGCTGACCCGGCGGCGCCTGGCGCAGCGCCTCGGTGAGCCCGACGACCAGGTAGCTGGCGAGAACCCGGTTGCCGACCGCGCTGCCCCGCCGGTCCGGCCAGGCCAGCCGCAGCCGGCTCGGGGGCGCCGTCGTCAGGGCGGTGCCGAGCGTCGTCAGCGCGCGTAGCCGGGCTTCCAGCGCCCACGCGCGCTCGACCAGCAACTGCCCGGCCCCGCGGCCGAACGTCGCGCTCAGCGCGGTCAGCTCCGCTGGCTCCAGCGGCCCGTCAGACAGCTGGCCAGGAGCGCCGATCTGCCCGAGCGCCTGCAGCGCGGCGACGAGCCGGCCCAAACTCGCGCGGTCACCGAGCACATCGAGAATGCGGCCGAGCAGCGCCGCGTCCCTGGCCGGATCGGCGGCCCCGCCAGGCTCGCCCGCGGTCGCGGCCGCCGAGGTCAGCGCGAGCACGTCCGCCAGCGCCTCCGGCCCGAACCCGACGCCCAGGTCGAGCCGCGGCAGGTCGCCGGGCAGGACCCAGGTCAGCGGGCCGAGGCCCTGGGCAGTGGCCAGCGCGAGCAGGTCGCGGGCGACGCCGCCCTCGGTCAGGTCGAGCACCGTGACCTCACCGCCCGCCGCCAGGCGCGGCGCCGCGATCATGGTCAGCAGCGCGGACCAGCCCGCGAGCGTCCCGCCGGCCACATCGAGCCGGCTGACGGCAGCCGGCAGCGTCACCGGATACCACTGGGGCTGCCGCCTGAAGGCGGCGTCGCGCTGCTGCCAGTCCCGGTAGCTGCGGGCGTGGGCCTCCCGGCGCGCCGCCAGCTCGGCCTCCTGCACGGCCCGGACGTGCTCCACCCGCTCGTGCTCCGCGCGGATCCCGGTCCGCAACGCGCGCTCGCTCCGGAGCAGAACACGGGCGCACGCGCCCATGACCGCTGCCCCGCCGGCCACCAGCAGCAGTGCGAGCCCGCCGGGGAACCCCGCCGCCAGCCCCGCGGTCGCGCCGCCCGCGGCCACCGTGGCCCCGGCGGCACCGCCCAGCCAGGCCGGCCGGGACAGCAGGGCCTGCTCGCGGCGCTGAGCCGCCAGCCACTGCGGGCTGACCTCGTCCAGCGCCGCCGGAGCCGGCGGCTGAGGCATCGGTCCCGGCTCGGCCGACGCGGCCGCCTGCTGCCAGCCGAGGTAGATCGCGTCGGCCCGCAGCCGGCCCCGCGGCCCCCCGCTCACGGGCGGACCGTCCCGCTTCGCACGGCCACAGCAAACCATTCAGGGAACGGGCTGCCGCCTGCCTGGCCAGCGCCGGACCGCTGAGCGACTCCGCGGCCGGCCGGAGTGATCGTGATGGTCACGTCGATCTCGGCCGGGGCGGCTGCGGGCGCATCGGCGCTGGTGCTGAGCAGCAAGCCCGTGCCGGTCTGCGGGCCGAGCCCGAGCAGCTCCGCCAGCACGGCCCGGTCGGCCGCCTCGCAGCCATGGATCCACGCAAGCGTGTCGCCGCGCAGCCGCAGGTCACGCCAGCTGGCGAGCACGGCGGCGAGCTGGGCGACGCATCCGGGAGTTTGCGGGGCCAGCGCGACCGCGCGCCCGCGGATGACCTGTCCGAGCACTGTCTGATCGAGCACTGTCTGATCGAGA
>DAIOWC010000066.1:0-21901 GCA_036758685.1 Streptosporangiaceae bacterium | reverse complement strand
GTCTGATCGAGAACGGTCTGATCGAGAACGGTCTGATCGAGAGCGGCCGGAACCGGCGCGCGGCGCAGGTCTCGCACCGGCACGCCGAGCGCCGCCGCCAGCTCGGCCACTGCCCCCGCAACCGGCGCGGCGCCGGCCAGGTCCACGACGATCACCGCCTTGCGGCGCCGCAGCGCGGCGCAGACGACCGCCAGGCACACCCCGGCCAGCTGGTCCCACGGGCCGCAGGCGAGCGCGCCGCGTTCCAGCTCGGCCCACGACAGTTCGGCCCGCCTGCCGGTGCCGGGCTTGATGCCGATGGCGCAGCCGTTCGCGGTGACCGTCCGGCCCCTGGCTAGCGCCGCACTGGCCGCCCGGCGCCGCGTCGCCGCGATCACGCCGCGGCGCCAGTAGCCCTCGGCCGGCTTCTGGCCGGCCCGCCGCCACCAGCCGAGCCAGAGCAGCAGGCCGGCCTCCGCCGCGCCCGCAATCAGGGCGATCGGTAGCTGGCCGGGCAGCGAGCGCGCGACGAGGCCCAGTCCGGCTAACCGAGCCGGATGCCCGTCGGCGGCACGCAGGTAGCTGCCGAGCCACGGCCCGGAGGCAAACCCGCTGAGTGCCCGGCCGGCGCCGATGATCTGCGTCCAGATAAGTCCGGCAGCCAGTGGCAGTGCGAGCCATGGCGGGCGCCACCGAGTCAGTGCTCCGGCCGCGGCCAGAACCGCGGCGACGGCGAGCGCGACGGGGGCGAAGAGGAGCTGAGCGAGCAGCGCCGCCGTAGCCAGGCCAGCGGTCAGCTCACCGTGGCGGGAAGACCCTGGCGGCCCCGGCAGGTGTAAGCGGCGCGGACCAGGCTGCGTCAGGCCGGTCATCTGAGGACGCATACCGGGTCAAGGTTCCCAGTCCTCCGCCGCATCTGTCCACGAAACGGACCGGCTGCCCGCGCGCTCGGCCGGCACCGGCGGCTCCGGGGACTGCAGTACCAGCCGGAACATGTCCGCCCGCAGCACCGCGGTGGTCAGGGCGACCGGGCGGCCCAGTCCCTGGTCGTCGAAGCGAATCGTGATCATCATCGCCGGCTGGCCGGCTGAGAGCCGCAGGCTCCTGGCCACCGATGGCGGTGGCGCCTGCAGCTCGACGTGCAGCGCGCTCGGCGCGCCGGCCACGCGCCGGTCCGCCTCGTCGTCCGCCGGGTTGGGCCCGAGGCCATCGAGGACGCCGTTGAGCTGGAGCAGGCCGAGCGTCGCCGGGAGAGACTGGCTGCTGCTCGCCTCGGGCCGACCCGCGATGTCACCGGGCACGTAGGTCGTGGAGAACGCGGCGGGCTCGCCGCCAGCCGTCCACAGGAACCGGACGACGCAGACCGGGTCGCCCGCGGGCAGCCGGAGCGCCCAGCTGATGTCTTCCGGAGGCTGCCGCCAGCTGACCTGACGGCTGCGGCAGCTGAACTCCCCGCCCATCGCGTCCACGTACGACGACAGGCCGGGAACGCCCTCAAGGCCGATGATGTACTCGGCCGGGCTGGCCCGGTACAGCTGGCCGTCGGCCAGCCGGCGGACCAGGTGCCTGGCGATGAGCTCGGCGAGGGCCGCGTCGATCTCCGCCGTGCTGACGCTGTACCGGCGGGCCAGGGCCGAATGCCGGGGCAGTCGCCAGCCCGGCTCGTGGTGGACAAGCGCGGCGGCCAGCCGGTCGGCCAGCACGCTCACCGCAGGCCTCGGCCCCGCGGCCGCTGGACGGCCGCCGACGGCGGGCCGCGCCTGGCCGGGTGCCCGCACCGTCCGCGCGTCCTGGGCCCAGCTCAGACTGTCCTCGGGCGGCGCGGTCAGGTCACCGGCCGGTCGCTGCTCCGCGGTGTCGTCGTCCGCGTCGACGAGCGAGAAATCGACGCGCTCAGGGTCCATGGCCGATCATTCCGCATTGCGCCGTGCCCACGCGGCGACCACTCGGCCAAGCAGGATGAGCAGCAGGACAAGTACCAGCAGGACCAGCGCGGCATCGTAGGCCAGAGTGTTGGCGGCGGTCTCCGGGGTGATCAGCGCCGAGAAGTCATAGACGACGTACGTCAGGTACGGGATGCCTTGATGGGTGAGATGCATCAGCGACGGGTTCTGATCGGAGAAGTTCGCCGTGAAGAGCAGCGGCGCGGTCTCACCGACAGCAATGGCCGTTGCCACCAGGAAGCCGGTGATCATCCCCGGTATCGCCGACTTCAGCACGATCTTGCGCATCGCCCAGGAGGTCGGTATGCCGAGCGCCTCGGCGCCCTCGCGGTATCCGGTCGGCACCTGCGCGAGGGCCGTCTCCGTCGACTTGGTGATGTAGGGAATCGTCAGCACCGAGATGACCAGGACGGCCGGCAGCAGCCCGAAGCCCATGTGCAGGTCAACGACCAGGGCGATATAGCCGACGAAGCCCAGCACGATCGACGGGATTCCGGCCAGCACCTCATAGCTGCCGCGCAGCACACCGCGGAACCGCCCGGTGGCGAACTCGCTGAGGTACAGGCCGGTCAGCACGCTGATGATGCCGCCGATGATCATCGCGCCGATGCTGATCACGACGGTCCCGATGATCGGCTGCAGCAGACCGCCGCTCAGGCTGGGCTGCGTCCTCGTCCACAGGACATTCCAGTGGAAGTGCGGTACGGCACGGACGACGATCCCGCCCGCCAGCCACAGCGTGGGCGCGATGACGAGCCCCATGGCAATCAGGCACAGCCCCCAGAAAGCAACGTTGCTGACCCGCCGGCGGCGCGGTACTGGCGGCCAGTAACCGCCGCCATCGGCTCCGGGGGCGGCCACGTTCGGCTGGGCTGCCGGTACGCCGCTCATTTGTCTCCTTCTCGTCCCTGTCGCGCTGCTGCGGTGCCGCTCAGACGCCCCGGCCGACCGGCAGCGCCGTGCCGGAGACCTTCCTGACCAGCAACCTGGCTGCTACGTTGACCGCGAGCGTGATCACCATCAGGACGAGGGCGAGCTCCGCGATGGTCCGCACGCTGAATCCGGTGCCGTCCGAGAGCGCGCTGTCGAGCTGAGTGACGATCGTCGCCGAGATGGTGGTCATCGTCCCGTAGATATTGCTGGACACGGCCCCCAGTGACACACCGCAGACCATTGCGACGGCCATGGTCTCGCCGAGCGCGCGGCCCAGGCCCAGCACCGTCGCGCCGACGATGCCGGAACTCACCCACGGCAGCGTGACCTTGCGCGCAGTCTGCGCGTCGGACATGCCAAGCGCTATCGCGCCCTCGCGCGGCAGGATCGGCACCTGACGGATCAGGTCACGCGATGTCGCGGCCACGATCGGGATGATCATGATGGCCAGTATCAGCCCCGAGGTCAGCAGGCCGTCGCCGGTGCCGGTCGCGCCGCGGAAGTAGTTAAGTACGGGCACGTCGGGCATGTTGCGGGAGATAACCGGGGTGATGTCGCGGGCGATGATCGGCCCGAAGGTCAGCGCGCCCCACAGCCCGATAATGACGCTCGGGATGCCGGCGAGCAGCTCCAGGAAAATGCCGATGCCGGACGCCACGCGCCTGGGCAGCCGCTCCACGATGAACAGAGCGGCCCCGATGGAGATCGGGACACCGACGATCAGCGCGATGGCCGAGGTGGCGAGCGTCCCGACGATTTCGGGCAGCACGCCGAACTGGATGCCCGACAGGTGCTTGACCCCGTCGGTGTTCACGATCGTGGAGTTGAAGCTGCCGGCGTTCCAGACGCTCTTGGTGAAGAAGTCCAGCCCGTTGACGCGCATCGCCGGGATCGCCTGCACCAGCAGTACGACGAGGATGAACGCCAGCGCGAGGGCCGGGATGACCGCTCCGGCCCCGCCCAGCCACTTCAGGATGTCGCCGCGCCGCACGGCCGCGCGCAGCGCGGCCCGGCCGCGGGCCGAGCCGGCCGGGCGGGAGAGCGGGCTGCCCGCTCCCCCGTCCGGACCGGCTGTTGGGGCATCTGCTGCCATGAGTCAGGCGCCGATCTGAGCAATCTGGTTGTCGGTCAGGGTTACCACCGAGGCAGGCAGCGGCTGGAAGTCCACCGGGGTCAGGTAGCTCGTAGCGTCCTGGCCGGTGTGCACAGTCCAGTACAGGAACGCGCGGATGTCCTCGGCGACGGTCCCGTTGGTCTGCTTGGTGTTCACGATGGCGTACTCGTAGTTGATGATCGGGTAGCCGCCGGGCACGCTGGCGTTGATCATCGACAGCGTCTCGTTCGCCGGGGTCTTGCTGGTCAGCGCGTTGGCCTCGGCCGAGATCGTCGCGGGGGTCGGAGCCAGGAACTGCCCGGCACCGTTCTTCAGCTCGGCCTGCCCGAGGCCAGCGCTCGTGGTCTTCGCCAGGTAGCTGATGCCGATGTAGGCGATGCAGCCCTTAGTGGTGCCGCAGCCGCTGACCATGCCGCCGTTGCCGGTCTCGGCGACCGCGCCGCCTACGGTTGGCCAGTTGACCGTGGTGCCGACATCGGACGACGGCCACGCACTCGGGTCCTGGGAGTTGAGGTAGCTGGTGAACAGGAACGTGTCGCCAGAACCGTCCGCGCGGTGCAGCGGCACGATGGGCAGGCTGCTCGGCAGGCCGGCGCCGGGGTTCAGCGCCTTGATGGCCGGGTCGTTCCAGTTGGTGATCTTGCCGGTGTAGATCCCGGCCAGCACGGTCCCGTCCAGCTTCAGCGGCTTGGTCAGGCCCGGCACGTTGTAGTTGATCTGCTGGGCCGAGATCGCCAGGGCGATGTTCAGCATGGTCGGGTAGGAGGCCTTCTGGCTAGCGCTCAGGTAGGCGTCCGAGGCGCCGATATTGATCGTGCCGGTCGCGGCGTCGGACACGCCGGTACCGGAGCCGGTGCCGCCAGTCTCGATCGTGACCAGGGGAGCCTTACTGGAGTTGACGAACTGCTTCTGGTACGCCTCGGTCCACGAGCCCATCAGCGGGTAGAGCAGCGTGCTGCCGGTCTCCGTGATCGTCTCCGGCGTGGTTGCCGGTGAGCTCGGGAGCGCCGGGCCGACCTGCGCGGCTGCGGACGGCGCGGATGACGGGGACGTGCTGGGACTTGAACTGCCGCAGGCCGCCGCCAGCACAGAAAGCGGGACAAGGGCGGCCGCTGTGCACACCAAGCGGATCTTCTTGGCCACCGGGGAATACTCCTTTGCATTTGCACGCTGACGCGTGCGCTAGAGGACTCGCACGCGGATGCGTGCGACCATGTCCGCGCTCACACGCGGCCCTGCGCCCGTGCGGGAGGAGTGCTGTCCGCCCGCACGGGTGGTCTTCTGTCAGCCGAACCGGCCGCCGACGTAGTTGGCGGTCTCTTCGTTGGTGGGGTTCTCGAACATCTGCTTGGTGTCGCCGTGCTCCACCATCCGGCCCTGATTGAGGAAGATGGTGCGGTCGGCGATCCGGTTGGCCTGGGCCAGGTTGTGCGTGACGATGATCACCGTCAGGTTGGGTGCCAGCGTCCGGATGAGCGCCTCGATGGACTCGGTCGCATTCGGGTCAAGGGCGGAGGTCGGCTCGTCGAGCAGGAGGATCTCGGGTCGGATTGCCAGCGCCCGGGCCAGGCAGAGAAGCTGCTGCTGGCCGCCGGACAGCCGGAACGGGGAATCCTTCAGCCGGTCCTTGACCGCCCCCCAGAGGCCGACTTCCGACAGGTGATGCTCGGCGACGTCACGCAGCCCGGCCCGCGCCGTCATGTGGTGCGCTCGCACGCCCGCGGTCACGTTCTCCATGATCGACATGGGGAACGGGTTGGGCCGCTGGAACAGCATGCCGACCTTGCGGCGCAGCGCCAGGAGCTCCACGCCCGGATTCCAGATGCTGCGTCCATCCAGCAGCACGTCTCCGCTGTGGCGATAGCCGGTGACCTTGTCGTTCATCCGGTTGAACGTGCGCAGCAGCGTCGTCTTGCCCGAGCCGGTCGGGCCGATCAGCGCCGTCACCACGCCGCGGCGGACGTCGGTGGTGATGTCCGACAGGATCGCGCGCTGCCCGAAGCTGAGGGTCAGATTCACGGCGCTGAGGGCGACGGCGCCGTTGGCCAGTGCCTGCGGCTTCGCCGCGACGGTGCTGCCGAGCGGCGCTGCGCTCGGGCCGCTCTGCTCCGCTACCTGCGCCGGGTCAGCCTCAGTCGACATCTAGTTGCCTCACTATGACGATTGCGATCATCGGCCGAAATCAGATAGCCGACGCGTCATTTATAGAGACCGATGGTTAACAGATGTAGAACGCACGGCATCCGGCAAGGTGACGGACGGATGGCGAATGAGGGAACAAGTTCGGGGCGGCCCATCCGTCCTGCTTCGGATGGGCCGCCCCGTCTGGTCGCGGCTGCCGGGCTGAGCTCCGGCTAAACGGCAACCTCCAGCTTGCTGATCTCGCCGATGGCCGCGCTCACCGGGCGCTCGGCCCGGATGCCGCCAGGGGCGAGCACTCGCAGGGTCCAGTCGCCGGGCGCGGCGAAGAACTGGAAGCCGCCGTCGGTTCCGAGCGGCACTTCCGCGACGAAATCACCGCCGGAGTTCAGCAGCCGCGCGTAGCCAGGCGACACCGGCGTGCCGTCCTTGGTCACAGTGCCCTGGACGACCGCCTGATTACCTGCCGAGGTCACCATCGGAGTGTCCGCAGGTGCCCCGCAGCCGTCGCTCATGATCCGTCCCCGAGCTCGATCGGGACGCCGACCAGCGAGCCGTACTCGGTCCAGGATCCGTCGTAGTTCTTGACGTTCGGCTGGTCGAGAAGCTCGTGGAACACGAACCACGTGTGCGCCGACCGCTCGCCGATGCGGCAGTAGGCGATGGTGTCGATGCCGAAGTCCACGCCGGCGCCGGCGTACAGATCCCGGAGCGCGTCGTCAGACTTGAACGTCCCGTCCTCCTCGGCCGCCTTGGACCAGGGGATGTTCCTGGCACTGGGCACGTGCCCGCCACGCTGCGCCTGCTCCTGGGGGAGGTGGGCGGGTGCCAGGAGGCGCCCGGCGAACTCGTCGGGCGACCGGACGTCGATCAGGTTCTTGCTGCCGATCGCACTCACGACCTCGTCGCGGAACGCCCGGATCGAGGCGTCCTGCTCCGTGGCGGTGTAGTTCGTGGCCGCCCTGGCGGGCACCTCAGTGACGAGCTCGCGTGAGTCCAGCTCCCACTTCTTCCGGCCGCCGTCGAGGAGCTTGACGTTCTGGTGGCCGTAGAGCTTGAAGTACCAGTACGCGTAGGCGGCGAACCAGTTGTTGTTGCCGCCGTAGAGGATCACCGTGTCGTCGTTGGAGATCCCCCGCTCGGACAGCAGCTTCTCGAAGCCGGCCCGGTCCACGAAGTCGCGGCGTACCGGGTCCTGCAGATCCTTCTTCCAGTCGACCTTGACGGCACCGCGGATGTGCCCCTTGTCGTAGG
This sequence comes from Streptosporangiaceae bacterium, assembly GCA_036758685.1. GTDB lineage: Bacteria > Actinomycetota > Actinomycetes > Streptosporangiales > Streptosporangiaceae > JAJYUU01. Next base: position 14,539 of record DAIOWC010000066.1, on the reverse strand, counting down.
CACTGGTGTCTTCGTCGACCTCGACCACGACGATGCCAGGGTCGCCCAGATGGGCCTCCACCCAGTCAGCGTCCACGAGAGCGTCGGAACGGCTCATGGAACAGTCCTCTCCTCTTTACTTGTTCTGGTTTGGCTTTGGCCGGCTCCGGCAGGACCCGGCCAGGTGCGGCGAATCAGCAGGTACATCTCGCACCCGAGGCAGAGCCCGAATACGCCGTTCAGGACAGCGGCCAGCAGTCCGGCGGCGCTGGCCGCCATGCCGAGCGGGTCCAGGCCAGCCGCATAGCCCGTCACGCCGATGAGGCTGATGACCAGCCCCACGGCCTGAGCGAACCGCGGCGGGGCCTCGGGCTCCAGTTCCCCTGGCGGTCGAAGATGCGGCCTGACCAGCCGGCGGTACAGCAGCCCATAGGGCGAGCGCTGCAGGCCAAGCAGCGCTCCGGCAGCGAACACCACTGCCTGGGCGGCGAGCAGCCACACGTTCCCGGTCACGAGGACGACGGCGAAAACCACCATCGTGAGCAGCGCGCCGAAGCGCGGCCCCCGCGGATCGATCTCCATCTGCCTGCTCCCTGGGCTCATGCGGCACCGTTTCGACTCATCGATACTGAGTCTTGTCTTGCTGCGCGACCGGGAAACCGCTGCCGGACGAACTCGGGCCAGCGGATCAACTACGACATTGGCCGCGCAGCACTGCCTTATGGACAGATAGCGGTAGAGACGCGGCAGAAGTCCACCGCGCGGCGCTTGGTCAGCGCGAGCTGTGGCAGCGGCCACTGAGCGGGCGCGCGTGCAGGCATGTAGCCGATGCTATGCGGGGCCGGGGCTGCTGTCAGCACATAATGCTCAGGCAGATATTTCGGCAATGTCATCTGACGGCCTCACCCAGGGCGGCGATGACCTCCGGCTTCCGTGGCTGACCGGACGCCCGCTTGACGATCCGGCCCTCCGCGTCCGTCACCAGCACCGTCGGGGTCCTCATGACGCCCAGGCTGCGGACGAGATCCAGGTGCGACTCAGCGTCGATTTCGACGTGGGCGACCCCCTCGGCCATCTGCGCGACCTCGGCGAGGATTCGCCTGGTCGCGCGGCAGGGCGCGCAGAACGCCGAGGAGAACTGCACCAGCGTCGCCCGCTCGCCCAGCGGCTGGCCCAGGTCCTCCACGGTGACCCGCGCCGCAGGCGCCGCCTCCGCGCCGCCGGCCGCGGCCGCCCTGAGGGACCGGCCGGGACCGCGCATCCGCCCGTTGCGGCGCTGCCACAGGCCGCCGCCCGCGAAAGCGACCGCCAGCACAGCCAGCAGGGCGACCACTCCGGATGTCACGCCGGTACAAGCACAAACCTGGCCGGTCGCATTCCCGCGGCGGGGGAGTCGGGGGTCGTCCCCCTCGGGCCAGCACAGGGTCAGGAAGCCGGCACGGTCACCAGCGTCTCGCCACCCGAGCTGATATCGAACTCGTGCACGTTCGTCGTGGCGACCTTGGACTCACCCTGGTACCAGCCAGTGCCGTATCCGGACCCGGGACTGCCGACTGTCCACGAGCCGGCCAGGGTCGGCTTGCCGTTCTTGGCGATGACCCAGAACTTGCAGTACGTGCCGGGCTTGATCCCGGTCACCTGGACCCGCATGTCGGTGCCGCCCCAGGACGACTTCGCGTACTCGACCTTGGCCGTCACGTGCGTCGCCGGGTTGGCGCCGACGGCGACGTCGGCAACCGCGGCCGGAGACGAGCCCAGCTGGAGCGCGGCGGCGGTCCCGCCGGCGGCGACCGCGGCGGCGGCGGCGACCGAGGCCACGCCTCGCCACATCCGGCTCCTGCGCTTGACGGCCACCCTTTTGAGCAGTGAATTAAGCAGCTCGGGCGAGGGCTCGGCCGCATCGGGCAGGCTGACGACGTTCCCGCCCATCCGCGCGACCTCGGCCATCGGTACCCGGCTCAGCATCGCGGGCAGGCCGGCCAGGCCAGCCAGCTCGTCCCGGCACGAGGCGCAGCTGCCGAGGTGCTCGTCGACGAGCGAACGCTCGGCCGGATCGATGGCACCTACGACGTAGACGCCGAGCAGCTGACGGATTTCCCTGCAGGCAGGGCCGCCGGCACCAGTCACATTCATGGCGCGAGCCCCCGTTCCTCCAGTGCCAGCCTCAGCGCCCGGAGCGCGTAGAAGGTTCTTGATTTAACAGTTCCCGATGGTATGCCGAGTGTTACCGCCGCCTCAGCGACCGATTTGCCGCGGTAATAGGTTTCCAGGAGCACGCCTCGATGTTCGGGGCGCAGCGCGCTGAGCGCATCCGCGACCGCCCACGACTCCAGCGCGCGCTCGGCGTCATCAGGGCCGGCGATGACCTCGAGGGCGGACTCGCCAACCTCGTGCGGGCGTGCGCGCTTGGCCCGGTACGCGTCAATAGCGAGGTTCCTCGCCACCGCGAACAGCCACGGCCGGGCAGGCCGGTCGGCGATGGCTTCCGGGTGCTGCCAGGCGCGCAGGAGTGTCTCCTGCACGATGTCCTCTGCGCGCTGCCGGTCGCCGCTCATCAGGTGCATCGCGTATCTGAGCAGCGGCGCTGCATGCTCAGCGTAGAGCGCACGGATCAGGTCCTCGTCGGATGGTGTCCGCGAGTTCCTGGCTCCGGTGCTTCCGAGGCCTGCCATGCCCACTAGAACGTCCGCAATGCCGGACCGGTTCACGCCGGTCGAAGATCCCTTATCCCCCCGCGAACGGGGGCAGTACCTCGATGACCGCGCCGTCGCTGAGCTGCACCGACTCGGCCGCCTGGCGCCCGACCTGCGTCCCGTCGACGAGGAACGAGGACCGCGCGAGCACGGGCCCCAGCGCCTCCCGGACGGCGGGCTCGCCCGCCTGCGCGAGCGCCGAGGCCAGCGTGTCGGCCGCAACCGACTGCTCAGCCACCCCGGCCGCGTCCTTGGCCGCCGCCCAGTACCGCAGGGTCACGTGCGCCATGTCAGCTATCCTCGCTCATAGCGAACCCGCCGACGACGACACGGGCGTGCAGCAGGAGACAAATGGGTTCACGCGGCGGCTGACGCCGCCGTCCGGAGGTGGCAGCGGTTGAGCAATGTGTTGCTGCTCACCAGCGCGCGCGAGTCGTCCGCCGACATTCTTCCCTCGCTCAGCCTGCTCCCCCACGCGGTCCGGGTAGCCCCCGCCGCCGCCGAGCAGCTTGCGGCCGCCAGGCCGGCCCCGGACGCGGTGCTGGTCGATGCCCGGCGCGACCTCGTTCACGCCCGGCGGGTGCTCCGCAGCCTCAGGTCGGCCGACGTCCAGATTCCGGTGCTGGTCATCGTGTCCGACGGCGGCTGGGCGGCCACCTCGGCCGACTGGGGCGCCGATGACTTCCTGCTGCACACCGCCGGGCCGGGCGAGGTGGAGGCACGGCTTCGGCTGGTGATCGGCCGGACCAGCCAGACGCTGCCGCAGCCGCAGAACGAGATCCGCTCCGGCGGCCTGGTGATCAACGAGGCCGCCTACTCGGCCAGGCTGAGCGGGCGCGCCCTGGACCTGACGTTCAAGGAATTCGAGCTGCTGAAGTTCCTGGCCCAGCACCCTGGCCGGGTCTTCACCCGAGCGCAGCTGCTGCAGGAGGTCTGGGGATATGACTACTTCGGCGGAACGAGGACCGTGGACGTTCACGTCCGCCGGCTGCGGGCCAAGCTGGGCACCGAGAACGAGGAGCTGATCGGTACCGTGCGCAACGTGGGCTACCGGTTCGTGCCCAGGCCCACGTCTGCGGTCCGCGGCGCGAGCGGCCCGGACCCGGCGGGCGTGCTGACCCGGGGAGACGATCCCCAGGGACCCCCCGGCGTGCTGACCGGAGAGGGCGACCCCACCGCGGGCCGCCGCGAGCCGGCCCTCGGATCGGGCGCCCATGGCGACCGCTAGCCCGCAGGCGGATCAGGCCGGCGTGCGCCTCAGCGTCGGCGGGCCGCTGTCAGCCGGTGAAGCCGCGGCCGTCCTGGCCCTGGTCCAGCGGGCGGCCGACGAGGACGGCGTCAGCCCGCTGTCCGAGCACGTCATGCTCCACCTGCGCTACGGCGGCGATCAGCTCGCCCGCAACGTCCGGCTCTGGAAGGACGGGACCCTGGCCGGCTACGGCCACCTGGACCCCACCGATCCGGTCGAGGGCCCGGCGGGCGAGATGGTCATCGACCCGCCCATGCGGCGGCAGGGCCTTGGCCTGATACTCGGCGAGGCCCTGGTCGCCGAGGCGGGCGAAGCCGGGCTGCGGCTGTGGGCGCACGGCGAGCTGCCGGCGGCCGCCCGGCTGGCCGCCGCCGCCGGCTTTGTCCGCGTGCGGGCCCTCTGGCAGATGCGCCGCTCGCTGCAGGCCAGAATCGGCAGGTCCCAGCTGGCCGACGGGCTGACGGTGCGGACGTTCGCCCCGGGCCAGGACGAGCAGGCGTGGGTCCGGCTCAACCACCGCGCGTTCGCCCGGCACCCGGAGCAGGGTGCCTGGACCGCCGATGACCTGGAAATGCGCGAGCGCGAGCCCTGGTTCGACCCGGCCGGGTTCTTCCTCGCCGAGCGGGACGGCAGACTGGTCGGCTTTCACTGGACCAAGATTCACGGCGGAACGGCGGCTGACGCCGAGGGCCACGCCCATGAGGCCATCGGGGAGGTCTACGTCGTCGGAGTAGATCCGGACGAGCGCGGCACCGGCCTCGGCCGGGCCCTGACCCTCGTCGGCCTGCGTTACCTGCGGGGCCGCGGTCTCGCGCAGGTCATGCTCTACGTCGACGAGACCAACGCGGCCGCGATCGGCCTCTATGAATCCCTGGGCTTCACCCACTGGGATACCGACGTCATGTATGCCATCGGCGGCCAGGCTGACCCGGCGGCAGCCAGCTGATCAGCGAGCCGCGTCGGCGCCGGCCGCCCGCCGCAGGCCCAGGACCTCATCGATCTCGGCGGGCGTGAGCGGCCGCTCTGCCGTCGCCACGGCACTGAGCACCTCGGAGTACAGCTCAATCTCATCGAGGGCGACCCGGTCGTGGAAGCGCAGGTCGAGGTTGTCGTCTCGCAACGCGCCCACCTCCATCGCGGCTCCCGGGTCCGGCCTGCGTTTCAGGCTAATGCGCGCGCCGCCCGCGCGCATGACTCATCGGGGTCATTTCGTGGTGCCAGCCGGCCTAGGTGTCTCTGATCCCCACTGAGCGGCGCGGTGCCGTCTGGCCCTGGCGACGTAGCCGGCCGAGGTGTCGGCAAAGACCTGCCGGTCGGCCTCGGTCAGCTCGCGGATCACCCGGCCGGGAACGCCTGCCACCAGGACGCCTGCCGGTATCACCGTGCCGGGCGGCACGACGGCCCCAGCGGCGATGAGGCTGCCCGCGCCGATGCGGGCCCGGCCCAGGACGACCGCGCCGATGCCGACGAGAGCGCCCGCCTCGACGTGGGCTCCGTGCACGACGGCCTGGTGGCCCAGGCTGACCCGCTCCTCGAGGACGACTGGCTCTCCCGGGTCCACGTGAAGGCAGCAGAGGTCCTGGATGTTGGACTCGGCGCCGACGACGATCTCGGCTTCGTCCGCCCGCAGCACGGCCCCGTACCAGACCGATGCCGCCCGGCCGAGGGTGACGTTCCCGATCACCACGGCCCCCGGAGCGATCCAGGCATCCGGATCAATACGCGGCGCTAGGCCGCCCAGCGACCCGACCATGGCGATCTGATCCAATGCCTACCTCCAGTGAGAGTTACCGGGCGATCTGTGATGGTCCGTCAATGAAGATTAACTAAATCAGAACAAAACATCGTTTCGGTTGCGCGTGCGGGAGGTTAGGGACAGAGTCGTGGCGCGACATCGCATAACTCCGCTGTGCGTCCGGCAGCCCGTTGTCCCCGAGTTCACCGGTCGCGTGGCGCCGCCCTGACGGGCAAACCGACCCCGCCGGAACTGATCTGAACAGGTGACAGCATGAGCGAGCACGGCCATCTCCCGGCAGACCTGGGACACGACGACCAGTTCGAGCGGGAGATGCGCGGCTATAGCCGCCGGGCCGTCGATGAATACGTCGCTGCCCTCCGGATTGACGTGCGGAGCCTTGAGGACGGCAAGCGGGACATGGAGGACCGGCTGTCTCAGGCCCTCGATGAGAACGAGCGCCTCAAGCTGGAGTTGTCCGCGGCCAGGTCGGCGGGCAGGCCGCCGCACGAGGAGATCAGCGAGCGGATCGGCCAGATCCTGAAGCTGGCTGACGACGAGGCGAAGTCGCAGCGCACCAAGGCGGACGACGAGATCGTCAAGATGCGCACTGACGCCCAGGCCGAAACCACGAAGCTGCGCACCGACGTCAAGGCCGAGACCGACAAGAACCGCGCGGAGGCCCAGGAGCAGGCCGAGCGCATGCTCAGCGCCGCGCAGGAGCAGGCCGAGAACACCGTCGCGACGGCGAAGAGTGAGGCGGACAAGGCTCGCAAGAGCGCCACCGCCGAGGCTCAGCAGGTGGTCGCGGACGCGACCAAGCAGTCGGAGACGGCGGTCGCGACCGCTAAAGCGCAGGCCAAGCAGCAACTGGACGAGGCCACGGCGCGGGCGACGGCCATCCACGACGGAGCCGAGCGCCGCCTGAACCTGCTGATGTCCAGGCACACCGAGGCGATCCGGCGCCTTACCGAGATCCGCGACGTCGTGACGACTCTGGTCGCCGGCGAGTCCGACCGCGGCTCGCTGGAGGATGAGGTCGCCCGGTCGGTAGCCGGAGCCGTGGCCGGCGCGGCCAGCCCCGACGCGAAGCAGCCCGGTCGGCCGCCGTCAGGTCCCGAGGGCAGGCACGCCGGGGCGGCCGACGGGCCGCCGGCCCGCGGCCAAGTGGTGCATCCGCAGGCAGTACCGGCTCAGAGCGTGCCCGCGCAGGGAATGCCAGCGCAGGGAATGCCGGCGCAGGGAATGCCGGCGCAGGGAATGCCGGCGCAGGGCCAGCGGCAGCCAGCGCACGGGCAGGCCCAGGGTCCCGCGCAGCACGGCAACGGGCACGGCAACGGCGGCCGGCCGGGGCCTGACTCCGCCCGCGCCGCCGACGACGACACGGCCTCCGGGATCTCCAGGGCCCGCGAGTAGCTGCCCCTGAAGCCCTAGCCCGATGACTTGGCTGCGTACGGGTTCGATACTGCCTACTAGGCCGGGCTAGTTCGAGAGCGTGTCGAGCCTGCGCAGGATGACTCCCTCGCGCAGCGCCCACGGGCAGATCTCGAGCACCGGCAGGTCGAACAGGTCCATCGCGGCGTCGGCCACGATCGCGCCCGCCGCGAGCTGGGCGGCCCGGCCCTCGGACACGCCGGGCATAGCCGCCCGCTCGGCCACCGTCGTCTGGGCCAGCCGCTCGGCGATGGCCGTCACGTCGGTGTGCTTGAGCACCCGCCGGACGAAAGGGCCGTCGCTAGACGGCGCGGCTCCGGCGAGGCGAGCAAGCTGCCGGAACGTCTTGGACGTCGCCACCGCATGGTTCGGCGAGCCCTCGCGCAGCACCACGCTCGCGCTGGTAGCGATCTCGGCCCGCACGTGCTTGCGCAGGGCGCGGACCTCGTCCGGGCTCGGCGGATCGCCTGGCAGCCAGTCCCTGGTCAGCCGCCCGGCGCCGAGCGGAAGCGAGACCGCGCACGCCGGTACCTCGTTCTGGCCGGAGGCGATCTCCAGGGAGCCGCCGCCGATGTCGAGCAGCAGCAGCTGCCCCGATGACCAGCCGTACCAGCGACGGGCCGCCAGGAAGGTCAGCCGGGCCTCGTCCGTTCCCGGCAGGACGCGGATGGCGACGCCGCTCTCGGCCTCGATCGAGGCCAGCAGCTCATCGCCGTTGGAGGCATCGCGCACGGCCGAGGTGGCGAAGGCCAGCAGCTCATGCACGCCCTTGTCCTCGGCGATCCGAAGGGCTTCCACCACGAACTCGCGCAGCTGCTGGGCACAGTCAGCGGTGAGCCGGTTCCCGGCATCGAGATGCTGGCCCAATCTCAGCTCGGCCTTGTGCGAGAACGCGGGGATCGGCCTGGCGCCCTGATGGGCATCAACTACCAGCAGATGGACGGTGTTTGATCCCACATCGAGCACGCCAAGTCGCATAACCCGACGCTACAGGCACTCCGGGACGGGAACATCCTGGCGCTCCGCTGAGCTTTCGCAGGTGAAGCCGAGAGCACAAGCGGAGGACAGTCGTGACCACAACGCAGACCGATGCCGGGCAGACCGATGCCATCAGGCTCGAATCCAGCCACAAGCGGGTGCGGGTGCTGCTGGCCGGAGAGCTCGTAGCCGACACCACCCACGCGATCCTGGTGTGGGAGAACCCGTACTATCCCGCCTACTACATACCGGGCGGCGACGTCCGGGCGGAGCTGGTCCCGGCCAGCGACGTGAGCGCCGAGCAGATCAGCGGGCGCACCGGCCGGGCCCTGGGCGAGCCCGAGGTGCTGAGCGTGAAGGTGGCGTCGGCCACGGCCGAGGGTGCCGCCCGCCGCTACCCCGCCAGCTCCGCCGAGGAACTGCGCGATTGCGTGCGGTTCGACTGGGGCGCGATGAGCGAATGGCTGGAGGAGGACGAGCCGGTCTACACCCACCCCCGCAGCCCGTATACCCGGATCGACATCCTCGCCAGCTCCCGGCACGTCCGGGTCGAGCTGGACGGGGTGACCGTCGCCGACTCGCGCAGTCCGCGGATCCTGTTCGAGACGGGCCTGCCGGCGCGCTACTACCTGCCGCTGACTGACGTGCGGACCGACCTGCTGACGCCTTCGGACACCCATACCAGCTGCCCGTACAAGGGAACGGCCGCCTACTGGTCGGTCGATACCGGGACGCGGGTGCATAAGGACGTGGTCTGGATCTACCGGACACCGCTGCCGGAGAGCCAGAAGATCGCCGGGCTGGCCTGCTTCTACAACGAGCGGGTCGAGGTCTTCGTCGACGGCGAGAAGCAGAGCCGGCCGAAGTCACCGTTCAGCTAGTCCGTCCTGCCCCTACCTCGCGGCGAGCACGGTCAGTCGGCGGCGGCGGCGAGCGGGCCCGCCTCCGCGCCGTCCAGGTCCTCGATCCGCGCGGCCGACGGACCGCGGCGGGCCTGGATCTGGCCGGCCGCGGTCTCGGCGTCGTGCAGCACCCGCACGAGATTGCCGTTCGCCAGCTTGCCGCAGTCCTCCTCGGACCAGCCCCGCTCGAGCAGCGCCGCGATCAGGGCCGGGTAGCACGACACGTCCTGCAGGCCATCGGGCAGGCGATCGACGCCGTCGTAGTCGCCGCCCACGCCGATGTGATCGATCCCGGCCACCTCGCGCACATGCTCGGCGTGCGCCACCACGTCGCGCAGGGTCGCGGTTGGCTGCGGATGCTGGGCGGCCCATTCCTCGCGGAAGTTCTTGCGGCTGGCCCAGTCCCGCTGATCCAGGCCCCGCCGGTCCATCTCGGCCGCGAACTCAAGCGCCCACTCCCGGCACTGCCGGGACACGAAGGCCGGTACGAACGTGATCATGCAGATGCCGCCGTTGGCCGCGAGCCGGGCCAGCACCGGGTCGGGCACGTTCCGCGGGTGGTCGCAGACAGCCAGCGCCGAGGAGTGCGAGAAGATAACCGGCGCCTCGGCAATGTCCAGGACGTCGTTCATCGTGGTGGCCGCTACGTGTGAGAGGTCCACGAGCATCCCGAGCCGCTGCATCTCCCTGACCACTTCGCGGCCGAAGTCGGTCAGCCCGCCGGCGGCCGGCTCGTCGGTCCCCGAGTCGGCCCACGGCACGTTGAGGTTGTGGGTGAGGGTCATGTACCGCACGCCCAGCTGGTACAGCGAGCGAAGCACGCCCAGCGAGCAGGCGATCGAGTGCCCGCCCTCGGCTCCGATCAGCGAGGCCACCCGCCCGGCCGCCATGATGCGCTGGACGTCATCGGCAGTGAGCGCGAGCTCAAGGTGCTCCGGGTACTGCGCGACCAGCAGCTTGACCAGGTCGACCTGTTCGAGTACCGCGGTGACCGCGGCCTCGCCCTGCAGCTCGGCGGGCACGTAGACCGACCAGAACTGCGCGCCGACGCCGCCCTGGGCCAGCCGGGGCAGGTCGGTGTGCGTGAACTCCACCGGCGCCGAGATGTCGGTCTTGGCCGGATCCATCGAGCCGGCCGCACGCAGCGTCCAGGGCAGATCATTGTGCCCGTCAACGAGCGGGAATCGATCAAGGAGTGCACGTGCCGCCGCAATCCCGGCGGAGGAGGCATCAGGTCGCATCACGGACCCCAGCCTAGGTTGGGCCGCGAACGCCGGCCTGCCGGGGCCGGCCGGGCACCGGACCAGCGCCGTCCCGCTTAGGATGTCGGTGTGCAGCAGCGGATCGGCGTCTGGATCATCGTCGTGGTGATCGCCTGCGCCGGGCTCGGAGCGTGGGTGGGCAGCCACATTGGCGGCGGCCACGTGGGCATGGTCGCCCTGATCGGCGCCACGTTCGGGGTACTCGGTTCGTTCCTGCCCGGCTCGGTCCTCTGGGTCCGCGGCCGGGTCCACCGGCCCCAGGGCTCTTCCCGCACCTCCTGATTTCAGCGGCCGTGCGGGCCACGGCAGCCACGGGCGTTCCCGCGTTCCCGTCTATTTGCGAGAATGTACCGTTATGGCGCTCAACATAACCCGGCTGCTCGACGTCCGCCTCTATCGTGCCTTCGACCTGGACAGTGGCGGGCGGATCCTCGCCGGCAGCGACGACTCGGGGTCGACCCAGCTCGTCGAGATGGCGCCCGACGGGACCGCCGTCCCCCTCACCGCACTGCCGGGCCCGTGCACCGGGCGTTACGTGCCTGGTCAGCGCGTTGTGATCGTCTCGCACGACGCCGGCGGGAACGAGCGCGAGCAGCTCTCCACCCTCACGCTGCCAGGGGTTTCAGGGCAGCCGGCCGGGCTTGCCGACCTGACGCCGCTGGTGCATGACCCCGCGTTCATCCACCGGCTCGCGGACGTGCAGACCGGGCAGGTCTGCTACTTCACCAACAGAAGGAACGGGGTGGCCTTCGACCCGGTCATCCGTCAGCTGGCGGACGGCTCGGAGCGGGAGCTCGTCCTGGCCGACGCGATGCCCGACGAGGCGGCGATCTCGCCCGACGGCCGGTGGCTCGCGATGACGGTCATGTCAGCCGTGACCGCCAACTCCATGCACGTCCTCCTCGTCGACCTCTCGGTGCCCGCCGGCCAGGAGCGGATGCAGGAAGTCACGCCAGCCGACGCCCCGGCGCTCAACAGCGCCCTCAGCTGGTCGCCCGACAGCTCGGCGCTGTATTTCAGCTCGAACATCGACCGTGAGTTCACCGCCGTCGCCAGGTACGAGCTGGCCAGTCGCGAGCTGACCTGGCTGGTCGCCGACGAGGGGGCCGACCTGACCGGCTGGCTGGCGCCGGACGGCACCGCGCTGCTGGTCGAGCGCAACTACGCCGGCGCCTCCTCGCTCGCGGTGCACGAGGCCGCGACGGGCAAACGCGTTGCGGACCTGGCCCTGCCGGCGATCGGCACCGTGACCGACCACGTGCCGGCGCCGGCCTGGGCGTCGGACAGCTCGGCGGTGGCGCTCACGATCAGCGGGGCGCAGGCGCCGGGTGACGTGCTATTCGCCGAGCTCGGCGAGCGGGGCACGGTACGGCAGCTGACGCACTCGGTGCGCGCGCTCGATCCCGACCGGCCCGCGGTCCCCGAGCTGCACCGGGTGCCGGGCGCGGCCGGAGAGATCCCGTGCCTGGTCTACCGCCCGTCGGCCGGGGATGCCGCCGGTGACCTGGCCGGGTCGGCGGTGCTGGTCGTGCACGGCGGGCCGGAGTCGCAGGCCCGGCAGGGGTTCAATACCTACGTCCAGGTCCTGGCTGCGGCCGGCCACACGGTACTTGTGCCGAACGTGCGCGGGTCGACCGGCTACGGCAAGAGCTGGTACAGCGCCGATGACGTCCGCCGGCGGCTGGACTCCGTCGCCGATCTCGCCTCGCTGCACGCCTACCTGCCGCAGCTCGGCCTCGACCAGCAGAGGGCGGCGCTCTGGGGCGGCTCCTACGGCGGGTACATGGTGCTGGCGGGGCTGGCGTTCCAGCCCGAGCTGTGGGCGGCGGGGGTGGACATCGTCGGCATCGCGTCGCTGGTCACGTTCCTGGAGAACACCTCGGCCTACCGCCGGGCCTACCGGGAGCGGGAGTACGGCACCCTGGCCCGCGATCGCGAGTTCCTGCACTCGGTGTCGCCGCTGACCAGGATCGATGACATCCGGGCGCCGCTGTTCCTCATCCATGGCGCCAACGACCCGCGGGTACCGCTCAGCGAGGCCGAGCAGATCCACGAGGCGATGACCAGCCGCGGCCGCGAGTGCGAGCTGCACGTTTACCACGACGAGGGCCACGGCCTGGCCAGGCGGGCAAACCGGCTGGACGTGGTGCCGAAGGCGCTCGCGTTCCTCGCCCGGCACCTGGCGGTCAGTCCGAAACCCGGCGCTTGAACGTGTAGGTCGTCAGGGACCAGGTGGCATCCCAGTAGGTCCGGCCCTCGGCCTGATGCCGGTGCTCCTCCTGGCTGGTCAGCTCCCAGCCGTCGGCTCCGAACTGGTTCAGCAGCTCCAGGACCGTGAGGCGGCCGTCCGAGAGGTTCTTCTCCTCGTCGCTGCCTGGTCCGTGCCACAAGATCGTCCGGGCATGCGCCTGGTCGCGGGCGTCGTGGGTGATCGTGAGCTGTCCGTACTGCCACACTGACATTCCGTGAGTGTTCCCAGCGACCCCCGGGGGTTACCGGTTGTGGCTGCCAGGAGGTGTGCCTGTCTACTGTCGTCATAGCGACAGTAGACAGGCACACCCCGAGAAGTTGATCTTTGCCCGGATGGCAGTTCCGTCCAGATTCGGCCCCATTCACCTTTCCTTCAGCGAGAGGCGGCATGCTTGCTCGCGTGATTAGCCAGGGACCAGCGGCCGCGCCCCGGCGCGCGGGCGCAGGATCCGCGCACCGCCGCGCTCATCGGCCCGGTGCGGCGCCGCGGCCCCGGATCGTCGACGCCTGCGCCGCCCTGGCCGGGCTCGGGTTCGGCGTTACCCTGGGCACCGTCGCCATCGGCGAGACGCACGGCTCACTTGCGGCCCCGGGCGGGCTGCTCACCGCCGCCGGGCGGCTGGCGGGCTTCACCGGCGCCTACCTGCTGCTGATCCTCGTCCTGCTGATCGCCCGGCTGCCCTGGCTGGAGGCGGCGGCCGGCCAGGACCGGCTGACCCGCTGGCATCGCAAGGTCGCCCCCTGGGCCCTCTGGCTGATCTGCGCCCACGTCGTGCTCATCACGCTCGGGTACGCGGAGGCGGCCAGGGTCGGAGTACTCCGCCAGCTCTGGGTCTTCATCACGTCCTATCCCGACCTGCTCATGGCCATCGCGGGATTCGGGCTGCTGATGATGGCGGGGATCACGTCGATCAGGATCATCAGGCGGCGGCTCAGGTACGAGACCTGGTGGGTCGTCCACCTCTACATCTACCTGGCCCTCGCCCTGGCGTTCGCCCACCAGATCGTGACCGGCGTGGCCTTCGTCGGCCACCCGCTGACCAGAGTGATCTGGATCGTGATCTGGGCGGGCACCGCCGGGATGGTGCTGGCCTTCCGGGTCGTGCAGCCGATCTGGCGGAGCCTGCGCCATCAGCTGGAGGTCGTCGAGATCCGGGAAGAGGCTCCGGGCATCTTCTCGCTCATCTGCCGGGGCCGGCGCCTCGACCGGCTGGCGGTGTCGGGAGGCCAGTTCTTCCTCTGGCGATTCCTCACCAGGGACCTCTGGTGGCAGGCCCATCCGTACTCGCTGTCCGCCCTGCCGCAGCCCCCGTACATCCGGGTGACCGTCAAGGATCTGGGCGATCAGAGCCAGGCGATCCGCAGTCTGCGGCCGGGCACCAGGATCGCGATCGAAGGCCCGTACGGCGCCTTCACGCAGCACGCGCGCGTGTCCGACCGAGTCGTGCTGATCGCCGCCGGAGTGGGGGTCACGCCGCTCCGCGCGCTGCTGGAGGAACTCCCGCTCCACACCGACATCATCGTGATCATCCGGGCGTCGACCAGCGACGATCTCGTCCTTCACCAGGAGATCTCCGCGCTCGTCGACCGGGCTCGCGGCCGGCTGCACGAGATCATCGGCTCGCGCCACCGGGTCCGGCTCGACGTGCGCATGCTCAGGCGGCTGGTCCCGGACGTCGCCGACCGCGACGTCTATGTCTGCGGCCCCGACGGCTTCATGAACGAGGTCATCGACGCCGCCCTGCGCCTCGGCGTTCCCGAGGAGCAGATTCATCAGGAAGCGTTCGGATTCTAGGACCGGGTGGAAACCGGCATGGTTGCTAGCGGAGGAATGACCCGATGAGACGGACCCCGATCGTCCTGACCGCCACCGTGGCGGGCGTAGCGGGCGTGCTGGCCTTTCATACCAGCCCGACCCACCTCGGCACGCTGCCCGCCGCATCGGCGCCGACTGACAACCCGACCACCAGCAACGGCACGACCGGGACCGGCGGCAGCCACAACACCACGACCGGCAAGGGCACCAAGGCGACCGGCCACAAGGCCACGCCAAGCGC
>DAIOWC010000065.1:10541-26358 GCA_036758685.1 Streptosporangiaceae bacterium | reverse complement strand
ACCGGCAGCCGCGGGTGCAGCCGCGGAAGATCTCGACGCTGAACCGCTCGTGCACGGTCTCGGCCAGCGGCACCAGCGGCTTGGCCGGGTACTGCCAGGAGTCCAGGTCCATGACCGTGTGCTTGGCGACCGACCACGGCACGCCGGGGCGATTCGGCGCCACCCGCTCGATCTCACCGCTCGGCCGGTAGGAGACGTCATAGAACCGCGGTACGTACACCCCGCCTGCGGAGGCGAGGCGCAGCAGCAGGCCATCTCGCCCGTCGGGGCGCCCGGCGGCCTTCCACTCCCTGACCAGGGCGGTGATGCGGAGGACGGCCTCCTCGCCATCGCCCAGCACGGCCCCGTCGACGAACTCGGCGATCGGCTCGGGATTGAACGCGGCGTGGCCGCCGGCGAGCACGACCGGATCGTCCGGCCCGCGGTCGGCCGCCGAGAGCGGAATCTGCGCCAGGTCGAGGGCGGTCAGCAGGTTGGTATAGCCAAGTTCGGTGGCGAAGCTCACACCCAGCAGGTCAAACGCCCGCACCGGCCGGTGCCCGTCCACGGTGAACTGCGGCACCTCGTGCGCGCGCATGAGCGCTTCCAGGTCCTGCCAGACGCTGTACGTTCGCTCGGCGAGTACGCCGTCCCGCTCGTTCAGCACCTCGTACAGGATCTGGAGGCCCTGGTTCGGGAGACCCACCTCGTAGGCGTCGGGATACATGAGTGCCCAGCGCACGTCGCAGGACTCCCAGTCCTTCACGACGGAGTTCAGCTCACCGCCGACATACTGGATTGGCTTGCGGACCAGTGGGAGCAGCGGCTCGAGCAGGGGGTATACCGACTGCACAGGCACGGTTACAGCGTACCGAGAGCCGCCAGTGCTGGCGCTGGCGGTACCGCGCTGCCCGGATACCCCCATATTCACTGGCAATCCGGGCAGCTGCGCGGCCCGGTTAGCGTCCGACCCGGGCGGAGCCGTTCCAGCGCAGGATCAGCGCATCGCCAACCGTCCGGGTAAAAACCCGGCAATCCGGCAGGTAAAGTCTCACCCCACAACGGCGCTCGGGCCTCGGTCGGGGTAGCAGCGGACGCGGAGGCGACAGTGCATATTGACCCCTACATCGTGATCGGCAGCGCCGTTGTGGGTCTGCTGGTCGGGCTGACCGGGGCTGGCGGCGGCGCGCTCATGACGCCAATGCTGATCTTGCTGTTCAAGGTCACGCCCCCCGCCGCCATCTCCAGCGACCTGGTGGCAGCGGTCGTGATGCGGCCGGTCGGGGCGGCCGTGCACCTGCGCCAGGGCACGGTGAACCTCAGGCTCGTCGGCTGGATGGCCGCGGGCTCGGTACCGATGGCGTTTGCCGGGGCGTATTTCCTGCACCTGTTCGGGCATACGAAATCGGCGCAGACGCACGTCGAGACCATTCTCGGCGCCGCGCTTCTGGTCGGCGCCGCCGCGATGGTGCTGCGCTGGCTGCTGGACGCCCGCGGCGGCCTGAGCCGCGCCGGGATGATCAGAGACGTCGTCTGCAAGCCCCTGCCGACGCTGCTCATCGGCATGCTCGGCGGTGTGATCGTGGGCATGACGTCCGTCGGCTCCGGCTCGCTCATGATCGTCCTGCTGCTCTTCCTGTACCCGACACTGAGCTCGAGCACGCTGGTCGGCACCGACTTGACCCAGGCCGTCCCGCTGACGGCGGCCGCGGCGCTCGGCGCGCTCGTGTTCGGCACGGTGCAGTTCGGCGTTACGACCTCGATCGTGATCGGCAGCGTCCCGGCCGTCCTGGTCGGCTCGTTCCTGTCATCGCGGGCGCCGGACCGCTACATCCGGCCGGTGATCACGTTCGTCATCTTCGCCTCGGGCCTGAAGTATGTCGGCGTCGGCACGTCGACGCTGGGCTGGGTGCTGTGCATCCTCGTCCTCGGCGCGGCGGTCGGCTGGCTCGCCTGGACCCGGCCCTGGCGCCCGGCCCGGCAGGCCGACGTCGAGCTGTCGGCCGAGATGAAACCGCCCGACCGGACCGGGGCCGAGCCCTGACCCGGCCCGGCCGACCCGGCCGGCCCGGGCGGCCCGGTCGGCCCGGTCGGCCCGCGACTTGACGGGACGGCCGCGGACAAAGCACGGTATGGCCGTGCAGATGACCGATGGGTTCGCGAACGCCGTGGCCGTCTCCATCCCGATCTTCGCGCTCGCCGCCGGAGCTGAGGCGCGCACGATCAGGGACCGGCTCAAACGCACCGACGAGCGCTGGGACCGCGAGTTCGCCGAGTACAGCGCGGAGCACGAACTAGATCCGGGCGGGTCGGCGCAGGCCGTGCTCGACTACTTCCGGAAGCTGCCCAGGCCCTCCGCGCTGCGCACGGCCGAGCGGATCCTGGCCATCGGCGGCGCGGTCGCGTGGCTGGTCGTGTTCATCCTGCTGACGATCGCCGAGCTGATGGCGCTGGCCTGGCTGGCCGACGGCGAGCCAGCCGGGCACGGCGGGCTCGCCACGTTCATCCTCTGGTCCATCGGCCTGGCGATGGTGACGCTGATCATGGCACCGACGCTGTACCTGGCCGTACCGCTCGTCATGCCGCTGGACATGGTCCCGGCGAAGCTCACCAAGACCGTGCTGCCGAAGCTGACCACCGAGAAGGGCCGCGGCTTCGTCAGGCAGTTGTTCAGCGAGCTCGAGGGCGCGATCGACCGGGCCGCCGACCAGGTCGAGTCGCAGGCCGGGAAGGCGGAGGACGCCGAATCAGCCCCACATCATGATCACGGGGACTAACTCAGCCCACGACTGACTTAGTCTCCGTGATCACGTGGTCCCACCTAGGTGAAGACAATCCGCCGCCGATGGACGGCCTGCAGTACGCCAATTGCGATCATGTCGGCGAAAATGGCCGAACCGCCATACGACACGAACGGCAGCGGCAGGCCGGTGACCGGCATGATGCCGACTGTCATCCCGATGTTGATGAACGACTGGACGCCGAACCAGATCGCGATCCCGGCCGCGACCAGCATCCCGAACTGGTCGTCCGCGCGGTAGGCGATGTGCAGGGCGCGGACCAGGACCAGCGCCAGCAGGCCGATGATCACCAGGCAGCCGACAAAGCCGAGCTCCTCCCCTGCCACCGCGAAGATGAAGTCAGTGTGCTGCTCGGGCACGAAGTTCCCGGCCACGAGCTGGCCGTGGAACAGGCCCTGACCGGTCTTGTAACCGGACGCGATCGCGATCTTGGACTGGTACGCGCTGTAGCCGGTCCCGCGGGGGTCGGCGTTCGGATTCAGGAACGAGGTCAGCCGCGACAGCTGGTAGGACTTCAGCAGGTGCAGCTTGACGACCGCGAGGACGCCCACGCCCCCGACGACCGCGAGCAGCCCGAGCCAGCGCAGCCTGATGCCCGAGAGCGCGATGAGCCCGATGAGCAGGGCCACCATCAGCATGGTGACGCCCAGGTCGGGCTCGGCGATCACGAGCAGCAGCGGCACGGCCGCGCAGGCGATCGTGAGGCCGACCGCGCGCAGCCGGGGCCGGGTTTCACCCTGCCGCAGCCCGCTCAGGAACATGGCGCCGACCAGGATGATCGAGATCTTGGCGTACTCCGACGGCTCGATCTGGAAGCCGCCGGGCAGCGTGATCCAGGACTTGGCACCGTTCACGACGCTGCCGAGCGGCGTCAGCACGGCGAGGAGCCCCAGGCACGACACCACGAGGACGATCGGCGAGAGCATCCGAATCTGGCGATAGTCCAGCATGCTCACCCCGGCCAGCAGCACGAGCCCGATGGCGATGTTGAGCAGCTGCTTGACCAGGTAGGTGTGCGGGTCGGAGCCAGCCTGCCGCAGCGTCGGCTCGGTCGCCGCGTACACGAGCACGGTGCCGACCAGGCTCAGCGCCAGAACGGCGAGCACCAGGACCCAGTCCAGCCGGCGCAGGATCGAGTTCCGGGCGAACGCGCGACGCAGCAGATCCGACAGCCGGCCGCGCGAGCTCCGGCCGCGGAAGCCGAGACCCAGCCGGCGGGAGCTGCCGCCGTCGAGCCGGACCGGCGGCAGGCTGCGCAGTGCGGACCCGCCGCGGTAGGCCGAGCCGAGCTTGGTGCTGCCTGAGCTTCGCATCCAGGTCATCGCGGCCGCCTACCTGGTCTTCTTCGCCGGCGGCAGCTGGCCGGAGGTCGACGGCACGATCTGGCCCGCGGTGTTCACGCGCGGCAGGGCGGGAAGCACCCCGCCGGGCAGCGCGGCCTTGTGCCCTTCCAGGCCGTAGATCGCGTCCCAGATCTGCCGGACCGCCGGACCGGAGACGTCGGCGCCGTAACCAGAGTCCGGGATCATCATGACCACGACGTACTTCGGGTTGTTGCAGGGCGCGAACGACGCGAAGTTCGACGTCGAGTTCTTGCCGAACACCTGCGCCGTTCCGGTCTTGCCCGCCACGCACACCTTCCCGAGCGGGAAGCCGCCGAACGTACCGGCGGCCGTACCCGAGGTGATGACGCCCTGCAGCGCGCTGCGGATGTAGGCGAGAGTCGCGCCGGATGCGGGCAGGTGTCCGAGCACCGGCGGGTTGATGTGCTGCACGACCTTGCCGGTCGGGCTCAGCAGCGCCTCGCCGATCCGCGGGCTGTACAGCGTGCCGCCGTTGGCGAGGGCGGCATAGGCCGAGGCCAGCTGCAGCGGCGTGACGGTGACGTAGCCCTGGCCGATGGAGGCGATGATCGCCTGGCCGGGCAGCCAGTAGTTGCCGGTCGTGCAGTCGTCGTACTCGATCTGCTGCACGTACGACCCGTTCTGCCGGCCGTACTTGCACCAGTCCTGGCCGGTGTGGGCGTTGTCCTTCCAGTAGTAATAGAGCCATTCCCTGGTCGGGATGCTGCCGCGGTTCTCGCCGGGGATGTCGATGCCCGTGTTCTTGCCGAACCCCCACTCCAGCTCGGTCTTCATCTCCTTCTGGATCGGGAAGTTCGGGTTGGTGACGATGTTGTCCTGCCGGTTGTCGGTCAGCCAGAGGTCGTAGCCGAAGTTGTAGAAGACCGTGTCGCAGGACAGCACCAGCGCCTGGTGCAGCGACATCATCCCGCCGTTGCCGAAGTCGTTGTTGAAGACGTGCCCGCCGACGTCGGTGGAGGCCGGGCAGTCGTAGTCGGAATACAGCGAGTAGCCATTGTCGACGGCCGCCGTCAGCGTGGTGACCTTCCACGTCGAGCCCGGCGGGTACTCGCCCTGGGTCGCGCGCTCGAGCACCGGCTCGCCGTCGCCGGTACCGAACAGCTGGTTGAACTGCCGCTGGTTGATGCCGTTGGCCCAGATGCTCGGGTTGTAGGTCGGGTAGCTGGCCATCGCCACGATCCGCCCGGTAGTGGTCATCACCACCGCGGCACCGCTGGTCGCACCGGAGTTGCCCTCGGCCTGCGTCCTCTGGATGGCGTCCCGCAGCGCGTTCTCCGTGGCCTCCTGCACCTGCTCATTGATGCTCGTGACCAGGTCGTCCCCGGCTACGGGCTTGGTGTTCTTGATCGTGCTGGTGACCTGGCCGCCGGCGTTGACCGCAACCTCATCCTGCCCGGAGACGCCGCGCAGCTCGCTGTCGTACTGCGCCTCCAGGCCCGCCTGTCCGACCAGGTCGACGCCGGAGAACCCGGTGATCGGGATGTGCAGCTGCTTGACCTCCTGCGCCGTGATCGGCTGCAGGTAGCCCAGCAGCTGCGAGGCATCCTCGGAGATGGGCTCGGCGTAGCTGACCTGCGGCTGCACGTCCGCGGTCACGCCGGGGAATTGCTGCTTGCTCTCCAGTACCTGCACCGCGACCTGCGGCCGGACGTGCTCGGCCACGGGGATCGGCTGGTACGGCGAGCCCGGCCAGCAGGGCGGCTTGACCCCGACCGTGCAGATCCTGACCTTCTCCCTGAGCACCTGATCGGACAGGCCAAGCAGCTTGGCCAGCCGCGCCAGCTCGGCGACGCCGCCGTCGGACTCCTGCCCGACGACGGCCATGTTGACCGAGACAGTCAGCGACGAGGTGTTGGTGACCATGGGCTGCCCGTTGTCGGACACAATCTCGCCGCGCACCGGCGGCTCGACGATGTCCCTGACCCGGTCAGCGTTCGCCAGGGCCGTGTAATAGGAATGCTTGTCGACCTGGACATACCAGAGCCGCACGCACAGGGTGGCCAGCAACGCCATCACCACCACCGCGACGCCGAGCAGCCGGCCCTTCGATGCCGGGATCACCGCAATCCTCCTGTCCGCCTGCCGAGAAGCCAGACGCCGGCCCTGGTGCCGACCCTCTTGCTAGCCAGCCACCGCCCGCCGATCCGGTGCCCGGTCAGGAATCCGAGTACCGAGCGCCTGCCGTGGCCGAAGCGCGGGCGTTTGGGCGGGCGGCCCACCGGAGCTCCGAGGCGCCGTGCCCTGAACCTGGGCGTCGCCGGCCTGATCGAGCGGTGCAGCCCGTGCACCGAACCGAGCAGCCGCCCGTCGCCGCGCCTGCTGGCCGAGAGATGCAGGCTCGGCGTGCCGAGGTGCGCGCGCCTGGCCGACATGATCGCGCGGTGATCAGCCGATCCGCCGATGAGCGAGCCCGTCGCAAGCGCTGGCGAGGCGGCAGCCCGCCGGAACCGCGGCACTGCCTTTCGGCGGGAACGAGGCTGCGCCAGCGACGATGCCGCCCTGAACTTCGGTGTGGCCCGGCGGACCCGGAAGCCCAGGAGAGTCCGCCCGGAACGGTCAAGCAGCAGCTGGGAACCCCCGCCGACCGGCTTCGGGGTGCCGAGCAGCCGCCCGACGCTGCCGTCGCGGCGGCGCGCCCCGAACCGGACCGACACCGGCCGTCCCCCGGCCGGGCGGGTCATCCCCGCGAACTGCCTGGCGGCCGAGCCGCCGGGTACGCCTCCATGAGGCCGGAAGCCGCGGCCGCCGGCGCGCAGGCCCGGATGAAGGCCAGGGTGGCGGCCGACGCCAGTGCCCACCACGCTGGCGACGCTGCCGTCGCCGCGGCGGGCGCCGGAGAACTTCAGGTTCACCGGTGCGGCAGGCAGTCCCGGCCGCGGGCTCAGGCCGGTGACCGCCGATCCGGCTACGCCGTGTCCTGGCCGCAGCCCGTGCGGTGACGGCCCCCGCCGCCTGGCCCCGGTGCGGTCGCCAAGGCCGGACGGGCGGCTGCCGACCCAGCCGTCGTGGGGCCGGCCCGCGGCGTCGGCCAGCCGGGGCTCGTGGGGCTGCGCCTTCCGAGCAGGCTTGCGCGGCCCGTGCATGGCCGTGATGGGGCCCGCGGCCTTATCCATCGCCGCCCGTCTGCTGAACGTGACTGCGCCGGCGAGGAGCGCGAGATAGGCCGCGAACGGGACGAGGATCAGGTCGTAGGCAATTGTGTACGGCAGCACCGCCCGGACCTGCGCGAGGCTGACCTGCGAGGGGTCAAGCGCGAGCGTGATGCCGGCGACCAGCGCCTCGCCGACCGCCACCACCCCGGCCAGCATCAGCACCGTGCGCAGCGCGGACCGGCTGGCCAGGCCGCTCAGCTGGCCTGCGGCCCACCCGGCCAGGCAGAAGACAAGCGCGTACTCGCCGAATACGGCGCTGCCTGGCGGAGCGATATCCAGCGCCAGCCCGGCCGCGAAGCCAACCACCATGCCGCGCACCGGCCCTTCGCTCATCGCCATGGCGGCGACCAGCACCAGGACCAGGTCGGGAACGCCGCCGTGCGGCAGGCGGAGCCCGTTCAGCACGGCCAGCTGCACCACGATCGCGATGGCCACCACGACCGCTGCCAGCACCGTTTTGCGCATCTCAGCCCCCCGGGCGGGTGGACGGCGACGGGCTGGAGCCGGGCTTGCCGGCTGGCGGCGCCGTGACCGTGACGGTAACGGCCGGCGCCGGATGCGGGATCGGCGGCAGGACGGAGAACCGCGGGTTGTGGCCGGGCGGCACGACCACGATGCCGACGACACCGAGCGAGGTGAAGTTCACGTACGGCCGCACCAGCGCCTCGGGCGTGAGCGAGCCGGCCTTGTTCACGATCTTGGCGATGACGCCAACCGGTACGCCGGGCACGAACGGCTGGTCGTGGACCGAGGCGGAGGTCACGATCGGCTCGCCCGTGGTCAGCACGGCCGAGGAGTCGAGCACCTGAAGGTTGAGCATCCCGCCGGCGCCGCTGGTCGAACCCGGGCCGGTCACCCAGCCGACCTCGCCGCTCGGGGCGAGCGCGACCCCGACCACCGAGGACGAGTCGGTCGCCAGCAGCACCGTGCTGGTATCCGCGGTGACCGCCGTGACCTGGCCGACCAGCCCCTGGCCGTTCAGCACGGTCTCATCCGCGCGGACACCGTCCGCGCTGCCGGCGTCCAGGGTCACCGACTGCTGGAAGCCCTGCCCGACCGCGATCACGCTGGCCGCGACGACCCGGTACCTGCCCTCGCCGGCCAGCGCCAGCAGCTTGCGCAGCTGCGCGTAGTCGGACTTGCTGAGCTGGGCCTGGCTCAGCTCCGCGCGCAGCTGGGCTACCTGCGCCTGAAGCTGGCGAACCTGGCCGCTTGAGCCGCCTGAGCCGCCGAAGAAACCGGCCACCGAGCTCGCCGCGTGCTCGGCGCCGCCGAAGACCGCGCCGCTGACGTGCCGCACCCCGCGCAGTGCCGGCGATGAGCCGTCCGCGTAACCGAAGGCAATCAGCGCGAGAGCCACCGCCAGCAGCACGACAAGAACCTGGCGGGTCCGTCGCGTGTCCCGCACACCCATCATTGTGCTCTATCCGCCTGTCGCTCGATCGCCCGCTCGGGTCTCAGGGGTTTCGAGGCGCTGCCTCGCTCGGTTAGCGCCGAGACTCAGGTACCAGTACCTGCTGGAGCGTGTCGAAATCCTCGACGCACTTGCCCGTGCCGAGCGCCACCGAGTCCAGTGGATTGTCGGCGACGTGGATGGGCATCCCGGTTTCCTCGCGCAGCCGCTCGTCCAGCCCGCGGAGCAACGCCCCGCCGCCGGTCAGCGCGATGCCACGGTCCATGACGTCGCCGGCGAGCTCGGGCGGGCACTTGTCCAGCGTCGTCTTGACCGCGTCGATGATCACGCTGAGCGGTTCCTCGATCGCGCGCCTGATCTCCTCCGCAGAGATCACGATCGTCTTCGGCAGACCGCTGACCAGGTCGCGCCCGCGGATCTCGGCGTTCGGCTCATCGTTGGACGGGAACGCGGAGCCGAGCGAGATCTTGATCTCCTCGGCCGTCCGCTCGCCGAGCATGAGCGAGTACTCCTTCTTCCCGAAGGTGATGATCGCCTGATCGAGTTCGTCGCCGCCGACCCGGATCGACTGTGAGGTCACGATGCCGCCGAGGGAGATGACCGCGACCTCGGTGGTGCCGCCCCCGATGTCGACGACCATGTTCCCGGTCGGCTCGTTGACCGGCAGCCCGGCCCCGATCGCGGCCGCCATCGGCTCCTCGATGATGTACACCCGGCGCGCGCCGGCCTGATGCCCGGCCTCCTTCACCGCGCTCTGCTCGACGCCCGTGATGCCACTCGGCACCGCGACGACGATCCGGGGCTTGGCGAGGTGGCTGCGGCGGTGCACTTTCTGGATGAAGTATCGGAGCATCCGCTCGGTCACGTCGAAGTCCGCGATGACGCCGTCTTTGAGCGGGCGGACCGCGACGATGTTGCCCGGCGTCCGCCCGATCATGCGTTTCGCCTCGACGCCCACGGCGACGATCTGGCCGGTGTTGGTATTCAGCGCGACGACGGACGGTTCATTCAGGACGATGCCGCGGCCCCGCACGTAGACCAGAGTGTTCGCCGTCCCGAGATCGACGGCCATGTCGCGGCCCAGAAACGCCATCGCGTTGCTCATGTGGAACAAGAACCTTCCAGCTGGATCCTGCCTGGTCATCTGTATTTTTGTCGCACGGGCGGCCCACCGCCAGCCTCAGTTTCCCACTGGGGCCGTCCCGTAAACGCGAACGCCGGTGCCGCATCCACTGTGCAGCAAACACCGAGCAGCAAACACGGTGCAGCAAACACACCGGGGCAGGACGCTAGCATCGGCACGACAGCAGACCCCCCCAGCTGCCCTGCCGGTGCGAGCCTCACGCCGACGATCGGAGGACGCGCCGTCCGGAACGTCCAACGCATCGTCGCCACCGATAGTGCCAGGCCGGGAAAGCAAGGTCGACCTTCCCGTCTGAACACTTTCAGCTACCTGCCACATGCGCTCAGTTAGCAAATGAAGCGGCACGTGCCCGCGGTTCGTCAGCCTACATGTCGGTCCTGCAACCGTTGCGTCAGGGCACGCCAGTTGGCCCGCGCTTTGGCATTTGGTGACCATCAGAACGCTCTACGCGCCAGCCCAGCCAGATGCCGATCGCCCACAACACCGCGAAAAGTGCGCCCAGGAAGTACATGGCGGGCACAATCGTGCCGGACGCGATCAGGTACACCTGCAGCAAGCTGCCGCCGACGAGGGTGGCCTGCAGCTGAAGTCGCGCGAGTCCCGCGAGCACGACCGCGAGCCCGGCCGCGACCCCGCCGGTCAGCAGGGCCGACCGCGCGCTGAGGTGATCGATGTGAACAGCCACCGGCATGGCGAGGACGATCACGATCGCCTCGAAGATCAGCACGGTCGCGCACAGCCGCTTCACGAGCGCTCCCCCGGCACTTCGCCCACGCCCAGGAGAACGCGGGCATCGCCCGCGGTTATCACCGAGCCGGTTATCAGCACCCCCGCGCTGACCGGACCGCCGCCGACGGCCGCATCGGCCTCGTCGGCGTGGGCCACGGCGATCTCGATCGCGTCGTCCAGCCGGGCCGCCACCTCGACGCGGTCCGGTCCGAATATCGCGGTCGCCACCTCGGCCAGGACCGCCGGATTCATCGAGCGCACCGAGGAGTTCGCGGTGACCACCAGCCGGGTAGCGATCGGTTCCAGCTCCTCCAGGATGGCCGTCACGTCCTTGTCCTCGCTGATCGCCACGATCGCGATCAGCTCGGTGAAGCTGAAGGCCTCGGTCAGCGCGGCGACGGAGGCGGCCATGCCGCCAGGGTTGTGCGCCGCGTCAAGGATGACCAGCGGGCCGCGCCTGACGATCTCCAGGCGGCCCGGCGACGTCATGCCGGCCGCGGCTTGCCTGACGATCACCGGATCGAGGGCGTCGCCCGGCTGGTCGTCGGCACCGGGCACGCTCGCGAACGCTTCCACCGCGGCGATCGCGCAGGCCAGGTTGCCCGCCTGATGCTCGCCGAACAACGGCAGGAAGATGTCCGGGTAGTCACCGAGCAGCCCGCGCACCGTCACCTGCTGCCCGCCGACCGCAAGCTCGCGGCTCAGCACCCCGAACTCAAGTCCCTCTCTGGCCACCCTGGCCTCGACCTCAGCGACCCGGCGCAGCAGCACCTCGGCCGCCGCCGGCGGCTGCTGGGCCAGTACCGCCACGGCACCGGGCTTGATGATGCCCGACTTGTCGGCCGCGATCTCCTCGACCGTGCCGCCCAGGTACCGGGCGTGGTCGATCGAGATCGGGGTGACGACGGCGACCGCGCCATCGGCGACGTTGGTGTTGTCCCAGGTGCCGCCCATGCCGACCTCGAGCACGCAGACGTCCACCGGGGCGTCGGCGAACACGGCGAACGCCATGCCGACCAGCACCTCGAAGAACGACAGCCGGGTGTCGTGAGTGTCGTCGACGAGGTCGACATAGGGCTTGATCTCGTCGTACGCCTCGACGAATCGCTCGCCGGACAGCGGCTGGCCGTCGACGCAGATCCGCTCGCCGACCATGGCCAGGTGCGGGCTGGTGAACAGTCCGGTACGCAGCCCGCGGGCGCGCAGCAGCGCCTCGATCATCCGGGCCGTGGAGGTCTTGCCGTTGGTCCCGGTGATGTGAATCACCGGATATGCCCGCTGGGGATCGCCCAGGAGATCGACCAGCGCCTTTATTCGCTCCAGGGAGGGGTTGATCGAGTGCTCAGGCCGCCTGGCGAAGATCTCTTTCTCGATCTCGCGCAGACGTTCTTCCCAGCCGCCAGTCACGCAGGCAAGCCTACTTGCCCGTCAGTCGGCGGCGGGCAGGGCAGCCAGTCGCTCGGTCAGGCGCTGCGCTTCCTGCTGCGCTGCGGCCAGCCGATCCCGGTTCTTGGCCACGATCTGCGCCGGGGCCCGTTCCACGAACGACGGGCTGGCGAGCTTCTTCTCCGCGGCCTCGATATCGGCCTGGGCCGTGGCCAGGTCCTTAGTCAGCCGCCTGCGCTCAGCGGCGACGTCGATCGTGGCGGCGGTGTCGAGCTCGACGGTCACCCCGCCGGAGGCAACCGAGCCGGTGGCGGCGAAGCTCGCGCCTGGCTCGGTCAGGCGCAGGAGCGACCGAATGCTGCCCTCGTGCCGGGCCAGCGGGCTGCCGGCCAGACCGGTAATCCTGGTCGGCACCTGCTGCCCGGGCCGCAGTCCCTGGTCGGACCGGAACCGGCGCACCTCGGTCACGACGCCCATGAGGAGGTCGATCTCGGCCTCTGCGGCCGGGTCGGTCGCCAGCTGCGGCAGTCCTTCGCCACCCCCGGCTGCCTCGCCTGGCCACCGAGCCACGACGACCGACTCACCGCCGGTCAGCACGGTCCACAGTTCCTCCGTCACGAAGGGCATCACCGGGTGCAGCAGCCGCAGGAGCCGGTCGAGCACCTCACCCAGCACTCGGCGGGTGGCCTCGGCCGCGGCCGGGTCAGGACCGGTCAGCGACGCCTTCGACAGCTCCAGATACCAGTCACAGAACTCGTCCCAGGCGAAGTGATACAGGGCCTCGCAGACCTTCGCGAACTCGAACTGCTCGTACAGCGCGTCCACTTCGGCGGTCACCGCGGCCAGCCGCGACAGGATCCAGCGGTCGGGGACCGACAGCTCGGCGGCCGGAGGCACCGGCTGGCCCGCGACCGCCCCGTTCATCAACGCGAACCTGGTGGCGTTCCAGATCTTGTTGCAGAAGTTGCGCGCCCCGGCGACCCATTCCTCGCTGACCGCGACGTCGCCGCCAGGCGTGGCCCCGCGGGCCAGGATGAAACGCGTGGCATCGGCCCCGAACCGGTCGATCCAGTCGAGCGGGTCGACGGTGTTTCCGCGCGATTTGGACATCTTCTTGCCGAACTGGTCACGGACCAGGCCGTGCAGCGCCACCTGCCGGAACGGCACGCTGCCGGTCTCGCCTTCACCGGACATCGCGTAAAGGCCGAAGAGCATCATCCTCGCGACCCAGAAGAAGAGGATGTCGTAGCCGGTGAGCAGCACGCTCGTCGGATAGAAGGTAGCCAGGTCGGCGGTCGCCTCCGGCCAGCCCAGGGTCGAGAACGGCCAGAGGGCCGAGGAGAACCAGGTGTCGAGGACGTCCGGGTCCTGCTGCCAGCCGTCGGCCTCGGGCGGGGTCTCGTCCGGCCCGACGCAGATGACCTCCCCGGCCGGTCCGTACCAGACCGGGATCCGGTGCCCCCACCACAGCTGGCGGCTGATGCACCAGTCGTGCATGTCATCGACCCAGTCGAAGTACCGGCCGGACATGTCCTGCGGGTAGATCCGCACGCGGCCGTCGCGCACCGCATCGCCGGCGGCCTTGGCCAGCGGCTCGACCTTGACGAACCACTGCAGGGAGAGCCGGGGCTCCACCGTGGTGCCGCAGCGCGAGCAGTGGCCGACGGCATGCAGGTAGGGGCGCCGCTCGGCGACGATGCGGCCCTCGGCCCGCAGCGCGGTCAGCACCGCCGGCCTGGCCTCGAACCGGTCAAGGTCCTGGAATGGCCCCGGCGCCGTGATGACCCCGCGCTCGTCCATGATCACCAGGCTCGGCAGCGAGTGCCGCCGCCCGATCTCGAAGTCGTCCGGGTCATGCGCTGGCGTCACCTTCACGGCGCCGGTGCCGAACTCGGGATCCACATGCGGATCGGCCACGACCGGGATCCGCCTGCCCGTCAGCGGCAGCTCAATCTGCCTGCCAACGAGGTGGGTGTACCTCGGGTCGTCGGGATGCACCGCGACACCCGTGTCGCCGAGCATCGTCTCGACCCGGGTGGTGGCCACGACGACCTCGTCCTCGCCGTCGCCGTACCGGATCGAGACCAGCTCGCCCTCGTCGTCACTGTGCTCGACCTCGATATCCGACAGCGCGGTCAGGCAGCGCGGGCACCAGTTGATGATGCGCTCCGCCCGGTAGATCAGCCCGTCGTCGAAGAGGCGCTTGAAGATCGTCTGCACAGCCCGCGACAGGCCCTGGTCCATCGTGAACCGCTCGCGAGTCCAGTCGACGCTGTCGCCGAGGCGGCGCATCTGGCCGAGGATCCGCCCGCCCGACTCGGCCTTCCACTGCCACACCCGCTCAACGAAGGCTTCCCGGCCAAGGTCGTGGCGCGACAGCCCGTCCTTGGCCAGTTCGCGCTCGACGACGTTCTGAGTGGCGATGCCGGCGTGGTCCATGCCGGGGAGCCACAGCGTCTTGAATCCCTGCATCCGCCGCCGCCGGATCAGCGCGTCAATCAGAGTGTGGTTGAGCGCGTGGCCGATGTGCAGCGAGCCGGTAACGTTCGGCGGCGGAATGACAATGGTGAAGGCAGGAGCTGCCGACCCGCGATCGGGGGTGAAGTAGCCAGCGCCCACCCAGGCCTCGTAGCGTCGCGACTCGACGTCAGCGGGCTGGTACTGAGGCGGGAGCTGGGAGAGATCGGATCCGGTCACGTCAGGTGATTCTACGGGTGACGATCAGGTGCGCAGCCGACCTCGGCTGGATAGCGATGCCGGTAACCGGCACGCATACTACGCAAAGGCCAGTCGGCTATCTTAAATCGATTCGCCCGAATCGGCCCCCCGTCAGCCAGCAGGGTCAGGTGGACTAGTTGTGAGCCTGCGCGATCTTCGTGCGACCGTCATCGGCGAGGCGGGATTCCGGCTCGCGCTGGCTCTGGCGGGCATCGCCGGGCTGACCACGTTCGTGGCCGCAGCCGGGCCGCGCGAGGTCGCCGCCGAGCAGGTCACCGCCGTCCGCCAGGCCGCTGCCGCGATCCCTGACCTGCAGCGGGCCGTGTACGCGTCCACGCCCTGGATCCCGCCAGGCGTCATCCCGACGCTGCGTCAGCAGGCCGAGCTCAGCCAGGCGCTGGTCGTCGATCTGAGCCAGCCGATCACGCCCGACAGCGCGGGCGCCAGGGTGTGGGTCACGGGTCCGCCGAGTCAGCTGAGCCACGCGGCGCCGTCGGCGATTCTGACCGGCCTGCCGCTGATGCAGGTCAGCTACGACTCGGGGCTCGGCGCCGACTCCCGGCTGCTGGCCGGGCGCCTCCCGGCGGCCATCACCAGGGACGGGAACACGCTGGTCGTCCAGGTCGCGGTCACCTCCGCGACGGCCGCCAGATTCTCCGTCCGGCCCGGTTCGCTGCTGCCGCTGGCGCCGGCTGCCGGCGGCCAGCCGGTGGACCTGCAGGTGACCGGCATCGTCGCGCCGAGCCCGGGCCAGTTCTGGAACTCGACGCAGGTCGTCACCAACCCGGTGCAGTACGGTCCCGCGTCCGGCAAGAACTGGCTGGGCGGCGCGGTGATCGGCCAGCCGGAACTGACGGAGCTGCAGAAGACACTGTGGTCGGGCAAGACCGTCCAGGGCGAGTGGTTCATCCCGGTCAACCTCGGGAGGCTCACGCCCGCCCTCATCACTCCCATCGCGAGCGCGATCACGGCCGAGTTGGCCGGCGGCTATGCGCAGCAGGCCGCATCCACCGCCAGCCTTCCGTTCGGACAGACGCTGACCGTCAACTCGCAGCTGCCGACCGACCTCGGCACCATCCAGTCGCAGCTGGCCACGACGAACGGCCTGGACTCGTTTGTGATCGCCGGCG
>DAIOWC010000065.1:0-10441 GCA_036758685.1 Streptosporangiaceae bacterium | reverse complement strand
ATCCAGTCGCAGCTGGCCACGACGAACGGCCTGGACTCGTTTGTGATCGCCGGCGTTTTCGCCGCGGCGCTGCTGCTGATCCTGCTGTGCGCGGGCCTGGCCGCCGACCGCTATCAGGCCGAGTTCGCGCTGGTCCGGGCCAGGGGCGGCAGTGTCGGGCAGGTCGCCCGGCAGGCGCTAGCCCGAGCGGGCGGTGCCGCCGGACCCGGCATCATCCTCGGGCTCGCGCTCGCTGTCTGGATCATCCCGCAGGGCAGCGGCAGCGCGACGGCGTGGGTGCTGCCCGCCATCGCGGCGCTGTGCGTGCTGGCGGGCATCCCGGTGCGGAGCGCGTGGCGGGTGCGGCGGGCGGCCGGGGGGGCCGGCGAGCGGGCCGCGGAGATCACCGCGCCGCGGCGGTCGGCCCGCCGCGCGGCCGCCGAGCTGACCGTCGTCCTCGCCGGCGCCGCGGCGGTGGTCGCGCTGCAGACCCGGGGGCTGGCCGCGGGCGGCAACGACCTGGCGCTGGCCATCCCGGTGCTGGTCGCCGCGGCGGTCAGCATCGTGCTGGCCCGGCTGTACCCGGTGCCGGTCCGGCTGCTGATCCCGCTGGCCACCCGCGGCCGCGGCCCGGTCGGGTTCCTCGGCCTGGCCCGGGCGGGCCGGTCCGGGCTGGGCACGCTGCTGCCCGCCCTCGCGCTGGTCCTGACGATGACGCTGGCCGCGTTCGGCTGGATGGCCGCCCAGACCGTCTACGCCGGCCAGGTCACCACGTCCTGGGCGCAGGCCGGCGCCGACGCGGTCGTCACCGCCACCGGCAACAACACCATCACCGCCGCCAGCCAGCAGGCCTTCGCCAGGGTGCCGGGCGTCCGGCACACCGCCCTGGCCTACACCGCCACCGCCACCGGGCCGTTCGCCGCCACCCTCTACCCCGCCACCGACCAGGGCTACGGCGCCGCCGACGGCTTCTACACCGGGCTGCTGGTCACCGACCCCGCCCAGTACGCCGCCATGGCCGCCGCCACCCCCTGGCCCGCGTTCCCCGCCCGGGCCCTGACCCGCCGCCCCGGCCCCGTCCCCGTCCTCATCTCCGCCGGCGCCGCCGCCCGCGACCAGGGCCGCGCCCGGGCCGGCACCCGGCAGGTCCTGGTCCTGGGCGGCACCACCATGCACGTCATCGTGGCCGGCACCACCGGCGCCACCCCCGCGTTCCCCGCCGGCGGCACCTACGTCGTCGTGCCCGCCTGGGCGATCAGCCAGTTCCCCGCCATCACCGGCATGACCACCCTGCTGGCCACCGGCCCCGGCCTCACCCCGGCCGCCTTCACCGCCACCGCCACCTCACACGTACCCGGCGGAACCGTCGTCATCCGGGCACTGATCCTGCGCAGCCTGCGGACCGCCGCCTCCCAGTACGCCGTCCGCCTGTTCATCACCAGCATCTGGATCACCCTCGCCCTCAGCCTCGTCGCCCTCACCTTCGGCCTGGCCGCCACCGCCGCCAGCCGCCGCCACCTGCGCACCCGCATGACCGCCCTCGGCATGACCGCCCGCCAGGCCCGCGCCCTCGCCCTCACCGACACCATCCCGCTGCTCGCCGTCGCCATCCTCGGCATGACCGCCGCCGGCACCGCCCTCGTCCTGATCTCCGGCCACGTCATCAACCTCGGCCCCCTCACCGGCTCCGCCACCACCGTCCCCGTCACCCTCGACTGGCCCGCCCTGGCCATCCCCGCCGCCGCCGCCACCACCCTCGCCCTGACCGCCATCGCAATCGAGAACTGGCGAGCCGGCCGCGCCGACTCCGCCACCGCACTCCGAGCCGAGCAAACCGGCTAACCCGCACCCGCCCGGACGGGCCGGCCGGGTGACCATTCGGCTGCTCATCGACCGATGACGATCCGATACCCGCGCGGACTCGGCGGCATAACAATGCGTGGCCCCGGAAGCGACATACGGCATATAGCGGACTCGATCACTATGCTCAGCGTTCTAAAATCGCTCATAATCCATAAATCGATTAGCTACGGCCCGGTCTAGTCGACGACGCGGGGGGAGGTAGGCGCGTCCCCATGCCACGGATGCCAGCCGCCGTCAGGTACCTGACATTGCACCGGCTCGCTTTCAGCATCACCGCCCTCACCGTCATCGTGACCGCGATCTCCGCGTCCGCGGCCGCCGCGTTCTCGGCCTCGGTGGTCACCGTCGCCAACCGTGACGCGCTGACCAGCAACCAGAGCAGCAGGATCCTGGTAACCGCGTCCACCACCGACTTCACCGGCACCACCGCCACGGTCACGCACAGCATCGCCGCGGCATCGCCAGGGCTGCCGATGAGCTTCATCACGGCGCAGCAGACGGATCCCCTGGACCTGCCGACCGCCATCGCCGGGCGCAAGTCCCAGGCCGTGCTCATGAACCTGACCCAGGCACCCGAGCACACCGTGCTGGTCAGCGGCAGCTGGCCGAGCGGCTCGGCAGGTGGCTCAGTCCAGGCGTGCTTGCCGGCCACCACCGCAGCGCTGCTGCACCTGTCGCCCGGCCGGCAATTCAGCGTGCACGACAGCATCACCGGCACTGCCGCCACCATCCGGCTGGCCTGCACGTTCCGGGAGCAGGGAGCCGGGCTCGCCTACTGGCAGCTCGATCCGATCGGGCCGGCAGGCCTCGTCCGCGAGGGCGGCTTCAACAACTACGGGCCGCTGATCACGACGCAGCCGGCGGCTACCTGGCCCGTGCCGGTCACCGCGGGCGCGTGGCTCGCCGAGCCCGACTTCGACGCCATGGCCTCCCGGAACCTGGCGACCCTCGGCAATTCGCTGGGCGGTGCCCTGAACAACCTGTCCAACAACCAGCAGCTCAACGCCGTGGTCACCACGAACCTGCCGACGCTGCTGCAGGCCCAGGCAATCGCACTCGAAGTCGCCAGGTCCCAGCTCCTGATCGGCGAACTGATCCTGCTGGTCATGGCCGGAGCCACGCTGGCTGTCGCCGTCCACCTGCTGGCCAGTCAGCGGGCCGGCCAGCCGGCCCTCCTGCGCGCCCGCGGTGCGACCAGGCGGCAGCTGGCGGCCCGCGGCATCACCGACGCGGCGCTGCTCGCGATACCGGCCGCTATCCTCGGGCCGCTGGTGGGCTCGTGGCTAGCCCCGGTGGTCGCGCGGCTCGGCCTGATCAGCTCGGTTCAGCTCCGCCTGCCGTCGGGCCTGCCCTTCGTCGCCTGGATCTCGGGAGCCGCGGTCGCCATCGGCTGCGCCTTCGTGATCACGCTGCCATGGCTGCGCGAGCCCGCCTCGCCCATTGCCCTTCGGTCGATGACGGGCAGGCGCAAGACGATCGCCACCGCGATGTCCAGCGGCGCCGACGTCTGCCTCATACTCCTGGCGGCCGGGGCAGCATGGCAGCTGGACCACTATGCCGCCCCGGTCAGTACCGGCCTGTCCGGCACGATCGGCGTCGACCCGATCCTCGTCGCGGCACCCGTGCTGGCCCTGTCCGCGGGCACGCTCGTCATGCTCCGGCTGCTGCCGCTCGGAGTCCGGCTGGCCGAGCGCCTGGCCTCGCGCGGCCGCGGCATTACCGTCCCGGCCGCGGCGTGGCTGATCAGCCGCCGCACGCTCCGCCAGGCCGGCCCGGCCCTGCTGACCGTGCTGGCGGTGGCCACCGCGGTCATCGCCCTCGGCGAGACCGACAGCTGGCAGCGCTCCGTGCACGACCAGGCGGGCTTCACCGTGGGGGCGGACACCAGGGTCAACATGCCGCAGGATGCCACGCTGCCGATCGGCCAGGTGGGTGCCATTACCGCAGCCAGGGGCGTCACGGCCGCAACGCCGGTCTTCCGCTCACCGTTCACCTTGCAGGGCAACAACGAATCGGCCGAGTTCCTGGCCCTGAACAGCCCGCAAGCCGAGAAGATCGTGCCGCTGCGCAGTGACCTGGCCATCAAGCCCGCCCGCAATCCGCTCTCGGTCATCAGCCTGGGTCAGAAAGTCGCGGGGGTGCAGCTTCCCGGCCGCCCGACGGAGATCCAGCTCGTGGTCAGCCTGACCGGGGCCGGCCGCAGCAGCTATCCCTCGACCGGAGTCAGCGGGGCGACGCTGGCTGTCCAGCTGGCCGACGCCAGCGGGATCGGCTACCAGCTCGGCAACGTCCCGCTGACGCCGAACGGCAAAGACGAGACGGCCACGATCCCCGTCACGACCGTTACCAATGCTGCCTACCCGCTGACGCTTGTTGGCTTCTCCCTGAACTACTCGATGCCCGAGACCGACCCGGGCATGTCCGCCACGCTGACGATCCACTCGGTCGGGGCGAGCGACGGTGCCGGCCAGGCTCCGACCCCGCTTCCGGCGGTCTCGGCCGGGCAGGGCCAGGTCGCCATCGTCAGCGGGACCCCGGTCGTCCCGGTCGGCAGCGGCCTGGGCACCGGCGCGCCAAGCCTGGTTAGCTACCGGCGCCAGGGCTTGAGCGCGGCCGTCACCTTCCACGTCGGGGCCGGTACGGAGGCCTCGACCTTCGGGGGATTCCAGGCCGGGAACGGCTCCGTGGCCATTACGCCGCGGGTCCCGAGCGTCCTGCCCGGCATCGCCACGAAGGCGTTCATGGCCGCCAGCGGCCTGCATCTTGGGCAGACCGTGCAGATCACCAGCCTGCAGGTACCGGTGCCGGTCCGGCTCGTGGGCGAGGTAGCGCAGTTTCCGACCGTCACCACGCCCGCCGGCGCCGTGATCGTCGACCAGACCGCGCTGCAGCTGCTGGAACAGGCTAACGGCAGCGGCGCCCTGACCATCAATGAGTGGTGGCTGCGGACATCGGGGACAACCGCGTTCACCGGGATGCCAGCCGGCACCACCGTAACCACGCTGGCGGGCGTGACCAATTCGCTCGGCAGCCAGCCGCTCACGGTCGCGCCGCTAGCGGCACTGGCCGCCGTCGCCGCGGTCGCGTTGCTGCTGGCCGCTGCTGGATTCCTGGTCAGCGTGTCGTCCTCGCGCGAACGCGGCCGCGACCTCGCGGTCCTCGACGCTCTCGGGGCGACGCCCGGCCAGCTCACCAGGCTCCGCTGCCTGGAGCAGGCCATGCTCTCCGGCCCGGCGGCCGCCGGCGGCCTCGCGCTTGGCCTGCTGCTGAGCCGGCTGATCATTCCGGCAGTGACGATCACCGCCGAGGCCACTCAGCCCATCCCGTCGGTCCTCGTGCTGGTGCCCTTGCTGCCTGCTATTGCGGTCGCGATCGGCATCGCCGCGCTACCAGTGGTCGCCGTGGCCGTCGCCATGCTCCGCGGCACCGCCACCATGGCGAGGCTGCGCGCGGAGGAGGAGACGTGACCAGGCGGGACCTGCGGGCGAGCCTCATCGGCGAGGCGGGCCTGCGGCTCGCCCTGGCCCTGGCGGGCATCACCGCGCTCACCGCGTTCGTAACCGCGGCGGGCCCGCGCGAGCTCGCGGCTGAGCAGGCCATCGGAGTGCGGCAGGCCACGGCCGCGCTACCGCCGGGCGACCAGGCCATCTACACATCCGGCTCCTGGTACCCGATCGCCGGGAATCCCCGGACCTATCCGACCTTTGCTCAGCAGGCGAGCTTCGCCGCCGCGGTGATCCGCAACTTGCCGCGGCCGATATCGCCCGAGCGTACGGCCAGCCGGATCTGGATAGCCGGACAGCCGTTCCCGCTCATCCAGCCGTTTAAGGGACGGGCTAACACCGGCGTCTTCTCTTTTGCCCGCCCGCCGCGCGTGCAGATCAGCTACGACTCCAAACTCGCCGCCGACTCGACGGTCGTGGCCGGCCACCTGCCCGACCGCATCACGACCGGCGTGCCCGGAGCCCCGAGAGCGCTCGTGGTGCAGGTCGCCATCACCCAGGCGATGGCCACGCGGTTCGAGGAGCACGTCGGCTCGATCGTGGAGTTCGCTTCGGCAGCCGGCGGGCGGCTGCTCGTGACTGACCAGCAGCCGGTCTACCTGCAGGTCACCGGCATTGTGGCCCCGAGGCCGGGCGAGTTCTGGAATTCGACGCAGGTAGTGGCGACCCCCACCCCGCCGTCGAAATACCAGGCCTACTGGCTCGGCGGGGCCGTGATCGGGCAGTCAGAGCTGCCGGAACTCCAGACCACCCTGTGGTCGGGCCAGACGGTACAGGGGGTCTGGTACACCCCGCTGAGCCTGACCGCGGTCACCCCCGCGAATATCGGCCTGCTCGCGAACGTCATCAGTGCCCAGTCGATCGGTAGTTACGGTGTCCTGGCCGAGGACGCCGCTGGCTTCAGGTTCACGGAGACGCCCGTCATCACCTCCCAGCTGCCGGCCGACCTGGGCACGATCCAGTCCCAGCTGACGACGACCAACAGCCTGGACTCATTCGTGATCGCCGGCATCTTCGCCGCCGCGCTGCTGCTGATCCTGCTGTGCGCGGGCCTGGCCGCCGACCGCTACCAGGCCGAGTTCGCGCTGATCCGGGCCAGGGGCGGCAGCGTCGGACAGGTCGCCCGGCAGGCGCTGGCCCGGGCGGCCGGCTCAGCCGGGCCCGGATTCGTCGTGGGGCTTGCGCTCGCCATCCTGATCATCCCGCAGGGCAATGGCATCGCGACCGCGTGGCTCCTGCCCGCCGCGGCTCTCGTCTTCGTCTTCGTCTGCATCCCGCTGCGCTGCGCGTGGCGCGTGCGGCGCGACATCCGGCCGCCGGACGCCAGGCGCGCCGAGATTGCCGCGCCGAAGCGCTCGGCCCGGCGGACGCTGGCGGAGCTCACCGTCGTGCTCGCGGGCGTGGCGGCCGTGGCCGCGCTCCAGACCCGGGGGCTGGCCGCAGGCAGCAACGAGCTGGCACTCGCCATCCCGCTGCTGGTAGCGGCTACCGCCAGCATCGCGATCGCGCGCCTGTACGCGTTCCCGGTGCGGGTGCTGCTTCCGCTGGCCACCCGTCGCCGCGGGCCGGTCGGCTTCCTCGGGCTGGCCAGGGCCGGCCGGTCCGGGCTGAGCACGATCCTGCCCGCCCTGGCGCTTGTCCTCACGCTGACGCTCGCCGCCTTCGGCTGGATGGCCGCCCAGACCGTCTACGCCGGGCAGGTGACGACCTCGTGGCTCCAGTCGGGCGCCGACGCGGTCGTGGCCGCCGCTGGCAACAACACCATCAGCGCCAGCGCTCAGCAGGCGTTCGCGAAGGTGCCGGGCGTGCGGCACATCGCGCTGGTGTACAGCACACCCGCCACCAGCCTGACCGCGGCGACGATCTACCCGACGTCGGACGATGGCGGTCCCGTGGCCAACAGCTTTAACACCGGCCTGCTGGTCGCCGATCCCGCGCAGTACGCAGCCCTGGCGGGCGGCACGCCGTGGCCGGCGTTCCCGGCCACCGTGCTGGCCCGCCGTTCCGGCCCGGTGCCGATCCTGTTCTCAGCGGGTGCGGCGCCGCACGACGACGGGCGGGCCGTCATCGGGAGCCGGCAGACCATGGACATCGGCGGTATCAGCATCCCCGTCGTGCTCGCGGGCACGATCTCGGCCACCCCGGCGTTCCCGAACGGCGGGAACTACATCGTGCTGCCCCAGTGGGCAGTCGGGCAGTTCCCTTCGATACCAGGCATGACCACCATGCTGGCGACCGGACCCGGGCTCAGCGCCGCCGTCATGACCGCGGCCGCGAAGACGGATGTGCCCGGCGGCACGGTCGTCATCAGATCGCAGGTGCTGCACCGGCTGCGGACGGCAGCCTCGGAGTACGCCGTCCGCCTGTTCATCCTCAGCATCTGGA
This sequence comes from Streptosporangiaceae bacterium, assembly GCA_036758685.1. Classification (GTDB taxonomy): domain Bacteria; phylum Actinomycetota; class Actinomycetes; order Streptosporangiales; family Streptosporangiaceae; genus JAJYUU01. Next base: position 2,711 of record DAIOWC010000065.1, on the reverse strand, counting down.
TCGCCGTCGGCCTCAGCCTGGTCGCGATGATCTTCGGGCTGGCGGCCACCGGGCAGAGTCGCAGGCACCTGCGCACGCGGATGGCCGCGCTCGGCATGTCGGCTCGCCAGTCCCGGGCGCTTGCATTCACCGATACCATCCCGTTGCTCTCCGTGGCTATCCTCGGAATGGCAGGAGCGGGAGCGGCACTAGTGCTGATATCCGGCCAGGTGATCAACCTCGGTCCGCTGACCGGCTCGGCCGGCGAAGTCCCGGTGACCCTGGACTGGCCCGCGCTGGCAGTGCCGGCTGCGGCCGCAGTGGTGCTGGCGCTTGCGGGCATCGGGTTCGAGAACTGGCGGGCCAACCGGGCGGAAGCCGCCACCGCACTTCGGACCGAGGAGGCCGGGTAACCGATGTCCACCATCGATGATGTCATTGCAGGTGGCCTGACCTGGTCTCAGCCCCGGCCCGACGCGGGCCACGAGGCGCAGAACGCGATGATCTTCTGCGACCGGCTGGTACGCATCTTCAAGGTCAGCGGCGTCGAGGTGCAGGCCCTCCAGGGGCTGGACCTCTCAATCGCCAAGGGCGAGATGACGGCGCTGGTCGGAGCGTCCGGTAGCGGCAAGTCGACTCTGCTGAACATCCTGGCCGGGCTCGATGTGCCCACCGGCGGCCAGGCCAGAGTCGCCGGCCACGACCTGCTGACGATGGGCAGCAAGGAGCGCCTGGAGTACTGGCGGTCCACCGTCGGCTTCCTCTGGCAGCAGACCAGCCGCAATCTGATGGCGCACCTGACCGCCGCCGAGAACGTCGCCCTGCCCATGCAGCTGGCCGGGCTCGGCCGCAGAGAGCGCAACAAGCGGACCAAGGACATCCTGGGGCTGCTCGGCGTGGCCGACTGTCACGACAAGCTGGTGCCGCAGATGTCCGGCGGGCAGCAGCAGCGAGTGGCGGTCGGGGTGGCGATCGCCAACAACCCGCTGGTCCTGCTCGCCGACGAGCCCACCGGCGAACTAGACGACCAGACCGCGGCGGAGGTGTTCGCAGCCCTGCGTGCCGCCAACGAACAGACAAGCGCGACGATCCTCATCGTCACGCACGACGCGGCGGTATCCGAGCACGTCAACCGGACCATCGCGATCAGGGACGGCCGGATCAGCACCGAGGTGCTGCGCCGCACCGCGGTCGATGAGCACGGCAGCGAGTCGCTGGTTGCCGAGCAGTACGCCGCGCTGGACCGAGTCGGCCGGATGCAGCTGCCTTCCGAGTACATCGAGGCGCTGGGTCTGAAGGACCGGGTCCGCCTCGGGCTCGAGGCTGACCACGTGACCGTATGGTCAGCGGAGGCCACGCCGGCCGAAGACGAGGAGCAGCCGTCCAGCCACGGGCGCCACCGGCTCTTCCGGGGCAAGGAAGAACAGCAAGTCCGCGGCAAGGATGACCAGCAAGGCAGGTCGGAGTGAACGCGCCAAGTCCCATCGTCCGGGTGGACAACGTCAGCAAGACCTTCCGTACCGCCGCTGCTGACGTGCACGCGCTGCGCGGTGTGTCGTTCGAAGTCGGCCGCGGCGAGCTGGTCGCCGTCGTCGGCCGGTCCGGGTCGGGCAAGACCACGCTGCTCAGCATCCTGGCCGGGCTGGACCGGCCGACCGAGGGCCAGGTGTGGTTCGACGGGCAGGAGATTAGCGGTCTGTCCAAGGACAACCTGCGCACGCTGCGGCGCGAGCAGATCGCGCTGGTGTTCCAGTCGTTCGCGCTGCTGCCGATGCTCTCGGCGGCCGAGAACGTCGGCATCCCCATGCGGCTGGCCCGCCGCCCGAGCGCGGTGCGGGAGAAGCGCGCCAGGGACCTGCTTCGGGTCGTCGGCCTGGAGGGGCGCGAGCACCTGCGGCCCTACGAGCTGTCCGGCGGCGAGCAGCAGCGCGTGGCGATCGCCAGAGGGCTCGCCAACAACGCGACGCTGCTGCTGGCGGACGAGCCAACCGGTCAGCTCGACAAGGCGACCGGCGCGCAGATCATGACGCTGCTGCGGCGGATCGTCCACGCCGAGGGCATGACCGGCGTCGTCGCGACACACGACAAGGCGCTGATTGACATCGCCGACCGCGTGCTGACGGTGGCTAACGGCGTAGTGACCGCAGCCTAAGCTGACTTCTCCCGCGGCGTCCGGCGGGCAACATCGCGCGGCACCAGCGTCGGATTGACATTCTCGAGCACGACCTCGGCGCTGATCACGACCTTCTCGACGTCCTTGCGGCTCGGTACCTCGTACATAACCGAAAGCAGGACTTCCTCGAGGATCGCGCGCAGCCCGCGCGCGCCGGTGCCCCGCAGGATCGCCTGGTCGGCGACGGCCTCGAGGGCATCGTCGGTGAACTCCAGGTCAACGCCGTCGAGCTCGAACAGCCGCCGGTACTGGCGCACGAGCGCGTTGCGCGGCTCGGTCAGAATCCGGATAAGCGCTTCCCGGTCCAGGTTGTGGACGGACGTTATGACGGGCAGCCGGCCGACGAACTCCGGGATCATGCCGAATTTCAGCAGGTCCTCGGGCATCACGTCGGCGAACGGATCTGCCTCGGTCTTGTCGGTCTTGACTCTCAGCACCGCGCCGAAGCCCATGCCGCTCTTGCCGACCCGCTGCTCGATTATCTTCTCCAGGCCAGCGAATGCCCCGCCGCAGATGAACAGCACGTTCGTGGTGTCGATCTGGATGAACTCCTGGTGCG
>DAIOWC010000064.1:1238-26890 GCA_036758685.1 Streptosporangiaceae bacterium | reverse complement strand
GAGCGTCTCCATGGTAAGGAGAAGGTCTACGGTTCGATTCCGTAAGGGGGCTCCACACCGCCCGGTTCTACGCTGAGCCCAGCGGCCACCGCCCGGTCAATATGAGCCGATCACGATCATCGCGCGGTGGCCGTTCCGCGTTCACCCCGCTACATCCGCGAAGTCATGGACTCCGGTTAGCGGGTCAGGCCGCAGCGAGGTGCTCGAGAAGAAGGCGGGTCAGCTGGGCCGGCTGTTCACGATGGACGAAGTGGCCCGCGCCCGGCACGATCTCACGACGATACTGGCCGTCGAAGAATGGGCGCTCGCTTTCGGAGACCGCGCGCGCTGGGTCGTCTTCGCCGTAGACGATTAGCGTTGGAACAGTGATGTTCTTCCTCGATTCCTCGAAGAAGTGCGGCTTTTCTTTCCGAAGCAGCACTAGATGACGGTAATAACTGATCAGAGCTTCCACGACCCCCGGCTCGCTCAGCGTCTTCCTGACGCGTGCCAGGTGCGCTGGGTCGGGCGCCTGAGATGACCAGTGCCGCCAGAGGTAGTCGACAAGGGCCAGGTTGTTTGCCCGCAAGGCCAACTCGGCGAAGCCGTCGAGCTGGAAGACCCAGACGTGAAACGCGTAATGCAGCTGCTCTGGCGCGGAGAAGATGTTGGCCAGGGTCCGCGGGTGGCCGGCCGCGATGGACACCGCGCGGTCGATAAGCCCGGGATGCAAGGCGGCAGCGCTCAGAGTTGCGAGGCCGCCCCAGTCATGCCCCACGACCCGCGCCGAACTCTCGCCAAGAGCGCCGACCAAGGCCGCGAGGTCGCTGGTGATGTCCTCTGGATCGAGTCCCCCGGAGGGAACCTCACTCGGCGCGTAACCGCGCAGGAACGGCGCGACCGCGCGGTAGCCCTCCCGCGCCAGGACCGGCAACTGATATTCCCACGTCCAGGCGTTGTCAGGGAAACCATGCAGCAGGAGCACTAAGGGGCCGTCACCCGCCTCCAGGGTCGCGAAAGAGATTCCGTTCGCCCGGACCGAGCCCTCCCGGATTTGCGCGCTCATGTCTAACCGCCTTTCGGCCCCATTCGGACCCTCGTTTTCTGGCAGAGCACTGGCTGCTAGCGGTCGGCTGAGGTAGCGAGTGAAGAGCTGCTTCGCGTCTGAAGTGGCGAGGCCGATGCCCGTAGCCGCCGCAGAACCGGCCATGGCCGCCGGTCGCCTCCGCCGAGCGCATTGCAGCAGGTGCTCACGGGAACTCCACCGTCTTTTCGTCACTCGCCCTACATACCGTTAGTCGGTATGGTACCAGACCGTTGGTCGGTATGTACAATCCGACAGATGACCGACGCCAGCGAACGGGGCAGCCTGACCAGGCGCCGTCTCCTCGATTCGGCTCGCGAGCTGTTCACGGAGCGCGGCTATCACGAGACCCCGATTGAGCAGGTGTTCGAGGCGGCAGGCGTCAGCCGCGGCGCCCTCTACCACCACTTCGAGAACAAGCAGGATCTCTTTGCCGCCGTGCTCGAGGAGGTCGAGGCCGAGGTTGCGGAGGCCGTCAGGCGGGCAGCGGCGGGAGCTGGGACGGTAGCCGACGCGCTGCGCGCCGGCTGTCTTATATATCTGGACCTCGCCTTCGATCCCGTTGTCCGGCAGATATCTCTCATCGACGCACCGAGCGCCCTGGGCTGGGAGAGATGGCGCGCCGTCGAGGCCCGTCACGGCTACGGGCTGCTCGCTGCTGCGATCCGACACGAGGCCGACGAAGGCCGCCTGAACCCCGAGCTGGTCGAGTACCGGGCACGCAGCCTGCTGGCGACGCTCATCGAGCTCGGCCTCATGATCTCCCGATCCGAGGATCCAGCCAGAGCCAGAGCGCTCGCCGGGCGTGCTCTCGAGGACCTGCTCGATCAGCTGTCTGCCCGCACAACGCCTGAGCGGAAGGGTGGCCCTCATCACCAGGGGACCAAGAGCTAAATCTCGGGCAGGCATCCAGGGCTCGCCTGCGGCGAGCATGACGAGCGCGTCGAGGAAGCCGACGCCGTGTTCGGCGGCCGGGCAGAGGTAGCTGCGCACCGCGCAGAACTGGCGAGCGCCGGTGAGGGTCCGCAGTCAGCCGGATACCTTCTGCCGCGGCTTGGCTGTCTTCCTTGCGCCGCTCAGTCTGCCGGGTGCCGCGTGTGCCACGCGGTGACGCTCTGAAACGCGGCAGCCGTACTGCACAGCCTGGCCTCGTGAAGGTGCGGGGCGATGAGCTGGACTCCGATCGGCAGGCCGGCGCCGGTGAACCCGCCGGGCAAGGTGATAGTCGGGCTGCCGGTCAGGTCGAAGGGGGCGGTATAGCGCTGGAGCTGGAGGATCAGGTCCGGCTGCTCGCCCAGGGTCTTGACCTGTGCCAGGCTGAGCGGCGCGTAGGGCTGCACCGGGGTCAGCAGCAGGTCGGCGGTTTCGAACAGTACCGCGAACTGGCCGCGCAAGGTCATGCGCCGGAGCAGGATTTCCTGGTATTCGGGGCCCGTGACCGCGCGGCCGGCCTGCAGCAGCGATGCCAGTACCGGACCGTACTCGTCTTTGCGGGCGGGGTATGTGGCCGCGTGGGCGACGGCCGCCTCGACCGCGCACAGGGGAGTCCAGTCCGCGACCGCCTGCCTGATGTCGGGAGCTGTGAGCTCGATGACGCGCGCGCCAAGCTCGCGGAACGTCTCGGCGGCTGCTGATATTGCTGCCTGCACATCGGGATGGACGTCTTCGCCGTTCCAGCGGGGATCGACGCCGATCCGCAGTCCGGAGGCGCTGGATCCGCCGGCAGTCAGGTCTGGTGCGGGGCCGGGCAGCGAGGTCGGGTCCGCCGGGTCAGGCCCGGCGATGATGCTCAGCAGCGCGGTCGCGTCGGCGGCGCTGCGGGCGATTGGTCCGACGTGGTCCATGCTGGGCGCCAGCGCGAATGCGCCGTGCCTGCTGACGCGTCCCCAGGTCGGCTTGATCCCGGTCAGGCCGGTGGCCGCGCACGGCCAGCGGATGGAGCCGCCAGTGTCGGATGCCAGGGATCCGTAGCACAATCCGGCGGCGGTGGCTACGCCCGGCCCGCTGGAGGAGATCCCGGTCCAGTAGTCGGCGCGCCATGGGTTGACTGGCGGGGTGATCGAGGGGTGGTGGTCGGAGTAGGCCCCCTCGGTCATCTGCAGTTTGCCGAGGATGATCGTGCCGGCGTCCCGGAGTCGGGCGACGGCGGTGGCGTCCTGGCTGGGCCGGTAGTCCCGGTAGACGGCCATCCCGGCCGCGGTGGGCGCGTCCTTGGTCCAGAACAGGTCCTTAATGGCTACCGGTACGCCGTGCAGCGCCCCGCGGTACTGCCCGGCGGCGATTTCGCTCCCGGCGCGTTCCGCGTCGGCGAGCGCCTGATCGGCCATCACCGTGACATAGCTGGCGAGCTTGCCGTCCAGGGCGGCGATCCGGTCCAGCTGCGCTCGGGTCACCTCGACGGGTGAGACGGCACGACTGCGCAGCAGCTCGCTGAGTTCGGTCAACTGGAGGTAGTGCAGCCCGGGGATGGTGGCGGTGGTCATGAGATCTGTCCGGCGAGCACGTCCGCGACAAAGCGGGCCGTCGCTGCGCCGACCTCGGCGGGCGCATCCTCGGGCAGGAAGTGCGCGCCGCTCACCGTTGTCGTTCGCTGGTTGGGCCAGGCACGGCAGAACTCGCGCTGTCCGCCGATCAGGAAGCCGGCCGGCTCTGCGTCGATGAACAGCTTCGGGATCGGGCACTGCGCTAGCCAGCGGCCGTAGGAGTCCACGACCTTGACCACGTCGGCGGGTTCCGCGGCGATCGGGAGGTCGCGGGTCCACGACAGCATGGGCTGCCGGGACGGGCCGGGGTTGCGGTAATGGCGGCGGTAGACCTCCATCGCATCGGCGCCGATGCCGCGCAGCGGCAGCAGGTACTCGATGAACAAGTTCTTCTGCAGGATCAGGTCCTCGCCTGCCGAGGTCCGCTGAGCCTGGAAGAACGCGCGGGTTGCCTCAGGCCACTCATCCCAGGATGCGAACGGACGCACGATCGCCTCCATGTAGATGACCGCCTTGACCCGGCCGGGGTGGCGCTGGGCCCAGGAGAATCCCAGCGCTGATCCCCAGTCGTGCATTACCAAGATCACATTGCGGTCGATGTGAAGCGCATCTAGCCAGGCCTCCAGGTATCGCTGGTGATCGAAGAAGCGGTAACTGCCATCGGGCGCGGCGGCGGAGTTGCCCATGCCGATGTAGTCGGGGGCCAGGCAGCGGCCGAACGGCAGCAGGCAGGGAATTACATGCCGCCAGAGGTACGACGGCGTCGGGTTGCCGTGCAGGAAGACGATCGGGTCGCCCACTCCGACATCGACATAGGCCATCTCCGTCCCAGCGACACGGACATGCTTGCGGTAGCTGAGGTCCTCGGTAGAGATAGCAGCCGAGCTCATGCGCGCTCCCTTCGTGCCCGCGGCCGGAACTGGCAAGCGGCTGACGGATGTCCCCTCTGACGTGTGGGGTTCAATTTCCGAACCGCTACCACGGTAGCACCAGAGGTCTGTTTTCTGAACCCATCGCGATAGAATGCTGGAATGGAAGCAAAGGGCTACCCCGGCCAGGACTGCTCACTAGCCCGCGCACTCGAGGTGATCGGCGAGCGCTGGACACTGCTGGTCATCCGCGACGCCTTCTACGGTGTACGCCACTTCAGCGACTTCCGCGCGCACCTCGACATCCCCAAGGCAGTGCTCGCCGACCGCCTCACCGGCCTGGTCGACGACGGGATCCTCGACCGGCGGCCCGACCCCGGCCACGCCGGCCGCCACCTCTACGAACTCACCCCAGCTGGCCGCGATCTATGGCCCGCCGTGCACGCGCTGCTGACCTGGGGCTCACAGCACCGCGCGCCCAATCGCATGCGCTTCAGGCACGCAGGCTGCCAGACCGAACTTGACGGTCGCGGCTCTTGCCCGGCTTGCCGGCTCACGCCAGCACCTGCTGAGATCATTGCCGACCCTGTTGCCGGAAGCCAAGGCCGACGTCAGGACCCCGTCGCGCTCGCCCTGCGCGAGACCCATCCCCTGCTGACGCCGCTGGACACGACGATGCCTCCCGCCCGCGAGTTCGGCCTCGACCGGTCGGCATAAGGATCGGGTGGCCGGAATCTCCTCCCGCAGCTGACCGGCTGGCGTCGGGCCGTCCCGCCCCGGCAGGTTGATGTCGAGGATGCCGACGTCGGGCTGCGTATGCCTCAGCCACGCGAGGGCTCGGGCGCATGGCCGGCGGACCAGCGGCGGTCCGCAGGCTGGCCGACGATCGGGCTGCCGATGGCGGCCCCGATCGTCATCATTGCCATTTTCCTTGGCCTTGGGCGAAGGCCCGGCTCGACTGGCCAGTGCTGGGGTAACCAGCCCGGAAAGGCTTGTTCATGGGCGCCCCGGGCCTGAACGCGATGCTTCGCACGCTGCTGTAAGCTGCTACAGCCGCGCTGGGGCACGGCCCCAGGAGGCGGAAGCGTGCTGTTGATCCCGTAAGGGGGCTCTGGTCAGGACCGGCCTTACGGCAGCCGCCGCTTAGCCGGCGGCCCTGGCTCCCGGCCCGGTCCGGCCGAGTGCGCATTCCCTGGCACGAGGACGGTTGCAGAACGAGGAGATTGCGGGCCCGTACGGTGCCATGAGTCCGCTATTCTCGCGTTCCATGAGTAATCGCGTAGTTGTGGAGAGTTCTCATCCTATGGTGAGCAATCAGGCCGGACGGCGGCCATGGCGGGCGCGCCCGTCAGCAACCGTCGTCGCGCTCGGCCTGCTTGTACTGGTCTTCGCCGCGATCTACGCGACCTTCTCACTCGTACGCCTTTACTCTTTTAATGCTGGCACCTATGACCTGGTCATCTTCGATCAGGCCGTCCGTTCTTACGCGCATTTCCACCCTGGCATATCGATCGTCAAGGGCCTGCATAACTTCTTCAAGCCAAACTTCTCGGTACTTGGCGATCACTGGTCGCCAATTATTGCCATCGTGGCGCCCTTTTACTGGCTCTACAACGGGCCGCAGACGCTGCTTGTTGCTCAGGCGATCCTGTTCGCGCTGGCGATCCCGCCGATCTGGCTGTTCACCCGGCGGGCTCTTGGCGGCGGGCAGAAGGCCACGCTGGCGGCCTATCTCGTTGCGGTTGCCTACGCGCTGAGCTGGCCGGTTGCCGCCGCTGTGGCCTTCGACTTCCATGAGGTCGCGTTCGCGCCGGTGCTCATCGCGGTGGCGCTCGAGCGCCTGCAGGCCGGCAAGATCCGCCCGGCCCTGCTCGCCCTCGCCGGCCTGCTGCTGGTCAAAGAGGACATGGGCCTGCTGGTCGCCGGGATCGGCTGTTACCTGCTGCTGTCCAGGCAGCACCTGACCAGGCAGCGGCTGCTGGCGGCCGGTCTCATCGTGGTCGGCCTCGTCGACACGGGCGTGGCTACTTACCTGCTGATCCCAGCGTTCGGCGGGCGGTCTAGCTATTACTGGGCCTATACGGCCATGGGTAACAACATGCCGCAGCTTCTTCAGCATGTGGTTACCCACCCGCTGAGCTCGATCAAGGAGCTGTTCACGCCGCGGGTCAAGGTCGACACCCTGTTGTGGCTGTTCGGCGCGTTCGCCTTCCTGCCGCTGCTATCACCGATCTCGATTGCGCTGATCCCGCTCATCCTTGAGCGCTTCCTGGCCAACCTGTTCCCGAACTGGTGGTCCACCAACTATCAGTACAACGCTTATATGGTCGCCATCCTCGTGCTGGCGGCGGTCGACGGCGGCGCGAGACTCGGTCGCTGGGTGGAATGGGCGAGAATGCGCTGGGCGGCGAAGTCGGCTCAGCCCATGACGGCGCAGGCCGCAGAGTCGGCGGCCGTCGCGTCCGCAACGGCCGACGCGGCGCGCGCGGCCACCGGACTTGCCGGGGCCACGGTGGCCGGCCCGGCCCACGCGGCCGACCGACTCGGCGCCGAGGGCGCTGCCGACGGACCGGCGGCCGACGGGATCGGTGGCGCGAGCCCAGCGGTCGGGGCCGGAGGCGTCACGGCCGCCAGCACCGTCGGCGGCGAGACAGCTGGCTCCGCGAGCGGCCCGCCCGCCGGGGCCGTCCCCGCGACCGGACCCGGCCGGGCCGGGCGTCGACCGCAGTTGCGCCTTAACGTGGCGCTGGGCGCGGCAGGGGTCATGTTCGTGCTCGCGATCCTGCTGGTCCCGAAGTTCTCGTTCGATCCGGCTCTATCGTCCTCCTTCTATCAGCGGACCCCATCGGCGCAGGCGGGCGCGGAAGCTATCACCAAGGTCCCGCCGGGCGTGGTCGTGGCCGCGGCTAACAACGTCGGGCCCGAGTTGTCGGGGCGGGATACTGTCGTGCTGTGGGACGGCGACGGCGATACGCCAGCGTCCTACGCCCCCTGGGTGGTGGCCAACGTCAGCCAGCGAGAGTTCACGTTCAGTAGCCTGCAAGACCAGGTACGGAGCGTGAACTTGCTGAAGCACATGGGCTATAAGGTCGTGTTTAGCCGCCGCGGGTACATAGTTCTGCATCGCGTCAGCTGACCGGGCAGGCACGTTATGAAGGAGACCGCGGAAATGAGCGTCGGCGCCCAGACGAAGGCGTCCGGCTCGCCGACAGCCGGGAAGGCAGACGACCAGCAGGTCGAAGCCCCCGAGAATGCGGCCGGATTGCTGTTCGGGCGGCTGACGCTGCTTCCGGTACTGCTAGCGATCGGCTGGCTGATCGTCGGGCTGCCACTGCTGATGCTTGGCATCTTCACCCCCGTCGCGATGCTCCTGCTTGGCGTCCCGGTGATGGCCATCGCGGTCTACCTCGGCCTTGGCCTTGGTCCGGTGAAGCCGCTCGCCGCCCGGTGGCCGGCGCTCGGCGAGCCGGTCAAGCCCGCGCTCAGGAGCGCGCCGCTCTGGTCCGTGATCGGCGTCGTCGTCATCGCGGTGGCCTTCGGCTGGGATCAGATGGTCTTCCACTCCCAGTTCGTGATCGTCACGCGCGACCCGGCCTCCTACTCGCAGTTCGCGGCCTGGATCTCCGGCCACGGATCGCTGCCGATCCCGCAGGACAACGCCGCGTTCGGCGGCGTCAACCACTTGCTGAGCTTTGCGACCCCTGCCTTCTACCAGGTCGGGCTGTCGATCGTGCCCCAGTTCATGGCCGGGCTTCCGATGGTGCTTTCAATCGGCTACTGGGTCGGCGGCGTCAACGCGGCCGTGGCCCTGGCGCCGATTCTCGGCGCCCTCGCCATCCTGACGTTCGGCGGGCTCGTGGCGCGGCTGGTCGGCCCCAAGTGGGCGCCGCTCGCCTGCCTGGCCCTGGCGCTGGCGCTGCCGATGTTCTTCACCAGTCGCTCGACCTACAGTGAGCCGCTGGCGGCGATCTTGTTCCTCGGCGGGCTGAGCCTGGCGGTCGACTGCCTCGGGTCGGAGCGCGGCGGGGCGAGGGCCATCGCCGCGCTCGCAGGCCTCGCGCTCGGGCTGACGTTCCTGGTGCGTCTCGACGGGGCCAGCGACATCCTGCCCGTGATCCCGTACTGCGCCATGCTGGTACTTGGCCGGCGGCGCCAGGCAGTGCCGATGATTGTCGGCTTCGTTGTCGGCGGGCTTTACGGGGCAGTCGATGGCCTCTTCCTGACCCTGCCGTACCTGAAGGAGAACAAGAGCTCGGTCATCCCGCTGGCCGTGATCGCCGCGCTCGTCGTGCTCGGCACGCTGGTGGTCGCCCGGCTGATTCATACCCGCGGCCTGCCGAATCTGAAGGCGAAGTGGCTGCCCACGGCCGCTGCGGTGCTGCCCGTCGTGGTCATGATCGGTTTCGTCCTGCGTCCGCATCTGGAGACCACCAGGCAGGCGTCCTCGCCCGCCTTCGAGGCTGGCATCGCGGCCATCCAGCTCCAGGAGGGCCAGCCGATCGATCCGTCGCGGCTCTATTACGAGATCAGCCTGCACTGGGTGTTCTGGTATATCGGCGTGCCCGCGGTCATTCTCGGCACGATCGGCGCCGCGATTCTCTGGCGCCGGTGTGTCCAGGGCAAGGTGCCGGCCTGGACGCTGCCGCTCATGGTCTTCTCGTGGGCGATCGTGACGACCCTCTACCGGCCGGCGATCACCCCCGACCAGCCGTGGGCCAGCCGGAGGCTGGTGCCGGCCGTCCTGCCCGGCTTCATTCTGCTGGCCGTCTTCGCGGGCAAGTGGCTGATCGACTGGATGCGCCAGCGGGGGATCGGCCAGGTCCTGCGGGGGACTGCGGCCGGCTGCCTGGGCGCTTTGCTGCTGGTGCCGCCGACGTGGACCACGTTCGGCCTGGCGCTGCACACCCACGGCTCGTCGGGGATCCGGCTCACCGCCACCGGGCTGGCGTTTGACCGGACCTACATTGGCGAGATAGGGGCTGTGCAGGGTATGTGCAAGGCACTGCCGAAGAACGCGTCTGTGGTCTTCCCCGACTCGGGCGCCAGCCGGACCTCATTCCAGTGGGCCGAGGCCATCCGCGGCATGTGCGGGGACCCGGCGGCGCTGATGCAGGTGTCGACGCCGGCGACGGTCAGGCAGGTCATCAGGGGGATCGACCGGGCGGGGCGCACGCCCGTGTTCCTGGCCAGCACCGCAGCCGAGCTGCACAAATATGGCGGTCGAGTGATCAAGGTCGTTGACTTGCATTCATTTGGTGATACCAAGACCTTGACATCACCGCCCAAGACCACGGCCGGGTTTAGCATGACCGTGTGGATGTCGGAGCCGCCAAGATGACCGAGGTATGGCCCATAGGCGATGGCACGTCCGAAATGGCCGTAGACTCGGTTTTCATGAGTGATCCATCCCAGCAAAGCCCGTATGTCTCGATTGTGCTTCCGTGCTACAACGAGCAGGGTCACGTGGTCGCTGAGATCGAGCGGATCACTGAGGCGATGGACGCGAGCGGGTACTCCTACGAGCTTGTGGCCTATGACGACGCCTCCACGGACGAGACGCTGAGCCGCCTGCGCGAGGTCGCGCCCCAGTTCCCTAACCTGCAGGTCGTGCACTTCGACCGGAACGGCGGCTCGGGCACCGTGCGGCGGATCGGCACGCAGCAGGCTCGCGGCGAGATCGTCGTGTGGACCGACGCCGACATGACCTACCCGAACGACCGGATCCCTGAGCTTGTCCAGCTCCTGGAGAAGGATCACGCGATCGACCAGGTCGTCGGTGCCAGGACCAGCGAGCAGGGCACCCACAAGATCCTCCGGGTGCCGGCTAAGTACTTCATCAGGAAGCTCGCGGAGAAGCTGAGCAACGCCAGCATCCCGGACCTGAACTCGGGCCTGCGCGTATTCAGGAAGAAGGTCGCGCTGCCGTACATGCGGCTGCTGCCGCCAGGGTTCTCCTGTGTTACGACGATCACGCTGGCCTTCCTCTGCAACCAGCACGATGTGCGCTACATCCCGATCGAGTACGCCAAGCGGTCGGGGACGTCCAAGTTCCACTTCGTGAAGGACGCCTACCGCTACATCCTCCAGGTGCTGCGGATGGTGATGTACTTCAACCCGCTCCGGGTGCTGATGCCCGTCGCGCTGTTCCTGCTCGGGCTGGGCGTGGCCAAGGGCGTCTACGACATCATTTCGTCCACGGCAGACGGGCACCCGCTGCTGATCGCGGTGAACACCGTGCTGATCGTCGTGACCGGCCTGATCATCGCCTCGCTGGCGCTGCTCGCCGACCTCATAGTGCGATCTCGCGGCGATAATTGACGCCCGCTTAATCACCTCGTCCAACGTCGCGAGACGGCCAGTACGGACGCTCTTTGAGCACTATTGGCCGCCTGGCGACTTTCGACGCGGCCGCGACAGGCGCTCGCAACCGAAGGTGCGCTGGCCTAGCTGGCCGCAGGCGGCTGCGGTGCCAGCCTGGCCCGGACCACGAGGCCGGTCCCGGCCGACGGGACCGCGCGCTGCAGGGCGCGGAACGGCAGCGTGGCCCACCGGATCGCTGTGCCCAGCTTGGTCCCGGTCGGCTGCAGCTGGCGCCCGGAGCCGGACGTCCGCTCCTCGTAAGTGTTGCCGGACGCGGCTGCGAGCCTGCGTCTGCCGATGACATTGCGGACCGGCTCGAGCACATAGCCGAGCGGGAACCCGTACAGCTGGGTGCTGACGTCGGTGAAGCCCGCGCTGGTCAGGAGCCTGGTGATGGCGGCCGGGTCATACCGGCGGAAGTGGCCCACCAGCTCATCCCACGGCCCGAACCTGGACTGATGCGCCGGCACTGACAGCAGCAGCCAGCCCCCCGGCCGCAGCAGCGCCGACCACTCGGCGAGGGCGCCGGCGTCGTCCTCGATGTGCTCAAGCACCTCGAACGCGCAGACCAGGTCGAATTGCTGCCCGCCGAGCGAGTCGGAGGAGATGTTGCGGACCTCGCCCCGCCCGACGGCGCCGACTCTCGCCTTGGCGACCGTCCAGGACTCATGATCGGGCTCGACGCCCACGTAGTTGTAGCGCAGCGCCAGCCGGGCGCCGAAGGCTCCCCGGCCGCAGCCGACCTCCAGCACCTCGCTGATCCCCGCCGGAAGCATCCGCTCGACGACGTCGTAGCGCAGCCAGGCGTTCGGTGCCAGCGGCGCCACCGAGTCGGCGTCGGGTGAGCTCGCTGTGGGGCCTCCGGCCATCTCCGGGCTCCTCATCGTGATCGGTTGACTACCTGGCCCGAGCGGGCGAGCCGAGCCTATCCATGAGCGGTGCGACTATCTGCTGCGGCGCGAACCGGTCGGCCACCAGCTCGCGGGCGGCCTGGCGCCTGCGGGCCAGCTCGGCCCGGTCGTCAGCAAGCTGCAGCAGCGCCGTGGCCAGCGCCTCCGGGTCCCCTGGCCGTACCAGCACGGCATCGTCGCCGAGCGCCCGCCGCTGCGGGGCGGTGTCCGAGGTGATGATCGCGCAGCCGGCCGCCGCGCCCTGGAAGACCTTGTTCGGGACCACCCGCAGCGCCTTCGGGCCAGTACCGAAGATGCCCAGGCAGACGTCATGCCCGGCCACAATGGCGGGCAGGTCGGCGGCGGGCACCCAATCGATCCAGGTGACCGCCGGGCTGCCGGCCGCGGCGGCCCTGGTCTCGGCGAGGTCCTGGCCATTCCCGATCATGGTGACCTGCACCGGCGCGCCCGCGATCTTGGCGATCGCCGCGCCGATGACCGGCGTGCCCTGCAGGGGGGTGTAAAGGCCATAAAAAACGACGCGCAGCGGGCCGTCCCCGGCTGGCCCCGTCGATCCCGCCGCGGTCAGCCAGGCCTCCGGTGCCCCTACCGGAACGACGACCGCTCTGGCCCGGTGTCGCTCTGGCAGCGCGTTCAGGTGCTCGTCGGTGTCAACCACGATGACGTCGGCCGCCCGGAGCGCGGCGGCGTCGATGAACTTGAGCAGCGCGTCCCGGGCCCCGCCGTTCAGCCGCCGGTCACGCCCGGTGTCGCTGGCGCCGACGAGGTGGTCGAGCACGATCGGCACCTTGCGGAACAGCGCGCGGGCCAGATGCACGTCGAAATGGCCGAGATACCCGACCACGACCACGTCCGGGCGCGGCTGCCGCCGCGCGCAGCGGGCCAGCGTCGTCCAGCGGCTGGCCAGCCGGGCCAGCAGGCCCACAGCGCGCCAGGGCTTCGCCAGCATGTCAACCCTGGCCGCGGTATCCAGGCCCAGGGGCGCGTTGCACTCGGTGACCTCGGCGCCGCATGCGCGCAGGCCCTCGGCGATGGCCGCGACCCGCGGGTGCGTCGAGGTGTCGTAGGTGCCGAACAGTAGGGCGCGCATAGCGTACATACCTTAGCTGGTTGAGTTGCGGTCACGGGACGACGCTCATGACTAGGGGGCGGCGTCGTTCCCGGTAAGGGCGGCCGGGGTCTGGCCGGGCGAATATGTCGCTAGGCTGTAGCAATGCCGGACCAGCCCGCGGGAGCCCGAGCCGACGCTCCGGTCGCCGAGCTGAGCGGGGAAGAGGCTGGTCAGGACGGTCCGGAGCCGGCGCGGAGATCGCTGCGGTCCACGGTGGCCAGGGTTTTCGGCAGCCGGGCGGTGCGCTGGGGATTCGTCGTCGCGACCGTCGGGATCGGCGCCTATGCCATCGCCAGAGACTGGTCCGGTCCGCACGGTGTGCGAGCCGACCTGTCCGAGCTCGGGGCCGGGTCTGTCATCGGCGCCATGATCTGCGTCCTGGTCGCGCTGGTGGCCCTGATGCAGATCTACCGGGTGCTGCTGGCCGCGCTGGGCTCGCCGCTGCCGGCCAGGGTCGCAGCGCAGATCTTGTTCGTCGGCCAGCTGGGCAAGTACCTGCCCGGCTCGGTCTGGCCGGTGCTCGCGCAGATGGAGCTGGGTACCGCGCACAAGGTCCCGCGCCACCGGTCGGCGAGCGCGTCGGTGCTGACCATGCTGCTGTCCCTGGTTACGGGCATCCTGGTCGGGCTCGTGGCCCTGCCGTTCAGCAAGCACGCGGCGCACTACCGCTGGGTGTTTCTCGCCGCGCCGGTCATCCTGGTCTTCCTTTACCCCAAGGTGCTCAACCGGATACTCGACCGGCTGCTGCGGCTGGCTAAGCGGCCGCCGCTCGAGGAGCCGCTCAGCGGGCGGGCCGTGGCGACGGCGCTGGCCTGGGGCGTGCTCAGCTGGATCTTCTACGGCCTGCAGGTCTGGCTGCTGGCCTCGCGTCTGGGCCTGTCCGGATGGTCGGGCGCCATGCTCGCGATCGGCGGCTTTGCCTTCGCCTGGTGCGCGGGCTTCCTGTTTATCCTCGCCCCGGCCGGAGCTGGCATCCGGGAGATCGTCCTGATCGCGCTGCTCGGCCCGGCCATCACCCCGGCCGGGGCCACGGCCGTGGCGCTGGTGTCGCGGGTCCTGATGACGGTCGGCGACCTGCTGAGCGCCGGGCTGGCCGCCTGGTTCGCCCGCCGGAGCCGTCCGGTCGCTGCACCAGAGCCTTAGTCGGGGGGTCTCCGGGGGGTCGCCCCCAGGGAGGCAAACACAGCCTTAGTCGGGGGGTCTCCGGGGGGTCGCCCCCAGGGAGGCAAGCACAGCCCTCCCCTTAGCCGGGGCTACCTACCGGAAGCCTGACGGATGCGCGGTCAGGGCGACGACGAGGGCCACGACCCCGACCCCGGTGACCGCGATCGTCACCACCAGCAGACGCCGCTCTATGCTCCACCTCGCGGACGGGAGGGGGCCGAGCAGTCGCGGGAACAGGCGCCGCAGGGCCCAGGTCACCACGCCGAGAGCGAGCACGATCACCCCGGCGACGACGTGGTTCTTCAGGATGGCGGCGCCGGTCGCCGCGAACGAGATCGCTGTGCGGGTCCAGGCCAGGTCGGTTCGCTCGCGGGCGAGGCCAGGGTCGATGTCCTCAATGTCGTCGGGCGGGGCCATCAGGACTTCACCAGGGCCGAGACCAGCAGCACGGCCGCCGCGATCGCCGCGATGATGGTGATCGATATGGCCAGGATCTGGGGCAGCACCGAGCGGGGCAGCGGCTGCCCGCGGCGGAGCGCCTGCTGGCTGTGCATCCACTGGACGTAGCTGACGATCGCGATGACGGCGCCGATCACGATCAGCGGCACGCCGAGCACGTGCCGGCCCCAGGGCACGCCGGGGAACGGCGGCAGCAGCTGAACGATGCCCAGGCCCGCGACCATGAACGCGAGCGCGGTGCGGGTCCAGGCCAGGAAGGTGCGCTCGTTCGCGAAGGTGAACCGGGCGTCCGGTTCCGACTCGGCCGGCTCGGCGCCCGGCGCCGGATCGCGCGAGTCGTCTGGCACGGCGATCGAGTCTCACCCCCCGCCATTCAGCGCGCTGGTCAAGATTGGTGGTCGGGCATATTTCCGCTCACCCGGCATTGTGCCCGGCGCGGTCTCGGCCAGCCGACGCGGGTCAGCCTGTCCCGGCCAGATTGGCGATCAGGACCTCGACGCCGTCGAGGATTCGCTCCAGCCCGAAGTAGAACTCCTTGTCCCAGGGGTCGGCCTTGTCCAGCACGCCCGAGGCGGCGACGGCGGTCAGCTCCGGGAAGCGCAGCGGGTCGAGCAGCATGCCGAGCAGTTTGCCGTAGCCGGTCATCGCGTCATGCGGGCTGATCCCGGCGGACCGGACGGCCGCGTCGATCTGGCCCTCCGTGGTCGCGTGGCTGCGTACATACGTGGTGAGTAGCAAGATCACTGACATCTTCTGGTCTTCGTCCAGGCCGCTATCGCGCAGGCAGCGCAGGGCCTGCTCGAGCCAGCCCAGGGCATTCGGGGTGGCCGGGGGGCCGGAGAGCGGGACCTGCAGCCCCCACAGATGACTGCGGTAGACCGCCAGCTCCGCGCTCGCCCACTCGGCGAGGCCGTCCCGCCAGCCTGAGCGCACGTCGATCAGCGGTGCCTCGCCCATGGCCGCGTCCACCATCAGGTCGAGCAGCTCGCGCTTGGATTCCACGTACCGGTACAGGGACATGGTGCCGACGCCGAGCTCGCTGGCGACGCGGCTCATCGAGACCGCCGCGAGGCCGTCCGCCTCGGCGACCCGTATCCCGGACCGGACGATCTGCTCGAGGCTGAGCCCGGGCTTGGGTCCCTTGCCTGGCCGCTCGCGCAGGCCCCAGGCCGCGGCGATGCTGCCTGGCAGCGCCCCTGAGGGCGGCTCCGGCCCGCTCTGGGCGGGCGGTGGTGACGGTGTCCTCGGCACTGGGTCCCTTCCGACCGGTGTTGACAGACATCCTAGAACTGCGTATAGGCTACGCGGTAGAGCGTATGAGGTACGCAGTAGAGCGTGCATGATACGCAGTAGCGATTTGTGAAGGGAGCACTCATGCCAGAGGATCTGGCCGTCGAGGCGGTCGGAGTGACGAAGGCCTTCGGCTCGCACCGCGTGCTGAGCGGCCTCAGCCTGGCCGTGCCGCGGGGCAGCGTGTTCGCCCTGCTCGGGCCTAACGGCGCGGGCAAGACGACCACCGTGCGCATCCTCGCGACACTGACCCGCCCGGATGCGGGCACGGTCCGCGTGGCCGGACTGGACGCGCTGGCCCAGCGCCGCCAGGTCCGCCGGCAGATCAGCCTGACCGGGCAGTACGCGTCGGTCGACGCGGGCCTCACCGGGGAGGAGAATCTCCGCCTGGTCGGGCGGCTCGCCGGCCTCACCGGAGCGCAGGCTCGCCGGCGGGCGGCCGCGCTCCTGGAGGCCTTTGGCCTGGCTCAGGCAGGCGGCCGACGGGTCGGCCAGTACTCGGGCGGCATGCGCCGGCGCCTGGACCTGGCGGCGGGGCTGGTCGGCCGGCCGGACGTGGTGTTCCTGGACGAGCCGACCACCGGACTGGATCTGCCCGGCCGCCAGGCCATGTGGCAGGTCGTCGGCGAGCTGGCCGGTTCCGGGGTCACGGTCTTCCTCACCACCCAGTACCTGGAGGAGGCCGATGAGCTCGCCGATCGCGTCGCCGTCCTTGACGGCGGCCAGATCGTCGCTGACGACACGCCGCGGGCACTCAAGGACGAGGTGGGCGAGCGCCGGCTCGAGCTTTGGCTTGCCGACCAGAGTGCTTTTGACGTGACGCTGCGAGTTCTGGGGCACCGGGCGGCTGCGCAGGACCGCGATGCGCTGACCATCGCCGTGCCCACCGACGGCCAGGCGGCGCAGGTCCGCGGGCTACTCGACGAGATCGATCCGAACCGCACCGCGGTCGTCCGGTTCGCCGTGCACGACACGACGCTGGACGCGGTCTTCCTGGCCCTCACCGGCCATGCGCCGGCCACCACCACGCCGAAGGAGCTCGAGAATGTCTAGCCCGGATCTTGCCCTTGACCATGCCTTTGCCGGCGCTCGAGGGTTCGGCGCGGCGCCGCGCCGGTCCGCGTCCGGCCCGGCGAGAGCGCTGGTGATGATCGGCAGGTGCCTGCGGCTCGGCTGGCGGAACACCGACGCCGTCATCACCTCTCTGCTGCTGCCCGTGGCGCTGATGCTGATGTTCGTCTACCTCTTCGGTGGCGCGATCAGGACCGGCGAGGCCTACCACACCTACGTGGTGCCCGGCGTCCTGGTCCTGTGCGCCGGGTTCGGCTCGGCGCTGACGGCGGTGCGGGTCTGCGAAGACATGACCAGCGGTGCGATGGACCGGCTGCGCTCGATGAACGTCGGCGGCGCGGCCCTGCTTGCCGGTCACGTCGTGGCGAGCGTGCTGCGCAACCTGGCCTCGTCCGCGCTCGTGCTTGGCGTGGCGTTTGCCATCGGCTTCCGGCCGCACGCGAGTGCGGCGGGCTGGCTGGGCGCAGCCGGATTGCTGCTGATGTTCATCACGGCGATCTCGGCGCTGTCGGCGGCGCTCGGACTGCTGGTTCGCACGCCCGACGCGGCCAATGGCATCACCTTCGGGATCTTGTTCCTGCCGTACCCGAGCAGCGCTTTCGTGCCCATCGCCACGATGCCCACGTGGATCCGCGGCTTCGCCAGGCATCAGCCGGTGACTCCGGTGATCAGCTCGGTGCGCGGGCTGCTCCTGTCCCAGCCGCTGGGCACGAGCCCCTGGCTGGCCATCGCCTGGTGCGGCGGCATCCTGCTGGTGTCGGGCGTCGCGGCGACGATCTTGTTCCAGCGGCGCGCGGGCCGCAGCTGAGCCCGCCGGCGCGGGCGCCCGGATACCGGTCAGGGCCGGGCGGGCCCGCGATAGGGCATCGTCTGGCTGTAGACGACGCTGGTGGTCGTGCTGCCGAAATCGGCGAGCTCGCCCACCAGCGTCTCCAGGTGCTCCATTGAGGTCGCGGCGACCTTCAGCGCGTAGCAGTCGTCACCGGTGGTGCGCAGGCACTCGAGGATCTCCCGGCGCTCGGCCAGCAGGCGGCGCAACGGCTCGTGATGGTTGCCCGGGTACTTCAGCCGGACGACAGCGAGCACCGGGTAGCCGGCCTTGGTCAGGTCGAGCACCGCGTGGTAGCCGGTGACAACGCCCGCCGCCTCCAGCTGTCGTACGCGCTCGGTGGTGGCCGACGGGCTGAGGTTGACGCGACGGCCAAGCTCACTGAGAGAGATCCGCGCTTCCTGCTGGAGCTGGTCGATGATCGCCCAGTCAACGTCATCGAGGTTCACGGCCATAGTCGCAATCTACAGGGAAAAGCACGGCGAGTCATCGTATCTGCCGGGAGAAAGTGGTTCCAGGCCGGATGATCGCCGGTATAGCCTCCCATCATGCACCTGGGCGTCAACGTACCGAACTACGGACCCGGAACCGACCCCGGCGTGTTGCGCGAGTGGGCGCGGATCGTGGAAGGGCTCGGCTTTGACCTCCTGATGGTCTCGGACCACGTGGTTGTCACCCCGGATGTAGCCGTGCGGTACCCGGAGCCGTTCTACGAGCCGTTCACCGCGCTGTCCTGGCTGGCGGGCATCACGACGCGGGTACGGCTGGGCACGACCGTGGTTGTGCTTCCGTACCGGCATCCGCTGGTGGTGGCGCGCATGGCGTTGAACCTGCACGAGCTCAGCGGGGGCCGGCTCGTGCTCGGGGTCGGCGTCGGGGGGGCGCGCCAGGAGTTCGAGGCGCTCGGAATACCGTTCGCGGAGCGCGGCCGGCTGACCGACGACTACCTGACCTCGCTGCGCGAGGCCTGGGGTCCGAAATCCGCCATACCCGTCTGGGTCGGCGGCAACAGCGAGGCGGCGATCCGGCGATCGATCAGGTTCGAAGCCGCGTGGCACCCGCTGCGGGCGACTCTGCCCTTCCTGCGGGATGCGGTGGCAGGCCATGCGCTGCCGGCGCTTGCGCCTCGCATCGGTCTGGCGCTCACCGACTCCCCGGCCGAGGAGACCGGACGGCTCCCGGGCACCGGCAGCCTCGAGCAGATACTCGGTGATCTCGATCAGCTCCGGCGGCTAGGCGCCGATACCGTCGTACTCGATCCCTACCACGGCGATCCGGAGGAGACCCGCCGGCCAGAAGTGGCCTGGCGCGCGCTGACGGCCGTGGCTACCCGCTGGAGGACGCCCTCGTGATCACACCCGCTGACGAGACCTTGCTGCGGCGCGCGATTGCGATCGCCGCGCGCGCCGTCACCCTGGACGATGCGCCCTACGGGTCGCTGCTGGCCGACGCCGACGGCACGGTCCTCATCGAGGCCCACAACACGGTGCGGCGCGACAACGACATCAGCGCTCACCCCGAGCTCAAACTCGCCCGCTGGGCAGCCCGTGAGCTTGATCAGGAGACGGCGGCACGGACGACGATGTACACCAGCTGCGAGCCCTGCGGGATGTGCACCGGCGGCATCGCTCGCTCCGGGCTCGGGCGGGTCGTGTATGCCCTGTCGACCGACCAGCTCATCGAGCTCAATCCGGGGTCGGACTGGCCGACGGTGCGCCGCGACGGCCCGGCGCTGCTCGCCGAGGCCCGCGTGCCAATCGAGGCCTACTACCGTTCTTCGTGACTTTCGCGGCGATGGATCGCCTGCCCTACTTTGCGAAGAAATGCAGCCCGATCCACGCCCACGCCACGAAAATGCCGACTCGGCCGGTCCGCGACTGCATGACGTGGGTGAACACGCGGCCGAGCGAGGGGAACCGGTCCGGCCGCGTAAGCGCCTTGATCTGCAGCGCGACGCCGGCCGCGAGGACCAGCAGGTAGCCGAGGATGGTGGCCTTGTGGCTGTTCACCGGCCGGCCAGGAACCAGCCGATGAGCAGCCACCCGCCGAGGGCGAGAGACCGGCCCGGGTGGCTGGCCAGCAGCGGGTCGGTCAGGGCGCTGATCGTCGGGTGAGCGTAGGAGTCAGTGGTGAGATGCGGCTGCTGCAGAAGCGAGCTCAGTTCCCACAGGCCGCCCGCTACGAGGACCACCGCCCACAGCCAGACGCGGCGCAGCGCGTTCCCGGTCAGCTGGGCCCGGTCGCGTAGGGGACCCTGCCAGCCGATCGCCACCATCAGGCAGCCGAGGGCGACCACGGCGGCGGTGGCGGGCCAGGAGTACCGCTTGAAGCTGCCGACGATCCCGGCGTAGATGAGGCCCGCCGACACCCACGAGACCCCGACCAGGAGCCGCCGGCGGCGGGCCGGCGGCACCGGGGCGCGCGCGGCGCTGGGCGCGCGCACCTGCAGATACCCCAGGCGGGTCCTGGCTGCGTCCCAGACGAGCAGGGTGGCCACGGTCAGCATGAGGAAGCCGTCTAGCGGCTTGCCAGAGATTGTGGTGAAAAAGGCGATGAGAAGCAGTATCAGGACGATGGGCTGACGCAGGCCGGAGAGCACGGCCTGGAGCGGTGAGACGGCGGCCTCGCTGGGGGCAAACTGCTCCTCCCTGGCACCATGCGCCGCATCAGTCACAGCCCAAACCTACCGTCCCGGTTTCGCCAGGTGAAGGGCGGTATGCCCGGCGTGCTGGCTGGCCGCCGGACCGGCCGCCCGACCGGCCGCAGAGCTGCGGCGAAGACCAGCCACCGCTGCTCCGGGGTGCATTCTCATGATCGTTGCCAGGGCGGTCCCGACGTTTGCCGCGCCATTCTGACGGGAACATTGCATTCGGTTATCGGCTCTATACGCACGGTATTTATGGCGTTCGGCCTGGCTCTGGCACCGCCCCGCGGGTGCGCAGAGTGCGGGAGCCGGACCGGTCACGTCGACCGGTGCGACCGGGCCATTTCGCACCGCCGTGTGCCCGCGCTGGCAGCTGGTGCCTCTTGTGCCCCAGCCAGCCCCAGGGCCAGCGCAGGAACCGGCAGCGCGCCCAAAGTCGCCAGCGGCTGGCGTGAGCTTGCGCTCAGCCGCTAGCGAAGCGTGATAGTCACGCGGCTCGACACGAGGAGGCAGCACAGATGCGAATCGGCCTGATTGCCCCGCCCTGGGTCCCGGTACCACCACCGGCGTACGGCGGGACCGAGGTCGTCATCGATAACCTCGCCAGGGGCCTGCAGGAACTCGGTCACGAGGTCCGCCTGTTCACTGTGGGTGAGTCCGAGTGCCCGGTGCCAACCGACTTTCTCTACCCGAAGGCGATCGCGCCAATCGGCGTGACGGTGCCGGAGACGGCGCACGTGCTGGCCGCCTACGAGTCGCTGGCGGACATGGACATCATCCATGACCACACGTTCCTCGGCCCGCTGATCGCGGGCCTGCGCGGGCTGCGGCGGCCTCCGGTCGCGCACACGAACCATGGTCCGTTCAACGGGGAGACGGCGCCGATCCTCGCGCAGATAGCGAAGCACACCTCCATCGTGGCGATCTCGCACTCGCAGGCGCGTCAGGCGCAGGCCAACGGCAACGTGCCGGTCGCCGACGTCATCCACCATGGCATCGACCTCGACCTCTACAAGGCCGGTCCTGGCGGCGGCGGGTACCTGATATTCATCGGCCGCATGTCGCCGGACAAGGGCGTGCATCACGCGGTGCGCGTCGCGAAGAAGGCCGGCAAGAAGCTGATCCTCTCGACGAAGATGCGCGAGGACAACGAGATCGCCTACTTCGAGTCCGAGGTCCGGCCACTGCTCGACCCGGAAGACGAGCTCCCGACGGAGATCCCGCTGGAGCGGAGAATCGAACTGCTCCGCCACGCCGACGCAATGCTCAACCCGATCACCTGGCGCGAGCCGTTCGGCCTGGTGATGACCGAGGCGCTGTCCTGCGCCACGCCCGTGCTCGCATTTCCGAACGGAGCGGCCACAGAAATCGTTGAGTCCGGCAGGACCGGGTATCTGTGCCGTGACGAGGGGGAGATGATCAGCGCAGTTGACCAGGTGGCCGACATCGAACGCGCCGCTTGCCGCGAGGCCGCGCGGCGCCGGTTCTCGCTGCAGCGGATGGCGAGCGACCACG
Organism: Streptosporangiaceae bacterium; assembly: GCA_036758685.1. Lineage (GTDB taxonomy): Bacteria > Actinomycetota > Actinomycetes > Streptosporangiales > Streptosporangiaceae > JAJYUU01. Next base: position 5,121 of record DAIOWC010000064.1, on the reverse strand, counting down.
AGCGCCTCTACCGCCGCATGCTCGACCGAGAGGCCAGGCTCATCCGCCGCATTCCGGCCGCCGGGCGGCGCCTCATCAGCGCCTAGTCCACGTCGCGGACGACGCCAGCTGACCCAGGGCCCGGCCCGATGACCGGGCCCTGGGCGGCGGGCGATCTCCCGCCGGGACACGGTGCCTCCTGCGATCCGGTGACGCTGATCGAGGGCTCCACGTTCTGCATCAGCGAGCAGGGCGGCGACATCCTGCCGGACCGCCCGCACGGCCTGTTCGTCCGGGACACGCGCGTGCTGTCCCGGTGGGAGCTGCGGGTGGACGGGATCGAGCCGCAGCCGCTGACCGTCCACACGCAGGAGCCGTTCGCGGCAACGTTCCTCGGCCGGATGCCGCCGAAGGCCGGCAAGGCCGACAGCTCGATGCTGGTGGTCCGGCGCCGCTACGTGGGCGACGGCATGCGCGAGGACATCACCCTTCGCAACACCGCGGCCAAGCCGAAACGCTGCGTCGTCGCGCTGGCCGCCGAAGCGGACTTCGCCGACCTCTTCGAGGTCAAGGGCCGGTCCAAGCCGCGCACGGTCGCAACCTCAACCGCCGCCGACGCCTCGCTGGTCATCACCAGCGGCCGGCGGGAGCGCCGGCAGGAGCTGCGCATCAACGGCGATGAGAGCCCGTCCGTCGCTGACGGCGTGCTGACCTGGCGGCTGCTGGTACCCGCGCAGTCGGAGCGGACCGTTTCGGTCGAGGCGGTGCCCGTCGACGACGGCGTGGTGATGAAGCTCAGGCATCCGCGCGGGCATCCGGTCAACCTCACCCGTCCGGCGAAACGGCTCCGCAAGTGGCGTCAGCGTGGCCCGCAGGTCCGCACGGCCGACCGCAACCTCGCCGAGGTGCTCAGCCGCAGCGTGGAGGACCTGGGCGCGCTGCGCATCTTCGATCCCGACCATCCGAGCTGGCCGGTGGTCGCAGCGGGCGCGCCCTGGTTCATGGCGCTGTTCGGCCGGGACTCGCTGCTGACCGCGTCGATGCTGCTGCCGTGGGATCCGGGCCTGGCGCTCGGGACGCTGCGCACGCTGGCAGCCAGGCAGGGCGACGAGGTCGAGCCCGAGTCGGAGGAGGAGCCCGGCAAGATCCTGCACGAGGTGCGGTTCGGGCCCGCCGCCTCGTTCGCTCTCGGCGGTCGCAGCGCCTACTTCGGCTCGGCCGACGCGTCGGCGCTGTTCGTGATGCTGCTGGGCGAGCTGCAGCGCTGGGGCGGCAAGCCGACGGCGATTGCCAGCCTGGTGCCGCATGCCGACCGCGCGCTGGAGTGGATCGAGGCCTACGGCGACGCCGACGGTGACGGCTTCGTGGAGTACTGCCGCAAGACCAGCCGCGGCCTGGTCAACCAAGGATGGAAGGACTCCTGGGACGGCGTGAACTTCGCCGACGGCACCATCGCCGAGGCGCCCATCGCGCTCTGCGAGGTTCAAGGCTACGTGTATGCCGCCTACCGCGCCCGGGCGCAGCTGGCCAACCTGGCAGGCGACGAGCGGGGTGCGACGGTCTGGCGCAAGAAGGCCAAGCAGCTGAAGCGCATCTTCAACGAGCAGTTCTGGCTGCCCGACCGCGGCTGGTACGCGATCGGACTGGACGAGAACAAGCGACCGATCGACGCCCTGACCTCGAACATGGGCCACTGCCTGTGGACCGGCATCGTGGATAAGGACAAGGCCGGCTCGGTGGCCAGGCACCTGATGTCGGAGGACATGTTCAGCGGCTGGGGGATCCGCACGCTGGCGGCATCGATGGGCGCCTACAACCCGATGAGCTATCACAACGGATCGGTGTGGCCGCACGACAACGCGATCTGCGCCGCCGGCCTCATGCGCTACGGATTCGTCGAGCAGGCACAGCGCGTCACCGACGCGATCATCGACGCGTCCGAGCACTTCGGCTACCGGCTGCCGGAGTTGTTCTGCGGCTTTGACCGCGCCGAGTTCTCCGTGCCGGTGCCGTATCCGACGTCGTGCTCGCCGCAGGCCTGGGCGGCGGCGGCGCCATTGCTCCTGCTGCACACCGTCTTGCGCTTCGCCCCTGAGGTTTCCAGCGGGCAGCTGTGGTGCGCGCCCGAGGTTCCCGACCGCTACCTGCCGTTGCGCGTGAGCGGCCTGCGCGTCGGCAAGTCCCGGCTCGCGGTCGACGTCGGCGCCGAGCAGTGGGAGATCACCGGCCTGGAGCCGGTGAACCTGGAAATCATCCCCTCGCCGCGCCCGGCGAGGTCCAGCTGACGGCCGGCTAGCCGCCGAGTTCCTGGACGAACATCCGCGAGCCCGGCGGCGCGATCTCGCCGTAGTGCTGAGCGGCAGCGCCGCCCTCGGGCGAGCCCAATGCTGCCTGCAGGGCCGCGGCGTCAGCGAAGTACAGCTCAGCCAGCCAGAAATAGGTCTGCTCGCCGCCGTCGAGCGCACCGCTGATGCGGCCCGCCTCGAAGCGCTGCACTCCGGGGATCTTCTCCACCAGCGGGACGTGCACGTCCCCGTAAGCCGCCTCGAACGCCGCTGGGTCCTCGGGCTGGGTGTACAGGACTACAAGTTTGACGGTCATGGACGGACGCTATCGCCCGAGGGCGGCGGAAATCTACCGGGCCGGTCGGCCGCAAGCCCGATTCGCCGGATTTCCGCGCGCGCTGAGCTCCGGCCGTGTGGCAACCTACTGTCGTCCTAGGGGCGCGGATCAGCCTCTGGCGGGCGCCGGGGCAGTTGCGACTTGCGGCTCTGTAGCTGACGTGCGGCTCATGGGCTGAAGTTCGGCGGCGAACGGGACTGGCTCGGGTGTGCAGAATCCGGGCATACTGGCGCGGTGAATCTTCCGGAGGGCAGGGACTTGCCTGCTGAGCCGTATGACGAGGTGAGTCGGCAGGTCGGTGACTGGATTGCCGAGCAGGTCTTTCAGGCGGAGCTGGAGGGTGTGGTCGTCGACGATCTGGCCCGGGAGATGGCTTCGGAGCCCAGGTGTTTTCGCGATGTGCACCCGCCGTATCGGGGTGTCCCGCCGTGGCGGCTGCAGGTCTTCCCCGAGACCGGTGGCGGTGGCGGCCGAATGACTGAGAGGGAACTTGATGTCATCGCCGAGCGTCCCGATGCTCTGGCGGTGCGGATCGGCGGGCTGGATCAGGCAATCTTTGAGCGTTTCGTCACCAGGTACGGCCGGCAGTTCCTGGCCATTGACTTTTACAAGTGCCCCTTGATCACGGATCTGAGCCCGCTGGAAGATCTGCCCGGCTTGCGCCTGGTTGAGTTCTTCTGGAATCAGCGGGCCGCGCGGCTGTGGGATCTTTCGCAGAACCCTGCGCTGACGGGGCTGAGGTTCCGGGACTTCAATAGGCTGCATGACCTGGAGGATCTGCGGGCCGGGGCTGCGCTGCGGGAGGTCGGTTTCGGCGACGGTATGTGGAGCAAGGCAGTGTTCGAGTCGCTGGAGCCGCTGACCGTGCTCGGCGGGCTGCGGTCGCTGTCGTTCAACGCGAAGCGGATCGGAGACGGCCGGATTGAGCCTCTGGGCGAGCTGACGGGCCTTGAAGAACTCGATATCCCGACGAACATGTACACCACCGGCCAGCTGGCGTGGCTGCGGGCCAGGCTCCCCGACTCGGTCAGGTCGAGGTCGCTTGCCCCCGTTTACCTGGTCAGGGAGCCTTTCGTAGACGGACGCGGGCGGGTCCTGGATGTGCGCCTGGTCGGCAAGGGTAAGCCGTTCCTGAACTCGGTGGCTGACAAGGCCCGCATCAGGAAGCACGTTGACGGGTTCTGGCAACTGGTCGACGCGTTCCGGCGCGACCCGGCCCTCAGGCCTGATTAGCCTGACGCTGATCAGGGTCTTTGTGCCTTCCGCGTGGTCTGCCAGGGAC
>DAIOWC010000064.1:0-1138 GCA_036758685.1 Streptosporangiaceae bacterium | reverse complement strand
GATTAGCCTGACGCTGATCAGGGTCTTTGTGCCTTCCGCGTGGTCTGCCAGGGACAGGTGAGGCCTGCGCGCGCCGGCGCATGGCCGGGGGCGGGCGGGTGGGCCACCTTCCCCAAGGTGGCGTGGTTCCGCGTTCGTGGCGGGCTGCTAAGTAGGCCGGGTCAGAGCGCGGTGGTCCACTCGATCGCTAGCTGCGGGTCTCGCTCAGCCAGAGCACATGTGTTGGTTCTTCTCCAGTCCTCTCTGGCGACAGTGAACTTCCACGCGGATCGGCAGTCAGAGCTCGCCGGCCAGCTCTGAGCTCCAGACGACCACCTTGGTGCGGTCACCCCGGAACAGGTCGTGGGCGAACTCCAGCGGCTGGCCCGAGGCAGCGTAGGCGGTGCGCTCGACCAGCATGAGCGGCGCACCTTCCTCGATGTCCAGTGCCTCGGCCTCCCTGACCCCGGCGACGACCGGCTCGAGTGACTCGCGGGCCGCGTGCGGCCGCTGGCCGTAGCGCTCCTCCAGCAACTCGTACAGCGAGCCGTCGAGGCGGCAGTCGAGCAGGCCGGGGAACAGCGCCGCCGGGAACAGCGAGTCCTCGATCGCGATCGGCGTGCCGTCGGCCAGCCGGATCCGCCGGACCTGGAAGACCAGGTCATTCTGGCCGAGCCGCAGCGCGGCCGCAGCGGCGACGCTAGCCGGGACCGTCGTGGCGGCAAGCACCCTGGCCCCGGCGACCTTGCCGTGCCGGCGCAGCTGCTCGGAGAAGCCGGCCAGGGTGGTCAGGTCCTGCTCCAGCTTGGCCTCGGCCACGAACGTGCCGCCGCCACGGCCGACCGTCCTGGTCACGAGGCCGCGCTGCGCGAGCTCCCCGAGAGCGTGCCGGAGTGTCATCCGGCTTACTCCGAGCCAGGCGGCCAGATCATGCTCGGCTGGCAGCCGGTCTCCCGGCGCCAGCTGCCCGGCCGCGATCGCGTCCGCCAGCCAGTCCTCGATCTGCCCGTGGACCGTGCTGCCGGGCTGCCTGGTGATCGTCGGAGGCTTCCTGGCCAGACCCGCCGAGGCCGGCACTCCTGGCTCGGCGCGCACGGTGCCAAGCCAGGACTGGCGTCGCTGCATGCTCTCAGTGTCCTCCCCTGCGTGGGTCCGGGCG
>DAIOWC010000063.1:0-26940 GCA_036758685.1 Streptosporangiaceae bacterium | reverse complement strand
GCCGGTCTCGACGACGACGCGTACGACATCGCCGCGCAAGCGCGGGCCGCATGGGAAGCCGCCGTCTGCTGGGACCCCAGCGGGACCGACCGGTTCGCAGTCGAGCGGCTCGCCGAAGTTCGAGCGGTCTGAGCAGCAGGGAGCATCGGGTCAGTCATGATCGACCGCCACCTAGTCTGCTGACCAGCAGCATTATGGTTATGGGGCGCTCTGGTCGCGCATCTGTTCCGCATCACGAACAGCTGAAAGCAGGCTCAATGATCGACCACGTATACATCTCAGTGGCCAATATCGAGAATTCGCTTGCCTTCTACTCGGAAGCCTTGAAACCACTCGGCTGGCACGAGTGCGGCAGCTACAGCTCCGAGTCCGGTCCTGCGGGCGTCCCGGACCTGTTCGGACTCTGTGACGACATCTACGGCACTGGCAATGGCGTCGGAGCGAGCATCTGGCTCCGGCAGCGCCAGCCGGGAGAGACGGGCCTCTACCTCGGCGTCGTCTGCGAGAGTAACCAGGCTGTCGATGCCGCCTACGCGGCGGCGATCAAGGCAGGCGGCATCGACGAGGGCGAGCCTGCCGATCGCACGTACTTCGCCCCTGGCTATTACGCCGCCAACGTTGCTGACCTCGACGGCAACCGACTGGAGTTCGTTCACAAGGCATGGAATCCCGGGCGACCCCTCTAGCGTTCGCGCGGCGCAACACTCATCCTGTATTTTGCGTGAGCAACCATACTGAACCGGCATAAAAGTATTAGATCATGCAATGACGGACAGAGGCGAACTCCCCGGTGCCATTCGGAGAGTTCGAAAGACTGCGATGCGTTACTGACTTGTATGTTCCGGGCAGAATGGGGACGATCGGAAAAGACGACCATTGCAGGGTCGATTGTTGGCGGCGTGGTCGCCATGCAACATGCGTTGCCGTGGCCGACCGTGCGAGGAGGTGAAGGCGTTGTTATCGCGTGTCTTCGGCATCATCGTGGCGATCCTGATCATTGTCTGGATAGTGTCCAACCCGGCTGGAGCCGGTGACTCCGTGCACGGCTGGGTTGCTGGAATCTTCACGTTCTTCCGTCACCTCAGCTAGCCTCGACGTTCCCTGATCTTGGGTTGATGGCCTGAGGTTGAGGCCCGTGCGGGTGGCCGGGCCGACCGGCCCGGCCACCGCCTCGTTCCCTACCTTGTGACCTTCAGGGACCGGCTGGGGCGCAGAGCGCGGACGGCAGGCCTCGCCTGCCCGCGTGCGGCCGCCTCGGCGGCGCCGGGCAGGCTGAAGGCGTAAATGGTGCCGTCGAACCCGGTCTGGTACACCATCCCGTTCACGATGACCGGCTGCGAGGTGAGATAGCCGCCGGTGGTGTACGACCACAGCTCAGTGCCGGTGGCCGCGTTGAGGGCGTAGAGGGTGTCGTCCTCGGAGGGAACGAAGATGACTCCGTTGGCCACGCTTGACGCCGCGTTGACGCTCGCGCCAGTCTGAAATGACCAGACCTGCTGCCCGGTCGCCGCGCTGAGGGCGTGCTCGATGCCGACGCTGCCGGCGGCACCGACGTAGACCAGCCCGTCGGCCACCGCGGGCGACGACTCGAACGTCGTGAGCGCGGAGTAATTCCACAGCTCGGTGCCGGTCGCCGCATTGAGCGCGTCCACATCGCCGGCCTGATTGGCAACGTAGACGACCCCGTTGGCGACGGCAGGCGCGGAGTCGATGTAGCCGCCGAAGTCCCCCGTGTTGAAGGACCACAGCACCGCTCCGGTCGTCGCGTTCAGTGCGTAGACGTTGTAGTCGTACGAGCCGATGTAGACGACCCCGTTGGCCACCGTGGGGGAGGAGTAGATCCAGTTACCGGTGGTGTAGGACCACAGCAGCGCTCCGGTCGTGCCATTCAGCGCGTACAGGGTGTCGTCGCGTTGAGCGCGTACACGTTCCCGTCGTCGGAGCCGGAGTACAGCACGCCGTTGACGACAGCCGGCGGCCCGTAGATCCCAGCTCCGGTTGTGTAGGTCCAGTCCAGGCTGAGCGAGCCGACGTTGCCTGGACTGATCGTGTCCTCGTACGGGTTGGACTCGTCGTTGGCGGTGCTGAACCCGAACTCGGGCCAGTTGACCTGGACGTCATAGGCGGCCTGGGCGGCGAGTCCGCTGCTGCTCCCGACCGCGGACACCCAGTACGAGCCCGGCTGGGCCGACGCGGGGATGACGAAGCCCGGGTAGCTGAAGCTGCCGGCGCTGCTGCTGACGACCAGGGCCTGGTCGGTGGTCCCGGCGTAGAGGTTCACCGCCTCGTCCTGCCGAACCCTGACCCGGACACGGTGACGGCCGTGCCGGGCGGGCCGGAGGACGGGCTGATCGTGACCGCGGGACTCGGCACGTTAAGCGGCTTGGCCGAGGTGTACGTGTCCCCGCCCGTGGTCAGTGTGAGCTGGCCGGTGGCGGCGCCCTCCGGAACGACGGAGATGATCTCGGTCGCCGAGCTCACCAGGCAGGTCGCGCCGACCGACCCGAAGCTGAGCGTGCACGGCGCCGTGAAGCCCGTTCCTGACAGGTACACCTTGGTCCCGACCCTGGCCGTGGGCGGGGTGAACCCGCCTCATAGTGCCTCCTCCGCCTGGTTCCAGGCCTTTGCCTGAAACATGTGGGCATTCTGAGGTCACTGTTACATTCAGTCGGCGTATGCGGGAGTAGGGACCCCTGCGCGCCACCGCGAGAAAATGTGTTGCCCGGTGAGCGGCCGGCCGGGCATCGTCGCGGGCGTGACTGATGACGAGGCGGTTGAGTGGCGGGCAATCACCCCGGAGGACGGGGCCGAGTGGGCCCGGCTGCTGATGGCGGTCGAGGAGTCCTACGGCACCGAGGACTTCGTCGCGGCTGAGGACCTGGTGGAAGACCTCCGCGATCCGGACGTCGACCCGGAGCGCGGGACGATCGCCGCCTTCAGCGCGGGGAGCATGATCGCCTACGCCGGGCTGCGGGTGAGCTCGGGCGTGACCGGCCGCTACGAGATGGACCTGTACGGCGCGGTGCATCCCAGCCACCGCGGCCGCGGCCTCGGGACGCGGCTGCTGGCGTGGGCAGAGCAGGCGGCAGTGCCGCTGCAGGAGGCGCGTCATCCGGGCCGCCCGCTCGCGCTGTCGGCCAGCTGCCCCGGAGGCCAGGATGACGCCCTTGCGCTGTTCGCTGCCGCGGGCTATCGGCAGGCCCGCTGGTTCCACTTCATGAGCCAGGAACTGGCTGGCGCGCGGCCGGCCCGCGAGCTCCCTGACGGCATCCGCATCGCGGGGTACGCGGCCGAGTTCTCGGACGCGGCCCGGCAGGTCCGGGACGAGGCGTTTGGCGGTCGATCGGACTCCGGCCAGACGGTCGAGAGCTGGCAGCACTTCGTCGACCACGATCGGTTCCGCCCGGCCTTCAGCTTCCTGGCCTACCGCGGCGACGAGCCTGTCGGCGTGCTCATCGCCTGCGAGTACGACGCCTACAGACAGGCAACCGGCCGCCGCGAGTGCTTCATCGCCGAGGTCGGCGTGACCAGGGCGGCACGCGGCCGCGGCATCGCCTCCGCGCTGCTCGGCCGCTCACTGGCCGCCGCCCAGGCGGACGGCTGCGACATCGCCACGTTGTACGCGGGCACGGACACCCCGGCCGGCTCGCTGACTCTATGGGAGCGCGCGGGTTTCACCAGGCAGAGGGCGTCGGTCACGTTCATCAAGGACCTGACGGACCAGTAACGCGCCACCGACGCGAGCGATGATCAGGACGGCTGGGGAGCGCTTATCGGCGGCATCGCGGCTGCGGGCTCTGAGCTGCCCGGCCCTGGCTCCTCCGTTATCAGCCCGCGGGCCTCGAGCCAGGCCAGCAAGTCCGCCTGCACCTCCGCCTCGGGACGATCGGTGCTCAGCTCCAGCAGGATGCCGCGTTCGCGGTAGTAGTCGACGAGCGGCGCCGTCTCCCTGGCGAAGACGGCGAGCCGGTGCCGGATCACGTCGATCGTGTCATCGGCCCGGCCGTCGCGCTGCGCCCGGTCGAGCAGCCGGCTGACGAGTTCTTCCTCGGGCGCAGTGAGGTAGATCACGGCGTTGCTCGCCAGCGCGAGGTCGGCGCCGAACTGCGCCGCTCGCAGGGCCTGCGGCATCGTTCGCGGGAACCCGTCCAGGACGTAACCGCCGGTTTCCTTCGCCGCGGCCACGACGACAGGAGCCAGGATGCTGAAGATCAGCTCGTCCGGGACGAGATCGCCCCGCTCGGTGTACGCGGCGACCTGCAGGCCGAGGTCGGAACCGCGCGCTACCTCTGCTCGCAGCAGGTCGCCCGCGGAAATGTGCGCGGCACCGGTGTGCAGCCTGAGCCAGCGGCCGTGCGTGCCCTTACCGGCGCCAGGCGCCGAAAGCATGATCACCCGCACCATGACGACTGCACCACCTCCAGCCCGCGCGGGCCCTGGGTGCACAGTATCTCCTGTCAGAACTCTCGTCAGCCGCCGGGCGGCCAGGTATAGATCAATCCGTGATGCTCATATAAGGCATCATTGCGGGCGTGGATAAGCGATCGCGGTTGCTGGCACGGCTTTTCGCGGTGTGCGGGGTGCTCCTGGTGCCGTGGATCGGCTTGCTGATCGAGCAGTTGCACGGGCAGGCCGGCAAGCGCAGCTTCAACTCGTCCTGGGTCGGGCTCGACGTCCTCGAGGCGATCTGCCTGCTCATCGTCGCGCGGCTGCTTTCGCGCCGAAGCCGGGCGACGAGTCCGGTCGCTGCGGCGACGGCAGCGATCCTGTGCCTGGACGCCTGGTTCGACACCATGTCGGCCGCTCCGAAGCTGCCCTACCTCGAGTCGATGGCCATGGCCTGCCTGGCCGAGCTGCCGCTGGCCGCGCTGCTCGCCTGGACCTCGTGGCGCACGCTCGAGTGGGCCGCCGCCCCGCGGGCGGCCACTGCCTCCCCGCCAGGACCCTGAACTCTGAGAGTTTCCCGGGTCCGCCGCTATCCGGGCCAATCATGACCATTATGGAGAGTATGGATATGGCAGATAGCGATACTGAAGCGATTGGCGAGCTCAGCCGGCGGACGCTTTTGAGGAACGCCGCAATAGTCGGAGCCGGAGCAACCGCGATCGGCGCCGCGTCATTGTCACGCGCGGGCGCTGCGCTGGCGATGCCTGCGCTGGCCACCACTAAGATCGAGTATGGCGCGATCCACGGCGTCTACCCCGACTGGGTGGCCAATGCCCCCAGCCCGGATCACAAGAACAGCGAACGGCGATACTTCGGAACGGTCAATTTCATCCCCAAGGACTGGAAGGCGGCCGGCTGTTACAGCGACTATGTGACTATCAGCATCCGGCCGAATCCCGACGACCTGCTTCACAACAAGACCGTTCCGAATAACGGGAGCGGCTTTACCACCCTCGACGGTCAGATCAAGCACCTGCTCAGCACCTGCCCCGACAACGTTGAGCTGGCCAGCTGGCACGAGGCGCAGAGCAACAATCCGCTGCACTACCCGAAGTACATTACGGCCGAGAGCATGCGCGCGATCCACGCGCACATGCAAAAGCTCTGCTCAACTACGCGGAATGCAGACGGCGGACGGGTTAAGTACGGCTGCATTCTTACCGGTGCGGTCGCGTCTAACACCAACTGGCTCGGCAAGAAACTTGACTGGTACGGCGTCGACATCTACGACAGTAAGAACTTCGATAAGCAGGACGGCCTGCTTGACCACGACGCCATCACCAGCCGGATGGATCAGAACCTGGAGCACTGGCGCGCGGCTGCCGGGACCCGGAAGGTAAATGTTCGCGTTACGGAGACCAACAGCCCCCACGACAATCATCGCAAGAACTGGATGCTCTGGCTCAGCCAGTGGATGGCCGCGAACAACGGCGACCGGATGATCACGTACTGGGGGACCGGGAGCCTGTCCGGCCTCTGGCCGCCGAGCAAGACAGTGCGCGAGTACTACCGGACCCTGCAGCATAAGTACGGAGCCTGATCGCCGCAGTCTGGTCGCCGAGCACGACCACCGCAGGATGACCAGGCACCTGCTGGAGCGGATCGTCGCCCGTCAGGGTCGCCTAAGACGCCAGGGGTCAATCCGGGCGTGATGGCATGATGCACGCATGATTGCGCCCGCCGCCACGCTCCGAAGGCCGTTCCTTCGCTACTGGCTGTCAGGTTTCCTCGCCGACTTCGGCGACGGGGTCCGGCTGGCGGCCCTGCCGCTGCTGGCGGCTGAGATCACGCGCTCACCCGCGGCGGTCGGGGCGGTCACGGCGGTCCAGAGCCTGCCCTGGCTGCTCCTCGGCGCGGGGCTCGGGGTGGTGGTCGACCGCACCGACCGGCGCCGGCTCATGGTGGCGGTCGACATTGCCCGAGCAGTTATCATCGCCGGGCTCGCCGTGGCGATCCTCCTGCATGCCGATGGGCTGGTGCTGATCTACCTGACCGGCTTCACCACCGGCGTCGGCTCGGCGCTGCGCAAGACCGCGCAAGTGACCTGCGTTCCGCGGCTCGTCGACGCTGCCCGGCTTGACCAGGCCAACGGCCGGATCATCGCCGGGCAGATCGTGGGCAATGAGCTCGCCGGCCCGGCCGTCGGCGGCTGGCTGTTCGGCCTGGCCGCGGTGCTGCCGTTCGCGGTGAACGCCGGGACGCTCGGCATTGCCGTGCTCCTGCTGCTCACCCTGCCCAGCGTCTTCCAGCCGGTGCCCGGGGCGGCGGCCGACGGCCAGGCGCGGCCACGCGGGTCGGTGCGCCGGGACCTTGCCGAGGGCCTGGCCTGGCTGCGGCGCAATGCCGATATCAGGGACGTCACGCTGGCCACGGGGGTGATCAGCGCCATGGATGCCGCCTGGTTCGCGGTGCTCGTCCTCTACGTGGTGCAGATCCTGCACGAGGTCCCCGGCGCCTACGGAGCCCTGCTGGCCGTCGGGGCGATCGGCGGCGTCGCGGCGGGCGCGGTCGGATCCCGGCTCACCCGGCGGCTCGGCACCTGGGGGTCGCTGCTGCTCGCGGGCCTGGTGATGGCGGGCACCCAGCTCGTCCTTGGCCTCACCTCGGACGTGATCCTGGCCGCGATCATGCTGGCGGCCAGCAGCGCCGCCTTCGCGGTCTTCAACATCGTCGCGGTCACCATGCGCCAGCAGCGCGTTCCCGACGCCCTGCTGGGCCGGGTCAGCAGCCTCTTCGGGACCGTCGCCGGGGGCGCGGAAGCGCTCGGCGCCCTCGGCGGCGGCCTGCTGGCCACCGCGGCCGGCATCCGCGCACCGATGGTCTGGGGCGCGGTGCCGATCGCCGGCGTTACGGTCCTGCTCGCGTGGCGGCACCGCGGGCGGGGCCATGACCGGCGGCAGGCGGCCTAGTCACTCGCCGAGAGCAGCCGCTGCCCCAGGGCGCGCACGGCTTCCTTGACCTCGGGGCACTTCACGACGCGGAACGACGCCGGGATCGCCGCGAGCCGCTCGGCGTACCACACCGGGTTCTCGGTCGTGCCGGTGAGCAGCGTGGTCGTGGCATCGAGCGCGGCGAGCCTGCCGATGGCGCGGGGCAGGCAGCGCCCCACGGGCTCGAGCGGCGCGTCGATGACGACCTCGACCTCGTAGTCCCAGCCGACCGCGAGGTGGTCCTCGAGCATCCTGACCGAGTCGATATCGGCCGGCGGGGAGAAGGTCCCGTCGAGTACCTCGAGCCGGCGGATCCGGTCGATCCGGTACGCCCGCTGGGCATCAGCACTGCGCGAATGGCACAGCAGGTACCAGCGGCCGTGGCGGACGACTACCGCCCACGGCTCGACCACGAACTGCCACTCCGCGCCCGCCTCGGAGCGGTAATCCAGGCGCACCGGCCGCCGGTCCGAGCACGCTTGTACCAGCGCGGCGGTCGCCCCAGGGTCAGGCCGGGCAGCGGCCCGGTCGGGCGCCGCCGCCGTGGCCTGGCGGACGGCCTCGGCCTGCGCCGCGACCGGCTCGGGGAGGGCCCGCATGATCTTCCCGAGGGCGCTGCCGATCGGGTTGACCGGATCGCCCGCATCATGGTGTCCGTCCAGCACGGCCATGACCAGGCTGAGCGCCTCGGTGGCGCTGAACATCAGCGGCGGGAGCCGCAGGCCCCGGCTGACGCGGTATCCGCCGTAGGGTCCGCGGACAGACTCGATCGGGATCTCGGCCTCGCGCAGGATTCCGATGTAGCGGCGGGCGGCGCGCTCCGAGACGCCGAGCTTGCCGGCCAGCCGGTCCGCCGTGATTCCCGGGCTGCTCTGGACGAGTTCGAGGGCCAGCAGCGCCCGCGCCGTCGGGCTCGCGTCTGAAGTCACAGAAGCTCACCATTCTGGAAGTAGAACGTCCGGAATACAGCCTACATCTCGGCAACCTGACGTAACGCATAGCCTGATAATCGTGGCGATTACCGACCAGTCGGAGGACTTCCGGCACGTCCGGACCGACAGGCTGGACCTGCGGGCGATCAGCGCGGACGATCTTGATCAGGTGTACGCGCTGAACGCCGATCCGCGAGTCTGGACCCACCTGCCGAGCGGAGTGCACACCAGCCCCGAGCGGACGCACGCGCAGCTTGCCCGGGAAGCCGCTGCCTGGGACCGCGACGGCCTCGCCTACTGGGCGGCTCGCCTGCATGACGGAGCGTTCGCCGGAGTCGGCGGCTGCTCGATCAGGGGGGCGGTCTGGAATGTCTATTACCGCTTCGTACCCGAGGTCCAGGGCCGGGGCCTGGCCAGCGAGCTGGTCCGGGCCGCCTCCGCGGCGGCGCGGCGGGTCCGCCCCGACCTCCCGGTCACGGCGCTGCTGCTCGAGCACAACCTCGCGTCCAAGGCGGTCGCGGAGAAGTCAGGGCTGCGCCTGCTCTGGCGCGGGCCCGACGCCGGGAATCCGGATCCGGGCGCGATCAGGCTGGTCTACGCCGACCGGGCCGTTGCACGCGACCTGCTCGACCGCCTGCTGGTTATCTGAGCGGCCGGGATCCGGCGCAGCAGCCGGGCGGGCACCAGCGCCGCCATGGCGGGAACGACGGCTCCCGCCAGCCCGGCGACCCCGGAACCGCAGCTGCGACCAGGCGAGCCTGCGAATTGTTACCTCCGCGCACGAGAATGGCGGCCGTGACTGGACTGGCGACATTCAAGGACATCTGCATCGACGCGGTCGATCACCAGCGCCTGGCCTCCTGGTGGTGCGAGGTACTCGGCTACGAACGCGCCCATCCGGCGGGCCAGCGTCCGCCCGACGACCCCGAGGGCAACGAGTTCTGCGTGTTCAAGCCCTAGCCACGGCCGCCCGGCCGACCAGAGTTTCACGTTGTAGTCGGCTGCCCGTCATGTCCTGCTGTGATCGTGTCCCCTGTCAGGCAACACAGGGACAAGGAGAACGATGGACCGCAGGACTCGGGCAAGGCGCACGGCCGTGGCGATCGCGGCGACGGGTGCGGCCGCACTCGGACTGGCGCTGGTGCCCGCGGTGGCCGCCTCGGCGCATGTTGGTAATCAGCTCCCGCTCCCGCCCGGAGCGATCAGGCACATCATCGTCATCGAGCTGGAGAACGAGAGCATCGGCGAGACCTTCGGGCCGGGCTCGCCAGCCACGTACCTCAACGACACCCTGCTCCCGCAAGGCGAGCTCCTCCAGAACTATTACGCCGTCGGGCACGTCAGCCTGGACAACTACATCGCGCAGGTGTCCGGTCAGGCGCCCAACCAGGTGACCAGCAGCGACTGCGTGACCAGCCTGACGTCGCTGACCGGCAGCTATAACGACGTGACGCCGGGCACCCTCGACCCGGATCAGGCCGCCTACCCTGGCCAGGTCGACGGCCAGGGCTGCGTCTTCCCGCGCAGCGTGCAGACGATCGGCAATCAGCTCGACCGCGCCTACCCGTGGTCGATCGGCAGCGACTGGCGCGAGTACGCCGAGGACATGGGCAACGACCCGGCGCGCGACGGCGGCCGTCCCGATCCGCTCGGCGGCACCGACTGCGCGCACCCGACGCAGGCGGGCGGCGTCGCGTCCGACGACACGAACAACGCCGAGGGCCCGAACGCGACCGGTTCGCAGGTCAAGTCTTCGGTCACCGACCAGTACGCCGACCGGCATAACCCGTTCATCTACTTCCACTCGGTGACCGACAACCAGTGGGTGTGCGACCACGACGTGGTCCCGCTCGGCACGGCAACCACCAGCGCCGGCGGCACGGTGACCTACCAGGGCCACCTGGCCAGGGACCTGCGTCATCAGTGGAGCACGCCGCGGTTCGCGTTCATCACCCCGAACCTGTGCGACGACGGCCACGACGCGACCTGCGCCGGCACCAACGACGCGGGCGGGACGACCGGCGGCCTGGTCGGCGCCGATGACTTCCTCAGGACGTGGATGCCGCTGATCCTGAACTCGCCGGCCTACCGGAGCGGCGACACGCTCGTGATGGTCACGTTCGATGAGGGCGGCACGACCGACACGACGGCGGGTGACAACGAGCAGCCCGGCCCGAACAGCGCCAACCCCGGCTACTCGCCGCTGCTGAACACGCCGGTCGCGGCGTTCGGCGGCCTCACCTACTACGACCTGCTCGGAGTCAAGGGCCTCACGCCGAACCAGGAGCCGCCCGCCGGGACCATGCCGGGCGGCGGCCAGATCGGCGCGGTGCTGCTCAACCCGCGCTGGATCAAGGCGGGCAGCACCGACACCACCGGCTCCTACAACCACTACTCCGCGCTGCGAACCTTCGAGGACCTGCTGGGCATCAGGTCCGGGGGCGCCGACGGGCACGGGCATCTCGGCTTCGCGGCGACCGCGACCGACTTCGGCCCGGATGTGTTCAACGCCCGCAGCGGCCGGTAAGCGCCGGATGGCCGGGCAGCGGCGCGCTAGCGCTCCTGCCCGGCCTCGGCGACGGTGAGCTCGGCGGCCGGATCGGCCTCCAGCCGCTCGTCCGGGATGGGCTCGCCACTGCGGACCGAGCGGCCGTAGGTCCCGTCATCCAGCCGTTTCAGTGCCCGGTCGATGGCCGCCAGGCGGTCGCGGAGGGTATCCGCAATCGAGTCGTCCATCCCCTGGGCCGTCAGGGGCTGCGCGGAATCGGACGCATCCCCGGTCTCGGCCTGCTCGACTTCGGCCTCACGGTCTTCGCTGCCCGCCTCGAGGGTGCCGCGGAGCAGGGTCTTAACCTCACCGCGCTCGTCGAGCAGCAGCCTGCGGGCCCGATCGGTTTCCATGGGCCGATTCTGTCATCCCGCCGGTCACGCGATCCGCGAGGCCGTCGAGAACGCCGGCGCGCGACGGCGGCACGCTGACGTCCAGGGCCAGGCTGTCGTTCCCGACCGTGAGCGCGAACGTGAAGAACGAGCAGCAATCGGTCTCGACGGCGGCGAGCTCCGCGGCCCGGCCCGCGAGCACGGGATCACGCCGCAGCTCGAGTCGCAGCCGGGTCGGCTCGGGCCGGCCTGCCGCCAGCACCGAGCCGGCGAACAAGTCGGCGAACTCCGCCGCCCGCAGCGGCTGCTCGGCGGTCGGCAGCGTGCAGTCCTGCGGGACCGGGGAGGTGTCCGCCGGCGCGGTCGCCACGGCCAGCTCTTCCAGGTCCGCGGTCACGAACGCGGCCATCGCGTCCGGCAGGTCATCGCGCAGCGGCGCCGGCAGCCGCTCGCCGATCGCGGTCAGCAGCCGGGCCAGCCGCTGCGCCGCGGCCAGCAGGCGGGCGCGATCGAGCTCGGCCACCGTGCCTGCCATCCCGGCTGGTACGCGGGCGGGCGCGAAATCGAGGATGCTGGTGACGCCGTAGCGTGCATCGGGCACGGCCTCGGCGACGGCCAGCAGCCGCCACAGGTTCGCCCGCGCCTCGTGCAGGCACTCCAGCGCTTCCCAGAGCGAGCCCCGCCGCAGGTACTTGCCGGAGTCGGCCAGGACACACCAGCCGCGGAAGGCCCACTCGCGAACCTGCTCGCCGGTGACCGGCGGCCGCTCGTCACTCGGCACGATCTGGTTGTCGCGGTCGTAGAGGATCACCGGGCTCGGTGCCTTGCTGACGTCGTACGAGGCGGGGAACACCACGAGGTCCAGCTGGCAGCGATCGGCGTACTGGGCGAAGATCCGCTCGTGCCGCACCGTGAGGCCGGGCAGCTGGTGGTGATAGCTCTCGACCAGGTCCGCCAGCCCGTCGCAGGCGGCGCGCACATCGCCGATCGCCGCGTCGAAGTCCTCGTCGCGCACTCCCAGCGCCATGTCCAGGTCGGAGAGCCGGTCGGCGTTCCCGCGGCCGAGGGAGCACCCGATCATGAGCCAGCTGATCCGGTCGTCGGACTCGCAGACCGCAAGCAGCCTGCGCATGATCGCCTTCTGCCCGTCGAGCTCGGCTGGCAGCTGGTCAATCCACGCGCGTCCGGTCATGATGGTCAGCCTAATCTGGGCTCGGACTGAGAAGGGCGGCCGTGATGCCGGGTGACGAGGCCGCGCGGCTGTCCTTTGCGCAGGCGTCCGCCCGCCGCCTGCATCACCACGCGCTCGACGAGCCGCTGTCCGGCGCCGCGCCCGCCGACGTCGCGGCTCGCATGTGCGGAGCCCACGCGCAGGTCATGTCCGCCGCCGAGTGGTCGATCGGGCTGCGCCAGGCTTCGCCGGACCGCGCCGCCATCAGGGCGGCGGTTCTCACCGAGCGCAGCCTGGTCAAGATCTACGGCCCGCGCGGGACCGTGCACCTGCTGCCCGCCGCGGACCTGCCGAGGTGGATCGGGGCGCTGGCCGCGATCCCCGATTCGTACGGGCCGATCGGCAAGTACCTCAGCCCCGGCCAGATCGAGTCCGTGCTGGAGGCGATCGCGGTCACGCTCGCGACGGCGGACCTCACCGTGGCCGAGCTGCACGAGGCCGTCGTCATGGCGTGCGGCGAATGGGCCGGCGACCCGGTCCTGCCCGGGTTCAGCGGCATGTGGGCCCGGTGGCGGACCGCGGTCTCGCTCGCCGTCGCCCGCGGCATCATGTGCTTCGGGGCCGGCCGGGGCCGCACGGTGACCTACACCAGCCCCGCCAGCTGGCTGCCCGGATTCGCGCCTGCCGCCGGACCCGAGTCGGTTGGCTGGCTGGTCACCGAGTACCTGGCCGCTTACGGCCCGGCGACACCAGACCAGTTCGCGCGGTGGCTCGGCGCGCCGCGCCGGTGGGCGGCCGACATGTTCGCCGAGCTCGCGCCCCGGCTGCAGCGCGCCGAGATCGAGGGCGCCGCCGCCTGGCTGCCGGCCGGGACGCCCGACCGCCAGGAGCCAGGCCCGCCCCGTGGCGTGCGGCTGCTGCCGTACTTCGACCCGTACGTCATCGGCGGCCAGCCGCGGGGCCTGCTGTTCGACGGCGAGGCCGCCGGGCGCGCGCTCTCGCCGAGAGGCCAGGCGGGCACCTTCCCGGTGCTGCTGATCGACGGCGTCGTGCGCGGGATCTGGCAGCAGCGCAAGTCCGGCCGGAAGGTCGCGATCACCGTCGAGCCGTTCACCAGGCTGACCGCCGCGCACCGGCGCGAGCTGGCTGACCAGGCCGAGCGGCTCGGGGCGTTCCTCGGGTGCACGCCCGGGCTGACACTGGCCCCGGTGACCCTGCGTTCCCATCTCTAAGCTCTTACGGTTGCACCGTGGAAGAAACCGGCGCGGGATCGCTGACCGCGGCGCTGCAGGCTGGCTTGCGGGGCGCGGGGCTGGCCAGCCTGTCCGCCGGCGTGCAGCGCCTGATGGACGCCTACCGCTCCGGCGAGGTCCCCGCCGCGCCGGTGCTCGCCTCGCGGCGTGACGTGGCCGCCTACGCCGCGTACCGGATGCCGGCCACCGCCGCGGCGACCGGAGCGGCGTTCCGGCAGCTGCGGCTCGCGCTGCCGGCCTGGTCGCCGGTGTCGGCCGCGGATTTCGGGGCGGGAACGGGCGGAGCCTCGTGGTCAATCGCCGCTCAGATCGCCGGCCCGCTCCGGCTGACTCTCCTGGAGCAGTCGGCCGAGGCGATCCGGCTCGGCCGGTCGATCCTCGCCGGCTCGGCGGCCGCGGCCCTGCGCGACGCCGAGTGGCGCCCGTGGCGCCTTGACCAGGCGCCACCCGAGCTCAGCGCCGACCTGGCCGTTGCCGCCTACGTCCTGGGGGAGCTGACCGAGCCGCAGCAGGCGCGGCTCGTGGACCTGGCCGCGGGCGCGGCGCCGGTCGTGCTGCTGGTCGAGCCAGGCACGCCCGCCGGCCACCGCCGGATCCTCGCGGCCAGGGACCGGCTGCTGGCGGCCGGATACTCGGTCGCGGCGCCGTGCCCGCACGAACTCGCCTGCCCGCTGGCGGCGGCGGGGGACTGGTGCCACTTCGCGGCGCGGGTGCAGCGGTCGGCCCTGCACCGCCAGGTCAAGGGCGCCGACCTCTCGTACGAGGACGAGAAGTTCAGCTACGTGGCGGCGGTGCGGCGGGCGCATCCCGACTGGCCGTCCGCGCGCATCGTGCGCCGGCCGCAGCTGCGCAAGAACCTGGTCGTGCTCGATCTGTGTACCGCCGACGGCCAGAGCGCCAGCCGGCCGGTCGGCAAGAGCAAAGGCGAGCTGTACCGGCGGGCAAGAAAAGCCGCGTGGGGCGATCGCTGGGACGAATCGGGGAAGATGGGTAGCCGTGACCGAAACGCGTGACCAGTGGCACCGGTGGCTCCTCGACGTTCGCCACGGCGGCGATACCGCCTACCGCGAGCAGATGCTCAGCGCCGGGCTCTACCCGGTGCGCGACCGGGTGCTCGACCTGGCGAAGCTGGATCCCGGTGCCACGCTCCTGGACGTCGGCTGCGGCGACGGGCTGATCGCGTTCGGCGCGCTCGACCGGCTGGGCCGCTGGGGGCGCGTGATCTTCTCGGACGTCTCCCAGGACCTGCTTGATCATTGCCGCGCGACCGCCACCGCGAGCGGGCAGGCCAGCCGGTGCGAGTTCGTGCGCGCCGGGGCCGACCGGCTCACGGGTATCGCCGACGCCTCGGTGGACGTGGTCACGACCAGGTCCGTGCTGATCTACGTCAAGGACAAGGCGAGCGCGTTCGCCGAGTTCCGCCGGGTGCTGCGGCCGGGCGGCCGGGTCAGCCTGTTCGAGCCGATCAACGTGCTCATGCACGCCCGCGATCCCGGCCGGCTGGGCGGCTATGACGTCAGCCCGATCGCGCCTATCGCCGCGAAGCTGGCCGGGCGGTTCAACCAGATCCAGCCGGCCGGAGACGATCCGATGGTGGACTTCGACGATCGCGACCTGGTCCGCCTGGCCGAGCAGGCCGGTTTCACCGAGGTCGGCCTCGAACTGCAGGTCACGGTCTCCGCCACGCGCACGCCGTGCCCGTGGGACCGGTTCCTGCGCATGTCCGGGAACCCGCGGGTCCCCCCGCTCGGGGAGGTGCTCAGCGATGTGCTCACCGAGTCCGAGGTCGCCGAGTTCACCGCCCACATGCGCCCGCTGGTCGAGAGCGGGGAGGGCATCGAGCGCCGCGCGGTCGCCTACCTGACTGCCGGCGGGTGAGCCGGCGCATCCTGTCATTACGATCTGAAGTGACGGTAATGGTGCGGAAGGGACGGGTGAAATGCCGCGGATCGCGGTCGTGGGGTTCGGCAGGATCGGCAGATCGACGGTCAAGGCAGGGCTGGCCAGCAAGCTCTTCGCGCCCTCGGTGATCGTGGATGTAGCGGCGCCCGACATCATGGGCGCGCTCTTTGAGTTCGACACGAACTACGGCCGGTGGCGGGACCCGGTCCGGGCCGAGGATGGTTCGCTGGTCATCGGTGACCTGGCCATCGACTGGATTGACGCCAGGCAGACCGAGGCTGACTGGCGCGAACTGGAAGTCGACCTGGTCATCGAGTGCACCGGCCGGGCGACGACCCGCGCCGGGGCCCAGGCGCATCTGGATCGCGGAGCGGGGCGGGTGCTCGTCAGCGGGCCGAGCAAGACCATCGACGACTGCGACGCCGTGCTGCTTCCCGGAATCAACCTTGAGAGCTTCGACCCGGGCAGGCACCGGATCGTGAGCCTGGCCAGCTGCACGACGAACGCGCTGGCGCCGGTCATCAAGGTGCTCAGGGAGAACGTCGGCATCCGGGACGGATTCTTCTCGGCCGTCCACGCCTACACCAACACCCAGTCGCTCACCGACCAGCCGATGAAGGACCGGCGTGACTCCTGGGCCGCGGCTGAGAACACCATCCCGTCGATGTCGGGAGCGGCACGGGCGCTGAAGTTCATCTGGCCCGACCTCCAGGTCGACGGAAAGTCCTACCGGGTACCGGTCCGCACCGGCAGCATCGTGGAGCTGACCGTCAGGGTCGAGCGCGAGACGTCGGTCGCCGAGCTCAACCAGCTGTTCACCGCGGCGGCCGCGGCCGGTCCGCTGAACGGCGTCATGGGGGTCGTGCATGAGGGCTATGCCTCGGCTCGCGTTGTCGGCGAGACGCAGTCCTCGATTGTCGACCTGCCGCTGACCTCCGTTGCCGGCGGCGACCTGGTCTCGGTCGCGGCGTGGTACGACAACGAGGCCGGTTTCTCGATGCGGCTGGCTGAGGTCGCGGCGCTGATGGCCAACGCCTCGTAACCGTCAGGGGGGCGGGGGGAACGCGACTATCAGCAGCAGCGCGTCGAGCAGCCGGAGCCAGCCCGTCTCGCCGGGATCGTTGCGGAGCGCGGCCCCCAGGCCGGCCAGCGCGCCGACGAGGCGTACCGAGAGCTCGCCCGGCTCCTCGCCCAGCGCCTGCGCAAGCACGCCCACGTCGCGCTGGAAGCGCTGGCTGCGGCCAAACCGGACGAGCGAGGACGGCATCGCCGGCGGAGCGGCCGCCTCCGCGGCGGGCGCGAGGCTCACCTCCAGGCTCACGCCGAGCGCGGCGGCGAGGCGGTCGAGAGCGGACAGCGTCGGGTTGCCCCGGCCGTTCTCCAGGTTGGCGATGTAGGGGACCGACAGGCCCGCATCGCCGGCCACCGACGCGACCGTGCGCCCGGCGGCCGCCCGCAGGCCGCGGAGCTGACGGCCGAGCGCAGCGGGATCCGGCACTGCTCCTCCAATCTTGACAGAACACTCCACCGTCGAACTATTCTGCTGGAATAGCTTAGCGGAGGAGTTGCAGTGAGCTGGCTGAGCAGCACAATACGCACGCCGATCATCTTCAGGAACCGGCCGTTCGGCCTGCTGTGGACCGGCCAGCTGCTGTCCAGCGTCGGCAGCTGGCTGCTGCTGGTCGCGGTGCCGGTCTACGTGTTCCACCTGACCGGCTCGACCCGCGACACCGGGCTGACGGTCGTCGCCGAGGTGCTGCCGATGCTGGTGTTCGGGCCGGCGGCGGGCGTATGCGCCGACCGGTGGCCCCGGCTGCGCATCATGATCGGCAGCAACCTGCTCGGGGCGGCGAGCGTGTCCGCGCTGATGCTGGTGTCCAGCCGGAGCCAGCTGTGGCTCGTGCTGCTGGCGATCTTCACGGAGAACGCGGGGGCGGCGTTCTTCAGCCCGGCCTACAGCGGGGTGGTGCCGGCCCTGGTCGGGCGCGGCCAGGATCTCAACGCGGCGAACGCGTGGTCGTCGTTCGCCGGGGGCGCGGTCCGGATTGCCGGGGCGCCGCTCGGCGGCGCGCTCTACACGCTCGGCGGGTTCAGGCTGCCGGTCGCCATCGACGCGGGCACCTACCTCGCCTCGGCCGGTCTCGTCGCGGCGATCAGCATTCTGGCGCCGCCGGCCGCGCCGCCGCCGGCCGTCGCCTCGGGGCTGCGCGGAGTGGCCGCGGATCTGCGCGCCGGGGTATCGGCGCTGCACGCCGACCGCGTCCTGGCAATGCTGCTCTTCGCCTCATCGCTGTTCCTGCTGGGCAACGGCGCGCTGACCGCGCTGCTGGTCCCGTACGTGGTCGGGGATCTCGGGGCGAAGGCGGCCAGCCTCGGCGGGCTGTACTGCGCGCTCGGCGCCGGGTTCCTGGTGAGTGCCTATCTCGGCCGCCGGGCGAGCGCGAGCCTGCGGCTGCGCTCCTGGGCAGTCGGACTGCTCGTCACGGAGACGGCGGCATTCGCCGGACTGTTCAACGTGCACCACTTCGTGCTCGCGTTCCCGTTCATAGGTCTTGTCGGCGTGGCGGGGGGCGCGTTCCTCATGCTGGAGCGCACGACGATCCAGCGCCGGGCACCCGATCACGTCGTCGGCCGGATCAGCTCGGCCTACTCGACCGTCGTCATGGCCGCGACGCTCGGCGGCGCGCTCGTCGCGAGCCTGATAGCGGCGTGGGCCGGCCGGACCGCCGCGCTGAACCTGGCGATCGGGATCGTCGCCCTCGGCGCCGTGGCCGCGGCCAGGCTGCCGGGGACGGTGGCCGCGGCTCCGGCCCCCGCCAGCGCATGAGTCTCGTTTGCCCGGGCAGCTCAGCCGCATGAGGGCTGTTAGCGCCCGGCCCGCGCACCCTGGCAGGAGGTTGACTGGCTCTCGTAGCACGACTCGAAAGGACCACTGAGGTGTACATAACGAGGGTCGTCACGGGAGTGAACGGCTCGGCAGGCAGTCTCCAGGCGCTGCGGTACGC
The DNA here is from genome assembly GCA_036758685.1 of Streptosporangiaceae bacterium. Lineage (GTDB taxonomy): Bacteria > Actinomycetota > Actinomycetes > Streptosporangiales > Streptosporangiaceae > JAJYUU01. The sequence continues at coordinate 8,421 of DAIOWC010000063.1, read as the reverse complement.
GGCGGAGATGGCGCGGATGCACGACGCCGAGCTGGTGCCCGCCTATGCGTGGACCCCGCCGGGCGGGGATATCGCTGACCGCCGCTTCCCCAACCATGAGCTGCGGGAAGTCTGGAAGTCGGCGGCCAGGGACCGGCTCTGCCAGGCGGTCGAGCTGGGCATCGGCGGCCCGCCAGGCGAGCTGAAGTTCGGTCCCAGGATCATCAGGGGCGAGGCCGGCCCGGCGCTCATCGATCTGGCCAGCCAGCCCGGTGACCTCCTGGTGATCGGCGCGGGCCGCCACGGCGCGGTCGGCCGGTCACTGTCCGCCCGGACTGCGCGGTACTGCCTGGGCCACGCGGCGTGCCCGGTCATCGCGGTTCCCCCGGATGAGCTGGCCCACCCCGCCCACGGGCTGCACGGCTGGACCGACCGGCACCGGCTGCACCCGAAGGACGTGGCCGGCGTCAGCTGAAGCGGGCCGCCAGCTGCCGGAACGGCCCCGGTGCGGCGCCGTGCAGCCACGCCGGGAACCGCATCCAGCCGGGCACGAAGACCACATCCCGGTCCCGCTCGGCCGCGTCGATGATGGCGCGCGCGACCCGCTCGGCCGGGATGGGCGGCGGCCATCTCCGGTCGTAACGCCGGCCCCGCTGGCTGAAGAAGGGCGTATCCACCACCCCCGGCAGGATCACGCTCACCCCGACGCCTTGCCGGCGCAGTTCGTAAGACAGGCTCTCGGCCAGCGTGTTCAGCCCGGCCTTGGTCGCGGCGTAGACGGCCTCGTGCCGCACGCCGGTGGCGCCGGCGATCGAGGAAACGAACACCATCCGGCCGTGCCTGCGCTCGGCCATACCGGGGGCGAACAAGCGGGCCAGCTGGATCGGCGCGAGCAGGTTCAGCGCCAGCAGATCGGCGGCCTTCTGCCCGCTCAGCTCGCTGATCGGGCCGACCCAGCCGGCGCCGGCGTTGCTGATCAGCAGGTCGACCCGCCCGGTGGCGGCGAGGGCGGTATCGGCCAGCCGGGCCGGCCCTCCCGGGTCGGCCAGGTCTTCCTGAATCGCCATCGCCCCGGTCTGCGCGGCGACGGCGTTGAGCCTCGCCTTATCGCGGCCGGTCAGTATTAACCGCGCTCCGGCTGCCGACAAGGCGTAGGCGGCGGCCGCGCCGATCCCCGATGAAGCGCCGGTCACAAGCGCCACGGCGCCGGCCAGCTGCATGCGGCCTCGCTCTCTGAAGCTGCTCGGTCAGCCCCTGGCACCCACGCCGGCTGCGACTCCCGCGCCTTCCCTCGCCTGGCCGGACCAGGAGCGCACGATGTCGCGCATCGACAGCAGGCCGACGACCTCGGCGCCGTCGACCACGATCAGGTGCCGGAAGTTGCCGCTCACCATAGCGGTCGCTGCCTGCTCCAGCGTCCACCCGGGCGCGGCGAAGACGACGTCTGAGGTCCTGTGGTCGGCGACCATCTCGGTGTCCGGGTCCTGACCGGTGCCAACTGAGTCCAGAATGTCGCGTTCGGTAAGAATGCCGATGCCAGGGTGCTCGGCATCAACGACGACCGCGGCGCCGACCCGTCGATCGGACATCAGACGGGCGGCCTCGCGCAGGGTGTGCGCAGGGCCGACGCTCAGGACGACCTTCGTCATACCGTCCTGTACCTTCATGCGCAGCTCCCATCAGGTGATGGCCCGGCGGGCCGTGTCCCGGCCCGGTGCACGCAGCAGCGCCGCACGCTGCTTGTGCGTTTGTGACTTAGTCTCCCAGCATCGTTCAGGGAGCGGCCAGGGGCAAGCCCCGATTGCTAGGACCGCTCCGGTCCGCCGAGGAGGCTGAGTACCTCCTGGTGCAGCAGGCCGTTAGTGCACACAGCGCTACCGCAGTCAGGACGCGGTGTCCCGGCGAGGTCGGTGAACGCCCCGCCCGCCTCCTCGACGATGATCTGCAGCGCGGCCAGGTCCCAGAGCGTGACGTCGGTCTCGGCGGATATATCCGTCGCGCCCTCGGCGACCAGGACGTGTGACCAGAAATCCCCGTAAGCACGGGTACGCCAGACCTTCCGGCTGAGACCAAGCAGCTCCGGCAGCCGCCCCGCCCGCTCCCAGCTGGACAGGCCGGAGAACGACAGCGACGCGTCCGACAGGCTGGATACCTGCGACACGCGGCACGCCGTGGCCTTGGTCAGGCTGCGGCCGGTCCAGGCGCCGAGGTCCCGTGCCGCCCACCAGCGGCGGCCGAGGGCCGGCGCGCTGACGACGCCCGCGATGACCTCGTCCTCGGCCATCAGGCCGATCAGCGTGGCCCAGACCGGGATACCGCGCACGAAGTTCTTCGTTCCGTCGATCGGGTCGATCACCCAGCACCGCACGCCCGATCCCGTCCGGCCGTACTCCTCACCGAGCATGGCGTCGCGCGGCCGGGACCGGCTGAGCACGTTGCGCAGGGACTCCTCGACGGTCAGGTCGGCGTCGGTGACCGGGGTCAGGTCGGGCTTGGCCTCGACCCGCAGGTCAAGTGAGCGGAAGCGGCGCATGGTGATGTCGTCCGCGGCGTCCGCCAGGACGTGCGCGAACCCAAGGTCACCGTCAAAAGCCGCCATGCCCGGAAACGCTAGCGCTGGGCGGAGCGCACTGGCAATGTGCGGCGTAAGTTGCGTAATGCCGTGGCAAAATGCCTTTTGCTTGGGAAGCGGACCGCTCTCGTCAGGGCATCCTGGACACATGGCAACATCTACGGCGGCGGCGGAGGAGGCTCGCCAGGGCGGGACGCCCTCCCGGCGGGTGCTGCCCGCCGCCGGCAGCCCCCTGTGGCTGGTCGCCGTCGCTGCCGCCTTCGCGCTCGCCCAGCTCGCGCTCGTCGCTCCGCGGCTCGGCCTGAGCTGGGACGAGATCGTCTCGGTCAGCCAGTTCAGCGCGCACGCGCCGGCCTCGGCCTTCGGCCCGCCGCGGGCCCGCGGAGTCTCCCTGCTGGTCGCGCCCGTGGCCCTGCTGACGTCGTCGGTCGTGGCGCTCCGGGTGTACCTGGCGATCCTCTCGGGCCTCGGCCTGTTCCTGGCGATGCTGGTCTGGAGCCGGATCCGGCCGGCCTGGATGGTCGCGCTCGGCGGCGTCTTCTTCGCGAGCCTGTGGGTGTCCCTGTACTACGGGCCGCAGGCGATGCCGGACTTCTGGGTCGCGCTCAGCGTGCTGGCCGCCGTCGGCTTCTTCCTGCAGGCCGCCGGGGAGGCCCTGCCGGGGGCGGTGGCGACTCCGCGGGGCGCGCTGGCCGGCCTCGCGGGCTCGCTGGCCCTGGCCGCGCTGATCCGGCCTGGCGATGCGGTGTTCCTCGCCGTCGGCCTGACCCTCGCCATCGTGACCATGCGGTCCTGGCGCCGCTGGTCGCTGTTCGCCGCGACGGCGATCGGGCTCCTGGCGGGCTCGGCCGAGTGGATCATCGAGGCCTTCGTCCGCTTCGGCGGGCCGCTGGAACGTCTGCGCGGCGCCGGCCAGGAACAGGGCGGCCTCGGGCTGCACGCCGGCTTCTGGGACCAGCTGCGCGCGGTCAACGGGCCGACGCTCTGCCGTCCCTGCCTGGGCGCGGTCAGGTCGCCCGGCCTCTCCCTGTGGTGGCTGGTGCTGCCGGTCGTCGTCGTGCTCGGGATCCTCGCCGCCCGGCAGGCAGGCCGCCTGCGGTCCGCGCTGCTGGCGGCCGTCTGCGCCGGGTTCGTGGGCTTCCAGTACCTGTTCATGATCGACTACGCGGCGCCGCGGTTCCTGCTCCCGGTCTACGCGCTGCTCGCGATCCCGGTCGCGGACGCGCTGGCCTGGCTCGTCACCGGGGTCAGCGCGCGCACGCGGCCGCTGACGACGGCGCTCGTCGCCGTGGTCCTGCTCGCCCAGGTGGTGACGCAGCAGGTCGTGCTCAGCCGGCAGATCTCGGCGAAGGTCAGCTTCTTCGGCGACTACGCTCAGATCGCGGCCGACCTGCACCATCTGGGCGTCCGGTCGCCATGCGTGGTCAACGGGGTCCAGGAGATCCCGATCGCGTTCTACGCCGGCTGCGGCTCGGCCGCGACCATCCCGGCGGCGCTCCGGGCCGGGCACGTGGCCGCCGATCGGGTCGCCGTACTCGTGCCGCCGGCCACGAGCCCTCCTGGCTACGCCCGCAACTGGCGCCGGGTCACGCTGCCGGGCCTGCGCAATCGCGCGCTCGTGCTCGTCGCGTACCTGCCGCGCTAGCGCGTCACGGGCTGCCCTCGGGGTCCAGTCCCTCCTGGCTGCGCAGCACGCGGCGCAGCGAGTCCAGCCGGGCGCGAGCGGACCCGCCATGCGCGGCGGCCCACTCGTCGAGCGCGCAGTCGGCCTCGATGTGGGTGCACCCGGACTGGCATTCGGCCAGTGCGTCCGCGAACTCCGGGAACGCCGACACCACGCGATCGGGGGTGACGTACGCGAGCCCGAAGCTGCGCAGGCCGGGCGTATCGATGATCCAGCCGTCGTCGTCGCCCGGCAGCGGCAGCGCGACCGCCGACGACGAGGTGTGCCGGCCGCGCCCGGTCACGGAGCTGACCGACCCGACGGCCCGCTCGGCTTCCGGGACCAGGGCATTGACCAGCGTGGACTTGCCGACGCCCGAATGACCCACCATGACGCTGAGCCGGCCCGCCAGCACCGCCCGCAGGTCGTCCAGGGCGGGCCCGAGCGGCCGGCCGCTCACGATGAACCGGATCCCGAGCGGCTCATAGGCCGCGATCAGGTCATCCGGCGCGGCGAGGTCGGACTTGGTCAGGCACAGGAGCGGCTCAATGCCGGCGTCGTACGCCGCGACCAGGAACCGGTCGATGAGCCGCGGCCGCGGCGGCGGGTTGGCCAGCGCCGTGACGATCACCAGCTGGTCGGCGTTCGCGACAATGATGCGCTCCACCGGCTCGTCGTCGTCGGCGGACCTCCGCAGGACCGAGGTGCGGGGCTGGACCTGGACCACCCGCGCCAGCGTGCCCGGCGCTCCGGTCACGTCCCCGGCCAGCCGGACCCGGTCGCCGACCACGACGCCGCCGCGCCCGAGCTCGCGCGCCTTCATCGCGGTCACGACGTGGTCGCCGGTCCAGCACCGGTACCGGCCGCGGTCCACTCCGGTCACGAACGCCTCGGCAGCGTCCTCGTGGGCGGGCCTGCGCCGGGTGCGGGGCCGCGATCCCCGGCCGGGCCGGACGCGCACATCGTCCTCGTCCAGCCGGCTGCGGCCGCTTGCCGGGCTCAGGTTGCGCGCTCCAGCATCTGCTGCCACTGCCCGGTGAATCCGGGGAAGGTCTTGCCGACGGTCGCAGCGTTGTGCACCCGCAGGCCGGGAACCGCCAGGCCGAGCACGGCCGCGGCCATCACCAGCCGGTGGTCGTCGTAGCTGTCGAACGGCACCGGCCCGGCCCGAAGCGGCCTCGGCCGCACCCGCAGGCCGTCGTCGAGCTCGGTCACGTCTCCGCCGAGCGCGCCGATCTCGGCCGCCAGCGCCGCCAGCCGGTCGGTCTCGTGCAGCCGCATGTGCCCGATCCCGGTGAACTCCGACGGCGCATCGGCCAGCGCGGCCACCGCGGTCAGCACCGGGGCCAGCTCGCTGACGTCCCTCAGATCGGCGCTGATGCCGCGGATCGTCCCCGTTCCCTTGATGTGCATGCCATCGGGTGAAGCGGTGACGGCCGCGCCCATCTCCGTGAGGACGTCGATGATCTGATCGGCGGCCTGCAAGCTTCGCTCCGGCCAGCGGGGGATGACGATCTGGCCGCCTGTGACCAGCGCCGCGGCGAGGAACGGGGCCGCGTTCGACAAGTCCGGCTCGACATCGATCCGGCCCGGGTTCAGGGACCCCGGCCGCACGCGCCACGAGTCCGGCACCGCGGGGCCGGACCCGGCCGACCAGGCCTCGACCTCGGCACCCGCCGCCGCGAGCATCGCGGCCGTCATCGCGATGTGCGGGGCGGATGGGACCGGCGGACCGTCGTGCCTGATGACCACGCCGGTCTCGTACCGGGGCGCCGCGAGCAGCAGCCCGGACACGAGCTGCGATGACGACGACGCGTCGAGGCGGGCCGTTCCGCCCCTGACCCGGCCGTGGCCCCGCACCATGAACGGAACGGCGCCGCGGCCGCCGTCATCGATCTCCGCGCCGAGCGAGCGCAGTCCGGCCAGAAGCTCGCCGACCGGCCGCTGCGAGGCGCGCGGGTCGCCGGTGAACTCGATGTCGGCGCGGGCGAGGGCGGCGACCGGCGGGACGAACCTGAGCACGGTCCCGGCGTTGCCGACGTCGACGGTGGCCGGAGCGCCGGTCCAGCCGGGAGTTACGACCCACTCGCTGCGTCGGGCAGCGACCCGGGCGCCGAGCGCGGTCACGGCGGCGGTCATCAGCTGGGTGTCCCTGGCCTCCAGTGGGCCGGTTATGGTCGTCGGCCCCTGCGCCAGCGACGCGATGATCAGAGCCCGGTTGGTAATCGACTTAGATCCGGGCAGCATGACGCTCGCATGGACGGCCCCGGCGGCCGCCGGAGCCGCCCAGGTCTTATCCGATTGCGCCTCTGATCGCATGAGTGTGAGAGTACTGGCTTGGCTTATGTCTAGACGGAGTCAGCGGTGCGGAGTGACAATCAGACACCGCGAAGAAGCGGCAGCCCGGAATGAACCGGATGTCGGGGCAAGGTTTGGCATAGCCGGATCTTGGCTATGAACTGGCAAATTCGTCACTGAGCCAGCGTCGGCTTTTCTACGGCAAGGAAGAGGTTATGTGCGGCCGGTACGCATCCGCGCGCAAGCGCATCGAGCTCCTTGAGGAGTTCGGCGCGCAGAGCGACGGGGCGGACGAGCCGCTGGCGCCCGATTACAACGTCGCGCCGACCAAGCCTGTCTACGCCGTCCTGACGCGCGAGGAGCGGCAGCTCCGCATCGTCCGCTGGGGCCTGGTGCCGTTCTGGGCTAAGGACGTGAAGATCGGCTCCCGGATGATCAATGCCAGGGCCGAGACGGTGAGCGAGAAGCCGGCCTTCCGCCGGGCCTTCGCGCAGCGCAGGTGCCTGCTGCCGGCCGACGGCTACTACGAGTGGCAGGCCAGCGAGAGCGGGCCCAAGCAGCCGATCTACATCAGCCGCAGCGACGGCAACTCACTGGCCTTCGCCGGGCTGTACGAGCTCTGGCGCGACCCCGCCGTCGAGCGGGACGATCCCGATGCCTGGCTCTGGACGACGACGATCATCACGACCAGCGCTCCCGATGAGCTGGGCCATATCCACGACCGGATGCCGATGATCATCGATCCGGCCGGCTGGAGCGACTGGCTGGATCCCGGCAACCATGAGATCAGCGACATCCGTTCGCTGCTCATCCCGGCCGCGGTGAGCGGCCTGCGCACCTATCCGGTGTCCACGGCCGTGAACTCGGTGCGCAACAACGGGCCGGCGCTCATCGAGCCCGCGGGCCCCGGTCCCGTCGCCCCGTTAGCGGCAGGCCGGGCCCCAGACATTCTTAGCGCCAGAGACGGCGCGCTGTTTTAGGCCTGCAGGACCGGTCGGCAGCGCAATCAGAACTCCCCCTGACGTGCTCCTGGCCACTTCCCGTAAGGAGGGAATGCATGGATGTTGTGAACGCACGTCAGCGCCTCGAGGAGATCCGCGAGGAGCTGGAGCGCTCGATTACCGTGCTCAACGGGACCGGTCCGCAGCACGTCATCGGCGATTACCCGCAGGACCCCGCGGATGCGGGCTCCAACCTGTCCGAGAGCGACCGGTCTGAGGCGGTGCTGGCCGTCGCCAGGAGGCAGCGGTCGGACGTACTGGCCGCACTCCACCGGATCGACCTGGGCACCTACGGCACGTGCCTGGAGTGCGGCGGGCCGGTGCCCGAGGGCCGCCTGGAGGCCAAGCCCGAAGCCGCCCGGTGTGTCGCCTGCCAGGGCAAGCTCGACCGCAGCCGGAGGTGACCTGCCCGCGCCGGGGTACCTCCTGCCTGCCGGAATGAAGGCGCAGCACGCAGTGTTCCAGTGCACGTGCCCACCGCAGAGTGCCAGACGCGTCCCGACCCATCCAGGGCGGTCGCGCGCGATCTGGTCACAGTAGGCGTTGTATCCTCCCGGCGAGGCGGATTGCTGGCTGAGCGGCCGCAACCCTCGATTCCGGAAGGGGTGGGTCCGGTCCCCGAGACACTAGAAGAGCGCAGCAAGCGGTTTGAGGACGACGTACTGCCGTACCTCGATCAGCTTTACGCGGCCGGAATGCGGATGACCCGCAATCCGGCCGATGCTGAGGACCTGGTGCAAGAGACCTTTGCTAAGGCTTATGCGTCTTTTCATCAATTTCAGGCCGGTACCAACCTCAAGGCGTGGCTATTCCGGATCCTCACCAACACCTTCATCAACTCCTACCGGAAACGGCAGCGCGAGCCGCAGCGTTCCGGGACCGAGGAGATCGAGGACTGGCAGCTCGCC
>DAIOWC010000062.1:7670-27299 GCA_036758685.1 Streptosporangiaceae bacterium | reverse complement strand
CGGCCAGCCTGCCTTCGCGATCTATGTGCACGACTCCGGCGACTCCGTGAGCCGTCCCGCGGGCATCCTTGTCCTCACGCTGGCCGGCGACGCGGTCAGCGTGATGACCGGGTTCATCGACGACGGCGTGCTGCCGTTCTTCGGCCTCCCGCCGGCCATGCCGCGCTGACGCCGGCTAGATGCCGACCGGATGCCACACGGTCTTGATCTCCAGGCCGGCCAGCAGGCGGCGCGTCCCTGGCGGATCGGACCACGCTTCGTCGCCGTCGAAGACGCGCTTGAGGTTCGCCGCTGCCGCCCGCTCAAGGTCGGGCCGGTCGGCCGCCGGCGCCCCGGTGAGATCGATCGCGTTGACGTCCATGTGCCCGGCCGCCACCGGCGCCAGCTCGTGCAGGCTGCCGGTCAGCATGTTGACCACGCCCGGCGGCACGTCGGAGGTCGCGAGCACCTCGGCCAGCTCGACCGACGGGAGCGGACGGTCCTCGCTGGCCACGACCACGGCGGTGTTGCCGGTGACGATGACCGGCGCGAGCACGCTGACCAGGCCGAGGAGGCTGGACTGCGCGGGAGCGAGCACCGCGACGACGCCGGTCGGCTCTGGCACGCTGAAGTTGAAGTAAGGCCCGGCCACCGGATTGGCGGCGCCGGCGACCTGCGCGACCTTGTCGCTCCAGCCGGCGTACCAGACCCAGCGGTCGATGGCCGCGGCGACGAGTGACTCCGCCTCGGCGCGGCGGACCCCTTCGGCCTCCGCGACCTCGGCCGCGAACTGGGCGGACCGGCCCTCCATCAGCTCGGCGACCCGGTACAGCACCTGCCCGCGGTTGTAAGCGGTCGCGCCCGACCAGCCGCGCACGGCGCCGCGGGCCGCCACCACCGCGTCCCGCAGGTCCTTGCGCGACGCCTTCGCCGCCAACGCAAGCAGGCCGCCGTCCGCCCCGAGCACCGGGTAGGAACGCCCGGACTCCGAGCGGGGGAACGCCCCGCCGATGTACAGCTTGTAGGTTTTGCGGACGTCAAGCCGCGGAGCCGCCTTGCCGCCCGCCCGCGCCGGCGACGCGGGCTTCGCGCCCTTGCCCTCAGACATTGAGATACGCGGCCAGGCCGTGCCTGCCGCCCTCACGCCCGAAGCCCGACTCCTTGTAACCGCCGAACGGGCTCGCCGGGTCGAACCGGTTGTAGGTGTTCGCCCACACCACCCCGGCTCGCATCCGCTGCGCCATCCAGAGGATCCGGCTGCCCTTCTCCGTCCAGATCCCCGCCGACAGCCCGTAGGGAGTGTTATTGGCCTTCGCCACGGCCTCGTCCGGCGTCCGGAACGTCAGCACCGACAGGACCGGGCCGAAGATCTCCTCGCGCGCGATCCGGTGGGACTGGCTCACGCCGGTGAACAGCGTCGGCGGGAACCAGTAGCCCTTGTCCGGCAGCCGGCACGGCGGCGACCAGCGCTGCGCGCCCTCGGCCTCGCCGGCCGCGGTCAGGTCCTGGATCTTCTCGAGCTGCTGGCGGGAGTTGATGGCCCCGACGTCAGTGTTCTTGTCCAGCGGATCACCGACGCGCAGCGTGGTCAGCCGCCGCCGGAGGCGGTCCATGACCGCGTCGGCGACCGACTCCTGCACAAGGAGGCGGGAGCCCGCGCAGCAGACATGGCCCTGGTTGAAGAAGATGCCGTTCACGATGCCCTCGACGGCCTGCTCGACCGGCGCATCATCGAAGACGATGTTGGCGGCCTTGCCGCCCAGCTCCAGCGTCAGCTTCTTGCCCGTGCCCGCCGCCGCGACCGCGATCTCCTTGCCCACCTCGGTCGAGCCGGTGAACGCGATCTTGTCCACGCCCGGATGCCCGACCAGCGCTGCGCCGGTCTCGCCCGCGCCGGTCAGCACGTTGACCACGCCTGGCGGCAGGCCGGCCTGCTGGCAGACCTGGGCGAGCAGCAGCGCGGTCAGCGGGGTCGTCTCGGCGGGCTTGAGCACGCACGTGTTGCCGGCCGCGAGCGCCGGCGCCAGCTTCCAGGCCGCCATGAGCAGCGGGAAATTCCACGGGATGACCTGGCCGGCGACCCCGATGGGCCGCGGCTCAGGCCCGAAGCCAGCGTGCTCCAGCTTGTCGGCCCACCCGGCGTAATAGAAGAAGTGCGCGGCCGCGAGCGGTATGTCGACGTCGCGCGACTCGCGGATCGGCTTGCCGTTGTCCAGGCTCTCCAGCACCGCGAACTCGCGCGACCGCTCCTGCAGTATCCGGGCGATCCGGTACAGGTACTTGGCCCGCTCCGACCCCGGCATCGGGCGCCAGACGTGCTCGTAGGCGGTCCGGGCCGCGGCGACGGCCTGCTCGACGTCGGCGGTCCCGGCCTCGGCGACCTTGGAGAGGACTTCCTCAGTCGCCGGATTAACGGTCGCGAACGTCCGGCCGCTGGCCGCCGGGCGGAACTCCCCGTCGACGAACAGCCCGTATTCCGGCTCGATCGTCGCGACGTCCCGCGATTCCGGCGCCGGGGCATACTCCCACGCGAGCCCGGCGGCCGGCCCGACCCCGGCCGCAGCGGCCAGCACCGCATCGCGGTCCGGCGGCCCGGCTGGCCCGCCAGCCCGCGAACCGGACTTTCCCTTGCCGGACGCCATCACTGTTCCCGTCGCTCGCCGATTTTCAGGCCCTCATTGTGGCACGCACGACCGGAGCCCCAATTCAGTCGATCGTGAAGTAGTCCGGTCCCGAGTAGCGACCGGTCCGCTGCTTGGTGCGCTGCATGAGCAGGTCGTTGAGCAGCGTCGACGCCCCGATCCTGAAGTACTGCGGGGTCAGCCAGGCCGGCCCGGCGACCTCGTTCACGAGCACGAGGTACCTGATCGCGTCCTTGGCCGTCCGGATGCCGCCGGCCACCTTGACGCCGACCCGCCGGCCCGCCGTCAGCTCGAAGTCCCTGACCGCCGCCAGCATGACCAGCGCGACCGCGGGCGTCGCGGCGGGCGTCACCTTGCCGGTCGAGGTCTTGATGAAGTCGGCCCCGGCCATCATCGCCAGCCACGAGGCCCGCGCGACGTTGTCCAGCGTGTCCAGCTCGGCGGTCTCGAGGATCACCTTGAGGTGCGCCGGCCCGCACGCCTCCCGCACCGCCCGGATCTCCGCATAGACCTTGCCGTACCGCCCCGCCAGGAACGCGCCGCGGTCGATGACCATGTCGACCTCGTCGGCCCCTGCGCTCACCGCATCCTCGACGTCGGCGAGCTTGACCGCGAGCGACGCCCGCCCGGACGGGAACGCCGTGGCCACGGACGCGACCGCCACCGTGCTGCCGGCCACCGCATCCCTGGCCACCCGCACGAGGTCGGGGTAGACGCATACGGCCGCCACCGGCGGCGCGGGCGGGTCAGCCAGATCCGGCTGCCTGGCCTTCGCGCACATCGCCGCGACCTTGCCGGGAGTATCGGCGCCCTCCAGGGTGGTCAGGTCCACCATCGTGATGGCCATGTCCAGCGCCTGCAGCTTGGCGCCCTTCTTGATGGAACGCGTGGCCAGGGCGGCGGCCCGCTCGGTCACGCCCACCTGGTCCACGCCTGGCAGGCCGTGCAGGACCTGGCGCAGCCCCGCATCTGAGGTGGCAACGTCGGTGACGTCGAAGTCCGGCCTGCCCGGGACGTGCCGGGCGAGAGTCTCGATCCCCACGATTACGACGTTACGCGATCCGCTCAAGTACGGGATCGGCGGGAACGGGCTGACGCGGGCCGATCTCGATCGCCCCGGCGAGCGCCGTCCTGGCCCGGTCGAACCGGGCCGCATCGTCCCCGCGCAGCTCAAGCACCGGCTGGCCGGCTTCGACCGCGTCACCCGGCTTGGCCAGGCACATGACCCCGGCGCTGGCCGACACCGGATCTTCCTTGCGCGCCCGCCCCGCACCCAGGCGCCACGCCGCGACGCCCACCGCCCGCGCATCCAGTGCTGTCACCCAGCCGGTCTCCGCCGCGGTCACGAGCTCAGCGTGTCTGGCCTGCGGCAGCCGTGCGTCCGGGTCTCCGCCCTGGGCCGCGATCATGGCCCGGTAGGCGGCCAGCGCCCGGCCGTCGGACAGCGCGGCGGCCGGATCGGCCGTGATCCCGGCTTGCCGCAGCATCTCGGCCGCCAGGGCGAGCGTCACCGCCACCAGGTCGGGTGGGCCCTCGCCGCGGAGGGTGGCAACGGACTCCTCGACCTCCACCGCGTTCCCGACGGCCCGCCCGAGCGGAACGTCCATCCGGGTCAGCAGGGCGCTGGTCCGCACCCCGTGGGCATTCCCGAGCTCGACCATGGTCTGCGCGAGCAGGCGCGCCGAGCCGAGGTCCGGCATGAACGCGCCGCTGCCGACCTTCACGTCGAGGACGAGCGCGCTAGTCCCCTCCGCGATCTTCTTCGACATGATCGAGCTGGCGATCAGCGGGATCGACTCGACCGTCCCGGTCACGTCGCGCAGGGCGTACAGCCGCCGGTCGGCCGGCGCGAGGCCCTCGCCGGCCGCGCAGATGACACACCCGGTGTCGCGCAGGACCGCGACTATCTCGGCGTTCGACAGCGACGCCCGCCAGCCGGGAATCGACTCGAGCTTGTCCAGCGTGCCGCCGGTGTGGCCGAGGCCGCGGCCGGATAGCTGCGGTACCGCCGCGCCGCAGCTGGCCACGAGCGGCGCGAGGATCAGCGAGACCTTGTCGCCGACACCGCCGGTGGAGTGCTTGTCGACGGTGGGCGCGGTCAGGCTGCTGAGGTCCAGCCGCTCGCCGCTGGCGATCATCCCGTCGGTCCAGGCCCGCAGCTCGGCGGGATCCAGGCCCCGGAAGTAGATGGCCATCAGCAGCGCCGACATCTGCTCGTCGGCGATCTCCCCGCCCGTGTACGCGCTGATCAGCCAGCCGATGTCGGCCGCTGACAGCTGGCCGGCGTCCCGCTTGGCGCGGATCAGCTCGACCGCATCAGGCATGACCGTCCCCGCGCGCCAGATCGCTGGCGCTGAACGCGGACGGCAGCAGATCGCCCAGGCGCACCGGCCCGCCCTCGGCGTCCAGGAGCAGATCCGGGCCGCCCGCCTCCAGCAGGAGCTGCCGGCAGCGCCCGCACGGCACCAGCGGCGCACCGTCGGAAGCGACCACGCTGACGGCCTCGAGCTGGCCGAGGCCCTGGGCGCGCTGGGCGCTGACCAGGCCGCATTCCGCGCACAAGGTCAGGCCGAACGAGGCGTTCTCGACATTGCACCCAAGGACGACCCGGCCCGTGTGGTCCTGGCCGGCGGCGCCGACCTGAAGGCCCGAGTAGTTGGCGTACGCGCGACCGGCTACCGCCGTCGCCTGTGCCCGGAGGTCGACCCAGTCGATGTCCACTTAATCCGCCTTATTAGCTATTGGCCGACCCGGTAGGAGATGGCCAGGCGGGCCAAATCTGGCAACGGTCCGGACTCGAATACCGAACGCGCGCACCCAATCATCTCAATTTGGCATCACCCTGACCTGGAGATCGTCTAGCTGCTTCCGCCCGGGTGTTGGCAAGACTAACCTTCGGGCAATCCCTTGGGGGGACGTCAACCTGCCCCGGCCGGCTGGGGCCCGCATGAAGCCGGCTACCGCAGCGGCAGCGCCCTGCTGCCCATGTCGAGGAGGTAGCTGTTGAGAACGTCTATTAAGACCGCGGCGGTTACTGCGGCCGCCGCTCTAGTCCTGGCGGCATGCGGTTCCTCGAGCCCGTCGACTTCTAGCACCACCCCGCCGAGCTCATCCTCGAGCCCGGCGGCGACGACCAGTTCGTTCACCGGCTGCATGGTCACCGACACCGGCGGTATCGACGACCGCTCGTTCAACGCATCGTCTTGGCAGGGCATGCAGGAGGCGGCGTCCGCTGACAGCAAGGTCTCGGTTAAGTACCTTCAGTCCACCAGCTCGGCCAATTATGCGCCAAATATCACCACGTTCCTGGGCGAGAAGTGCGGCATTATCGTCACCGTCGGCTTCCTGATGGCCGGGGCGACCGGTACGGCCGCCGGTTCCAATCCGGGCTCGAAGTTCGCAATCGTTGACTGCGCCATCGGCACGACCAACTGCCCGATCAGCGCATCGGGAGCGGCCTCGACGCCGCCGTCCAACGTCGACTCGCTGGTGTTCAACACTGTGCAGGACGGCTACCTCGGCGGTTACCTCGCCGCGGGCATGACCAAGACCGACAAGGTCGCCACGTTCGGCGGCGAGAAAATCCCCACGGTCACCATCTACATGGACGGCTTCTGGGACGGCGTGCAGGCCTATAACAAGGCTCACCACACCAACGTCACGGTGCTCGGCTGGAATGAGCAGAGCCAGGCCGGAGAGTTCACCAACAGCTTCACCAACCTGACCCTGGGCCAGACGATCACTCAGCAGTTCATCTCCGAGGGCGCGGACATCATCTTCCCGGTCGCCGGAGGCGTAGGCCTCGGCGCCGCGAAGGCCGTCCAGGACGCCGACAACGCCGCGGGCACCCAGAAGGTCAACATGATGTGGGTGGACACCGACGGCTGCGTCAGCGCCCCGCAGTACTGCAAGTACTTCATCACCAGCGTGGAGAAGGGCATCCAGTCGGCGGTGAAGACCTCGGTGCTGTCGGCCGCCAACGGCACCTTCAAGGGGGGCACCTACATCGGCACGCTCGCGAACGGCGGCGTCCAGCTGGCGCCCTACCACGATTTCCAGAGCAAGGTCCCGGCCGCGCTGCAGGCCGAGCTGAACACGCTGAAGCAGGAGATCATCAGCGGCAAGATCGTGCCGGCGACCAAGAGCCCGGTGTAAAAACCCCGCCCTGTTTGCCAGAATGCCTTGAGCCGGGCCGCTTCGGCGGCCCGGCCTGGGCTCCGGGCTAGCGTTAGCTCAGACTGGCCACGGGAGCAGCCAGGGCAGTAGCGGCCGCACGATCAGCAGAGGAACGTTGTGGAGCTTGAGCTGCGCGGCATTACCAAGCGCTTCGGCAGCCTGGTTGCGAACGACCACATCGACCTGACCGTCGCCCCCGGCGAGATCCTCGGCCTGCTCGGCGAGAACGGAGCCGGCAAGACCACGCTGATGAACGTCCTGTACGGACTTACTCAGCCGGACTCGGGGGAGATACTGCTCGACGGCAAGCCCGTGAGCATTCACTCGCCCAGGGACGCCATCAACGCCAAGATCGGCATGGTCCACCAGCACTTCATGCTCGTCCCCGTCTTCACCGTGGCCGAGAACGTCGCGCTCGGCGTCGAGCAGGTGCGCACGATCCGGCTGCCGGGCCTGCCGCCGATCAGGACCGGCCTGCTTGACCGCAAGGCCGCCCGCCAGCGGGTACGCGATTTGTCCGACCGCTACAGCCTGCAGGTGAACCCGGACGCCTTCGTCGAGGACTTGCCCGTCGGCGTCCAGCAGCGCGTGGAGATCATCAAGGCGCTGCTACGCGACGCCAGCGTGCTGATCCTCGATGAGCCCACCGCCGTGCTCACCCCCGGCGAGACCGAGGATCTCTTCCGCGTCATGCGCCAGCTGAAGGAGTCCGGGCACTCGATCGTGTTCATCTCCCACAAGCTCAAAGAGGTCCAGGCGATCGCGGACAAGATCACCGTGATCCGCCGCGGCCACGTCGTCGGCGACCGGCCGCCGACGACCAGCGACGCCGAGCTGGCCGCTCTGATGGTCGGCCGGCCGGTCGAGCTGACGGTCAGCAAGGAGCCGGCCACACCCGGCGACGTTGTGCTGGACGTCCAGGACCTCGTCGTGCCCGGCGAGCAGATCGTCACCGACCAGGGCTTTGCCAGCGGCAAGAACGCGGTCGACGGCGTGTCGTTCCAGGTCCGGGCGGGTGAGATCCTCGGCATCGCCGGCGTCCAGGGCAACGGGCAGACCGAGCTCTGCGAGGCGCTGATGGGCCTGCGGCTGTCGGCCGGCACCGTCCGCCTCGAGGCCAGGGACATCAGTCATGCCGCGCCACGGCAGCGTCTGCGCGCCGGGGTCTCCTACATCCCCGAGGACCGGCGAGAGGACGGGCTGGTCGCGGGCTTCTCGGTGGCCGACAATTTGGTGCTCGACACCTACGACCGCCCGCCGTTCGCCTCTGGCCTCGCGCTGGACCTGGCCGAGATCCGCAGGAACGCCAGCAGCCTGGTAACCGAGTTCGACGTGCGGACGTCGTCAATAGACACCCAGGTCGGCACGCTGTCGGGCGGCAATCAGCAGAAGGTGATCCTCGCCCGCGAGGTGGGCCGCAAGGTCCGGCTGCTGATCGCCAGCCAGCCGACGCGCGGCCTGGACGTGGGCTCCATCGAGTTCGTGCACCGCAGAATCGTGGAGGAACGCGACGAGGGCGTCGCGGTTGTCATCGTCTCGTCCGAGCTCGATGAGATCTACGCGCTCGCCGACCGGATCGCGGTGATGTATGAGGGACAGTTCACCGGCTTCCGGCCGCCGACCGTGCCGGTCGCCGAGCTCGGCCTGTTGATGGCCGGCGTCACGAACGGGGCGGGGGACAAGACGGCGGGTGATGGCAATCATGACGACGGTCCGCCCCCCGACGGGCCCGAGTGGCAAGCGGAGCCAACATGACCGATGACGCCAGCGGCGTTCCGCCGGAGCCGGAACCAGCTGCCGGCTCCGGCGCCAGCACCCCTGAGCCTGCGTCGGAGAGCGTGACCGCGCCCGCCCCGGCTACCGCGACCGGTCCGCCGGAAGGCGGCGGCAGGCAGCGCCTCGACCGCGCGGTTCTCGATGCGATCGTCCACGGCAGCTCGACCGTCGTCACGACTCTCGCGATCATCCTGGCCCTGGTACTCGGCGCCCTGATCATCGCCTTCAGCGACACGACGGTGCTGCACGCGTGGAGCAGGTTTTTCCGTCACCCCGGCGTGGCGATCTCGGCCGCCTGGGACGCCATCGCCGCGGCCTACTCGGCGATGTTCGAGGGCGCGATCTTCGACCCGCACACGATCTCGGCCGCCTTCCACGGCGGCTCGGTGGGCGCGATCTTCTATCCGCTCTCTGAGACGGCATCCCAGGCCACACCGCTGGTCCTGACCGGCCTCGCCGTCGCGCTCGCGTTCCGGGCCGGCCTCTTCAACATCGGCGCGGCCAGTCAGTGGATCGGCGGCGCGATCGTCGCCACCTACCTCGGCTTCGCCGTCAGCCTGCCGATTGTCATCCACGCGATCGTGTGCCTGATCGGCGGTTTTGCCGGCGGGGCGGTGATGGGCTGGCTGGTCGGCCTGCTGAAGGCGCGCACCGGCGCGCATGAAGTGATCGTGACGATCATGCTCAACTACGTCATGTACGACTTCCTGTCCTACCTGCTCGGCACCCCGACCGCGCTCCAGCTCCCGCACCAGGCCAACCTGACCAGCCCGATCATCGCCAGCAGCGCCCAGCTGCCGCACGTCGGCGGGCCGCCGCCGCAGGTCGGGGTCGGCTTCCTGGTCGCGCTCGTGGCCGCGGCCGGCATGTGGTGGCTCCTCGAGCGCAGCACGGTCGGCTTCGAGTTCCGCACCGTCGGTGCCAATCCGAGCGCGGCCAGAACCGCCGGCATGAGCGTCCCGAGGACCTGGATCCTGGCGATGCTGCTGGCGGGCGGCCTCGCCGGGCTCAGCGGCGCGGTGACGATCCAGGGCACGTTCTACAGCCTGAACTTCCAGAGCTACGGCACTTACGGTATCGACGGGATCACGGTCGCGCTGCTCGGCCGGGCCCGGCCGCTGGGCGTGGTGCTCGCCGCGCTGCTGTTCGGCGCACTGAGCACCGGCGGCACGGTCATGGAGGCCGCCACTTCGGTTCCGGTTGACATCACCGAGGTCATCGAGGGCCTGATCGTGCTGTTCGTGGCGGCGCCGCTGTTCATCCGGGCCGTCTTCCGACTACGCGAGGCGCGAGTCGGCGGCCTGGGCGCAGTGGCGAAGGGGTGGAACGGATGACCGCGCTGGCGACCGTCACTCCGACCGCGGCCACGATCAATCGCAAGTGGCTGGCCGGGGGCACGCTGATCGCGTTCGGCCTCCTCGACATACTGCTGTTCGGCCTTTTCTCGCACAAGGGCGACGCGACGTTCGCGTTCTCCATCAGCGGCGCCAAGGTCAACGTGCCCAACCTGAACGTGGCGGCGGGCCCGACCGCCTACCTCCTGGGCGCCCTCTCGGTACTCATCGGCATCGGCAGGATGACAATCATCGAGTCGCCGGTGCTGAAGCGGCTGAGCATCGGGCTGGTGCTCTTCTTCTTCATCATCTCGATGCTCGTGTGGTCCGACACCGGCAGCTGGGCGTCCGGCGTTCCTGTCAATGTCGTCGTCCTGCTGCAGAACACGCTGACGGACTCGATCCCGCTGATACTCGGGGCCCTGGCCGGCTGCATGGGAGAGCGCGCCGGCGTCATCAACATCGCGATCGAGGGCCAGCTGCTGCTGGGCGCGTTCACCGCGGCGGTCGTCGCCAGCGCCGTCGGGGTGCTGTGGCTCGGGCTCGTCAGCGGAACGCTGGCCGGCGGCCTGGTCGGCGCGATGCTCGCCCTGTTCGCCATCCGGTACTTCGTCGACCAGATCATCCTCGGCGTTGTCATCAACCTGCTCATCAGCGGCCTGACCGGATACCTGTATGACCGGCTGCTCGTGCCGGACGCCAACACCTACAACAGCGCGGCCACCTACGGTCCGCTGAAGGTCCCCGGCCTCGGCGACATCCCGATCCTCGGCCCGATCCTCTTCGACTCGACGATCTTCCTGTACCTCACCTACGCGGCGATCATTGCCGTGCAGGTAGGCCTCTTCAACACGCGCTGGGGCCTGCGGGTTCGCGCGGTCGGCGAGCATCCGACGGCCGCCGACACGGTGGGCATCCGGGTGCTGTGGACCAGGTACCGCAACCTGATCCTCGGCGGCATGCTGGCCGGCATCGGCGGCGCGTACCTGACGATCGGGTCCGTCGGGACGTTCAGCAAGGACATGTCGTCGGGTCTCGGCTACATCGCGCTGGCGGCCATGATCTTCGGCCGGTGGACCCCGCTCGGGGGTACTGGCGCGGCGCTGCTGTTCGGTTTCGCCGAGGCCCTGCAGAGCTTCCTCGGGAGCATCTCCGTGCCCATATCGCCGTTCATCCTTGGCATGGCCCCGTACGTCGCGACGATCATCGCCGTCGCGGGCCTCGTCGGCCGGGTCAGAGCGCCCGCGGCGGACGGCCAACCGTACGTGCGGGCCTGACGGCGCCCGGGGACCGCCTATGCACGCTCCGGCCGGACAGGGTCCCTACTTCGACGAACTCGCCCTTGGCCAGGAGTTCTCGGGCGCGCCCGGTCTCACGCTGACGCCCGGCCTTGCGGCGGCGCACCAGGCGATCGCCGGCGACCGGCTGGCGCTGGCCCTCGATCACGACCAGTGCCGCGAGGTCACCGGCGGCGGGCCGCTGGCCTCGCCGTCGCTCGCCTGGGACGTCTCGATCGGGCAGTCCACGCTCGTGACGCAGCACGTCAAGGCGAATCTGTTCTACCGGGGCCTCGCCTTCCGGCGGCTGCCGCTGCTCGGCGACACGCTCCGCACGACGACGCGCGTGGCCGGGCTGCGGCAGAATCGGCCCCGCCCCGGCCGGGCGCCCACCGGCCTTGCCGCCCTGCGCATCACCACGACCGACCAGCAGGACCGCACGGTACTCGACTTCTGGCGCTGCGCGATGCTGCCGCTGCGCGACCCGGAGCGGCTGACCGGCCACGCCGACGACCTGGACGCGATCGGCGAGCCGGTCGACACGACGGATCTGGCCCGGCTGGTCGCGGGCTGGCGGCTCGACTCGTTCGCCGCGCGGGCCGGCGCCCCTCGCGTGGCCGGCCTGCAAGCCGGCCAGCAGTTGGAGGTGGCCGGCGGCGACGTCGTCACCAGCGCTCCCGAACTGGCCCGGCTCACGCTGAACATCGCCGCCGTGCACCACGACTACGCGGCCGCCGGCGGCGAGCGGCTGGTGTACGGCGGGCACACTATCGGCCTCGCGCTCGCCCAGGCCGCCCGCGCGCTCCCGTCGATCGTCACCGTGGCTGGCTGGCACAGCTGTGACCACCTGGCACCGGTGCACGAGGGGGACACCCTGCGCAGCACGGTGACGGTCGAGCGCATCGACCCGCTGCCCGGCGCCGGCGGCCTGGTCCACCTGCGCTCCCTGGTGCGGACCGACGGCCAGCCGGCCCGCGACGTGCTCGACTGGCATTACGTGGCGGTTGTCGCCTAGCCGTTATTTCGGAACGACTGCGTCTCGGATTTAGGCCTTCTGTCCGGCCATCGGCTAGCTTGTACGACGTGTCCGGACGTGACCTCCGCAGCCTGCCGAAGGCCGAGCTGCACCTGCACCTGAGCGGCGCGATGAGGCCGGGGACCCTGGTGCAGTTCGCCGCTGCGGCCGGGGTGTCACCGCCGGACCCGCGCCGCTTCACGACGTTCGCCGAGTTCGGCGACATCTATCAGGCGGCGTTCGAGCTCACCTGCACCCGGCCGGAGAACCTGCTCCGCCTCGTGCGCGAGATCGTCGCGGACGCGGCCGCGGACGGTGCCATCTGGGTGCAGCCGCAGTTCGACCCGCATACGATGCCTGCCTTCGGCCCGCCCGAGCAGGTGGTCGAGATGGTGCTGACCGCCGGGCGGGACGAGGGCGCCCGGCTGGGCGTCGGATTCGGCCTGACGATGGCGGCCGTCCGGGGCCTCGGGCCGGAGGCCGCGGTCACGGTGGCCAGGTTCGCGGCGCGGTACGCCGACGACGGCATCCACGCCTTCGGCCTGGTCGGCGACGAGGCCGCGATCCCGAACGAGCCATTCGCCGGGGCATTCGCGATCGCGCGGGAGGCTGGCCTCACCGCGGCACCGCACGCCGGGGAGCTGGCGGGCCCCGCCAGCGTCCGGGCCGCGGTGGCGCAGCTGGGCGCGCGCCGCATCGCCCACGGAGTCAGGGCTGCCGAGGATCCGGAGGTTGTCGCCCTGCTGGCCGAGCGCGAGGTCACGCTGGATGTCTCGCTGAGCTCGAACCGGGCCCTGGGCGTGTTTCCCGACCTGACGCGCCACCCCCTGCCCGGGCTACTTGCGGCGGGCGTGCGGTGCTCGCTGGGTGCCGACGATCCGCTGATGTTCGGCTCCGGGCTGCTCGCCGAGTACGAGGTCGCGCGCGCCGAGCTCGGGCTGACCGACGGTCAGCTGGCCGGCCTCGCCCGCACGTCGATCGAGACCAGCGGCGCGCCCGCGCCGCTGATCGCAGCCGCAACCGCCCGGATCGACGGCTGGCTCGCCGCGCCCGCCTGAACGCGGGCGGGAGACTATGGACGCAAGCACCTGGCAGCGAGGAGAAGCCATGACCACGATCCGCAGGGCCGCCATCGTCACGCCGCTGCGCACGCCGGTGGGCACTTTCGGCGGGAGTCTTCGGGACGTGCCGGTCGAGGAGCTGGCCGCGAACGTGATCAAGGCCGTGCTCGACCGCTCCGGGATCGATCCGGAGCGAATCGACGACGTGACCTTCGCCCAGTCCTACGCCAACGGCGAGACGCCGTGCGTCGGCCGCTGGGCGGCGCTGCAGGCGGGACTGCCGGTCAGCGTGCCCGGTTTCCAGCTGGACCGGCGCTGCGGGGGCGGCCTGCAGGCCATCGCCACCGCGGCCATGATGGTGCAGACCGGCGCCGCTGATGTGGTGGTGGCCGGCGGCGTGGAGAGCATGAGCAACGTTGAGCACTACACGACCGCGATGCGCTGGGGCGCCAGGTCCGGGAGCCAGTTCCTGTACGACCGGCTGGACCGCGGCCGGGAGCGGTCCCAGCCGGAATGGCGGTTCGGCAAGATCTCGGGGATGATCGAGACCGCGGAGAACCTGGCGAAGGAATACGGGATCACCAGGGACGAGGCGGACGCCTACGCGGCCCGCAGTCACCAGCGCGCCGCTGCCGCCCGGTCGGCCGGGCTCTTCGACGATGAGATCGTCCCGGTCACCGTCCCGCAGCGCCGGGGCGAGCCGGTGGTCGTCAGCGGCGACGAGGGCATCCGGCCCGACTCGACGCCAGAGTCGCTCGGCAAGCTGCGGACGATCATGGCCGGCGGCACGGTCACGGCTGGCAACGCCAGCCAGCAGAACGACGCCGCGGCGGCGTGCCTGGTCGTTGCCGAGGACCGGCTGGAGGCACTCGGGCTGGAGCCGCTCGGCTACCTGACCGGCTGGACGGCCGCCGGGTGCGAGCCGGCCACCATGGGCATCGGACCCGTGCCCGCGGTAGCGAAGCTGTTCGCTCGCACGGGCCTGAGCTGGGATGACATCGACCTCGTCGAGCTGAACGAGGCGTTCGCGGCCCAGGTGCTGGCGGTGCTGGCCGGGTGGGGCTGGAACGACCAGGACAAGCTCAACGTCAACGGGTCGGGCATCTCGCTGGGGCACCCGATCGGGGCCACCGGAGCCAGGATCCTCGCCACCGGCATGCGTGAGCTGCGCCGGCGCGGCGGCCGCTACCTGCTGGAGACGATGTGCGTCGGCGGCGGCCAGGGCGTCGCCGCCATCATCGAGGCGGCCTGACCGGCCGGCGCCCAGGTCAGGATGGCGAGGGATCGGTCCCCGGACTCGGCGAGCTGCCTCCCGAGGCCGGGGACGAGGACGAGGCCGGCGCGCTAGTCGGCGTAGAGCTGCTCGAGTTCGACGGTGACGGGGAGGATGAGACTGTCACCGAGGGGGCAGGCGACGAGGACACCGTCGGCGGGCGGGTCGTCGGGCCCGATGAGGGATGGTGCGACGACGGGGCCGGGTTCGGGTCGCCCGTTGTACCCGTGGTCGGGCCGGTCGGCACGTACACCGGCGGCACCGAGTGGCCGGGCGAGGTCGGGAACAGGCTCGAGCTCGGCCGCGCCACCGCGTGCTGCTTGCCGGGCAGCTTGCGCGCCGAGTGCGTCAGCCCGCTCCCGTGGCCGGTCTGGGTGACGGTGGTCCCGGCGCGGGGCAGCGGGGTACCCGGCGTCGACTTGGCGGCGTAGGCGACCGCCGCGGCTCCCGCCAGCACCGGCACGAGCACCGCCGCGGCCATGCCGACCGCGCGTGTGCGGCCGCCGCTGCCGCCGCCCTGGCTCGTTGTCGCCTGCGCCGGGAAGCCGTCGGCCCGCAGCGGCCCGGCGTGCGCGGCGACCACACGGTAGTAGCCGCGGAACTCCGGCTCGAACACCGTCCTGGCCGTCCGGTACCACACGGAGGTCGGCAGGCTGGCCGTCGGCATGGCTGCGAGCAGGTCGTCGCCCGAGCTCGGCACCGCATTTCCCTGCCGTACCACCGAGGCGTGCACCCGCTCAGCCGAGCTGCGGAAGCGCTTCACGGCCGCGGTCAGCAGCTTGTAGGCCTGCTGAGCGGTGATCCCGAGAATGGCGGGCAGCTCCGCGGGCCGGATCCCGTGCCAGTAAACGAGGTCGAGCACCTCGCGGTCGCGCGGCCGCAGAGCGCTGAAGGCCGCCAGCACCTCGCGGTCGCTGACCGGCAGCGCGCTGAAGGCCGCCAGGACCTCCCTGGCCTGCTTGTCGTCCGCGGCGTCGACGATGGCGTTGAGCTCATCGGTGTCGGCCTCGGCCAGGCTGACGGCGTCCCGGTCAAAGGCCGGCCTGCTGCTGGCCGAGGCGGCCGGGAAGGCCCGCTCGGTCTCGCTCTGGGCGGGCGGCGGGCCGCCGCCGCCGAGCTCGGCCCTGGCCGGCTGCTTGCTCTTGCACTCGCGGCGGGCCAGGGCGAAGAGCCAGGCGTCTACCCGGTCAGGATCGCGAAGGCGGCCGAGAAGCGAATGGGCCGTGATGAACGTAGCCGCGGTGGCATCCGCCGCCTCGCCGTCGTCGCCCAGCAGGCAGTTGCAGTAGTCAAAGACGTGGGCCGCCCGGGCACGGAACAGGTCGGTAAAGGAAGCCAGGTCGCCGCCAGCGACAAGCCGCTGCGGATCCTGGCCCGGCACCGAGCTGAGCCTGGACTGAACCGACACCGCACCCCCCTCGACCAGCAGTATGCGACATACCGACATGTGCTGGCCATAGTTAGACCAACCTGGGATATCAGCGTCGCACCCGCCTGATGCAAGGATAGAGGCGCAAGAAGGACCGGCGGTAGCCATCGCAGTACTGAGGGCACCCGACGTCCGCGCGCGGCCAGCATTTCCTGCCCGATAGTCCGAGAAGACCAGGGCAGTAGCAGGGCCCGCGCGCGAAGATAGTTCGACATTGGGCTGCGGTTACTGCAGGTGAGGCACCTGCGGTCGGCCGCTCACTGACGTAACGCGCAAGGAGGAGCATGCCCTTCGATGTCGCCCGCGTGCTCGCGGCACGCTCCGGAGAGAATTTCGCTCTGCACGAGCAGCACATGAACAATCAGCTGGCCCGTACTCTCCGGACCCTCGGATTCGCCCGTAACTACGTCCGGGGTGAGGGCTGCTACCTCTACGACGATACGGGGCAGCGGTACCTCGACTTTCTCTCCGGATTCGGCGTCTACGCACTCGGCCGCAGCCACCCGGCCATCAAGGCCGCCCTCCACCAGGCCATCGACCTCGACCTGCCCAACATGGTGCAGATGGACTGTGCCCTGCTGCCCGGCGTGCTGGCCGAGCAGCTCACCGCCAGGGCCCACGCGGACATCAACCGCGCCTTCTTCTGCAACTCCGGCGCCGAGGCCATCGAAGCGGCGATCAAGTTCGCCCGGCAGGCGACGAAGCGGCAGGCGATCCTCTACGCCGAGCACGCATTCCACGGGCTGACGACGGGCGCCCTGGCGCTGAACGGCGGCACCGAATTCCGGCGCGGGTTCGGGGCGCTGCTGCCCGACACCGTCGCCGTTCCCTTCGGCGATCTGTCCGCGCTCGAGGACCGGCTGCGCACCGGTGAGGTGGCGGCCTTCATCGCCGAGCCCATCCAGGGCAAGGGCGTGTACTGCGCCACCGGGGAGTACTGGAAGGCGGCGCAGGACCTGTGCCGCCGCTACGGGACGCTGCTGGTCATCGATGAGGTGCAGACCGGCCTCGGCCGCACGGGCAAGTTCTTCTGCCACGAGCACTGGGGCCTCGAGCCCGACATCATCACGCTGTCGAAGGCCCTGTCGGGCGGGTACATCCCGCTCGGCGCCATGCTCACGACCGACAAGATCTTCGCCAGCGTCTACGACTCGATGCAGGACGCGCTGAAGCATTCCAGCACGTTCGGGCGCAATCAGCTCGCGATGGTGGCGGGGCTGGCCACCCTGGCGGCATTCGACGACGAGGACGTCGTCGGGCAGGCGCAGCGGACCGGCACGCTGCTCCAGGACGAGCTGCGGTCCCTGGCGGCGCGGTACGAGATGATCAAGGACATCCGCGGGCTCGGGCTCATGATCGGCATCGAGTTCGGCGAGCCCGCGTCCGGGTCGGCCAGACGGCGGTTCCGGACGGTCGAGCGGGTGCGGACCGGCATGTTCTCGCAGATGGTGGTCGTCCCGCTGTTCCACCGGCACCGCATCCTGACCCAGGTGGCCGCGGACAACGTCAACATCATCAAGCTGCTGCCGCCGCTCATCAGCGGTCCCGAGGAAGTCAGCTACTTCGTGCAGGCCCTCGACGACATCATGGCCGACGCCCACCGTGGCTCCGGGCTCGCGCTCGAGGTGGGCCGGACCATGGCGACTGGCGGCCTGCACCGGAAGTCGCTGCGCAGCATCGCCGCGGACCGGCCCGTGATCCAGCAAACCCCGACCCCTGCCGCGGCCGTGCCGGCGCCACGGCTTCCTGCGGAGGCGCCGGAGACAGGCTCGCTGCCCCCGGCACGGCTGAACGCCCAGGCCAAGCCGGTCGCCGACACCGGGCGGATGTCAGAGGCCGCCTCGATCCAGCCGGGCGACCGGGTGGTCATCACCGGTGCCTCCGGCTTCATCGGCTCGGCCGTCGCCCGCGCCGTCCAGGCGAAGGGCGCCCACGTGGTCGCGCTCGTCGAGCCGGGTGCGGACGACACCAACCTGCGCGAGCTTGATCTTGAGCAGACCGTGGCCGACATCCGCGACGCCGACGCGATGCGAAGGGCGTGCCGGGGCGCCCGGTACGTATTCCACCTCGCGGCGATCTATCGCTTCTGGGCCCGTGACCCGCGGCTGTTCCGCGACGTCAACGTCGGCGGGACGCTCAACGTCATCGACGCCGTCCGTGCTGCTGGCTGCGAGCGGATGGTCTTCACCTCGACCGTCGGCGTGCTCGGCCTCCATGGCACCCGGCTGGGCGAGGCTGCGGACGAGACCGCCTACGCGGATGTGGCGCACCTGTTCGGCCACTACAAGCGGACCAAGTTCACGGCCGAGCATGAGGTGTTCCGTGCGGCCGGCGAGGGCCTGGACGTCAGCATCGTGCTGCCGACGTTCCCGCTGGGGCCGGGCGACGTGGCACCGACGCCCACCGGGAAGGTCGTGCTGGACTTCCTGAACGGCAAGATGCCGGCGTTCGTCGACACCGCCCTGAATGTCTGCCATGTCGACGACCTGGCCCAGGGCCACCTCGCGGCGCTGGAGCACGGCCGCAAGGGCCGCAGTTACATCCTGGGCGGGGAGAACCTCTCCATGCGGGAGATACTCGCCACCCTGGCCGACTGCGCGGGCCTGCCCGTGCCGCGGGTTCAGGTGCCGCGGCCGGTCGTGCTCGGGGCCGCGTACGCGTCGACCCTGATCGAGGGCTCGCTGCTCCGCCGCGAACCGCACGTGCCGCTGGAGGCCGCCCGCATGTCCACGACGCGGATGATCTTCAACGACGACCGCGCCCGCGCCGAGATCGGGCACAAGTCGCGCCCCGCGCGGCTGGCGATCGAGGACTCGGCGCGCTGGTTCGCCGACAACGGCTACGTCTCGGCGCGGCGGCTCGCGGCGATCAGGTGGCAGCGGTAGCCCCTGGCCGGCCGAGGAGGGCCGGCCAGCAACAATAGCTGCATGCCGACTCCCGAGTTCGTACTCGACCTGCGCCGGAAGGTCGGTCACCAGCTGCTCTGGCTGTCGACGGCGATGGGAGCCGTTCTCGACGAGGACGGCCGCGTCCTGCTCGGGCGCCGGGCCGATACCGGCAACTGGAGCCTGCCCGGCGGGATCATCGATCCAGGGGAGCAGCCGGCGGATGCGGCGGTCAGGGAGGTCTTCGAGGAGACCGGCGTGATCGCCGAGCCCGCGGCCCTGACGTCGATCAGCGTGTCGCCGCCGATCACCTACGGCAACGGGGACCAGGTCCAGTACCTGGAGTACTGCTTCCGGTGCCGGGCCGTCGGCGGCACCGCGCACGTCCATGACGGCGAGCTGTCCGAGGTCGCATGGCACGAGCTTGACCAGCTTCCCGCGCTGGACCATGCCACTTTGCAACTGCTCAGGGCGGCGACTCAGGCCACCGCGGCGGAGTTCACGTTCTCCGGGCTGGCCGAGGTCCTGGGCACGAGCTAGTGGACGCCACCGGCAGCACGCTTTGGGTTGCCTGGAACTCGGGCCCGACATCGGGACCGTTTCTCAGGGCTATTCACTGACAAACGGTCCCGATCACCTGGCCCGGCGGGCGCGGACCGCGCCGGCATCTGCGCGCCCGGTGCGACACTGCCGCGAGCCGGACTTTAAAGGCCAGCCGGATTAATTAATGCGCCGGCCTGCTTTGCCCTCCTCGGCCTCTGGCTTGTCGTGGTGCAGATACG